>NZ_JAHCVJ010000006.1 GCF_018476885.1 Geoanaerobacter pelophilus
GTTATCCATGTTGACACTGTGATATATGGTCATGGTGCCTGTTTCCAAGGCTACAAGGTTACCAAGAGCGCCGCGCTCCTTAAAGACGCACCCTGCATCGAGCGATATTCTGGTTGTACCTAAGCTTTCAGTTATTTCTGAAAGGCTGTGAACGGTGTGACCACAGATCACCCGCCGCTCTCCGATTCGTTCAGGGATTGCCGGTAGATTGCGGCCCCACAACATGGAATGAGTATCGTGAAAAGGGGCAGCCGCATTGCAATTGATCCCGGCATGACAAAGGACGAACCCGTCCAACAGAATGTAGTAGGGTAGTGACTCAAGAAATTTGCGGTAGGGCAGTGGGATTTCGCAGGCGTCTTCCACATCAAAGCTGCGCAAGGTTGCATCACCTCCGTTTTCCAGCCACATGAAAAATTCATCGCGGTTGCTGCAAGCATTGAGCAACATTGCCTCATGATTGCCCTTGACTGAATTTATGGAATAGCCGGCGGATTGCAGCCTGAGGATGGTGTCCAACACCTCCTTGCTTCGCGGTCCCCGGTCGATTAGGTCACCTAGCAGGTAGACCTTGTCACTATGCCGCAGTCGGACAACTTTAAAGAGCAGGTGCTGAAGTGTGAGGGCGCAACCATGTACATCGCCGATAACAAAGGTTCTGGTGCTCATGGGGTTATTCTATCTCACCTGGGTAGGCAAGTAAACCACGGTATGGTATAGATTTAACCAAAGGAGTGGTCATGTCCCTGTTTCTTATTGCCTTCTTCACCCTTTACGGTGGTATGCACATCTACATTTATTGGCGGCTGCGGTTGCTGCTGCGGGTAAGGGCGCAACGAGTCGCTTTTGCATGCTTTCTTGTTGCAATGATTGTTGTCCCTGTCGTTGTCAGAATGGCCGAAAAAAAAGGATTTGCCGATCTATCGGTAATCATTGCCTGGATTGGCTATCTCTGGATGGGGTTTGCCTTTATCTTGATTGTCTTTCTGGCTCTCTTTGATCTCTGGTTACTGACAGGGCGGATCAGGCAGTTATTCTGCGCTGCAGGAATTGATGAAAAACTGAGGATCACAGTCCTGCGGATTACGGTCTCTGTTGCGTTGCTCGCAACCTGCTATGGTTTCTGTGAAGCTTTGCTTATCCGTACTGAGAATCTTACGATAAGAAGCGCTAAGATCCCTCCAGGAACTCCGAGCATCCGGATAGTGCAGATCTCGGACGTTCATGTAGGAGTGATGATCGGCAAGTGGCGGCTTAAAAGGATGATGGAAGTCGTCTCAGCAGCAAATCCGGATATCGTGGTGGCTACCGGTGATATCGTTGATGGCCAGATCCATCGCTTGAATGGGCTTTCACAGCTATTCAATGAGATAAAGCCCCGTTACGGGTCTTTTGCTGTACTCGGAAATCACGAGTTCTACGTAGGGGTGCAAAATTCGTTAGATTTTTTGCGGGTGTCAGGTTTTCGCACCCTGAGAAAAGAGGCGGTTGCCGTCTTGCCGTTCCTGGTTATCGCCGGAGTTGACGACGCTGCAGCACAGCGCTGGGGGGATGTAGGCAATAGTGATGAACTAGGCTTGTTCACAGCGACCGGAAACAAACCATATACCATTCTCCTCAAGCACCGTCCGGCAGTGGATCAGAGGAGCAAGGGTAAATTTGATCTCCAGCTGTCCGGCCATGTCCATAAAGGACAGATATTTCCTTTCAACTTTCTTACCTACCTTTCTTTCCCTGTCAATTCAGGGGCTAACCGGTTGGAGGACGGTTCCATTTTGTACGTGAGCCGCGGCACCGGGACCTGGGGACCGCCGATTCGTTTTCTTGCGCCCCCTGAAGTTACCATTATCGATATCCTGCCGGAGACAGTCCGTTAGTCTGGTTAACTATAGGTTTGTTGTTGGTTGACTAGCCGGCGGCAGTATGATAGGAATCGACTCTGTTGTTAAGACCCGATGGGAGTGCGTCGTGCTGGATGAGATCAGGAAGGAACTTGCAGCTCTCAAAGAGCAGGGGCTTTACCGCTCGCTGCGCCTTGTAGAGAGCGAACAGGGCAGCCGTATCTCTATTGCTGGGCAGGAGCTGTTACTGCTCTGTTCCAATAATTATCTTGGCCTTGCCAATCATCCGATGCTGAAAGAGGCTGCCTGTAGAGCAATTGAACGCTACGGCGTTGGCAGTGGCGCTGCTCGTCTTGTGTCCGGAAACATGGAGTTGCACGAGGCTCTGGAAAGGCGTATTGCTCGTTTTAAAGGAACTGAAGCCGCTCTGTTGTTCAATTCCGGCTATTCTGCAAACACCGGCATTATCCCGGCGCTTGTCGGCAGGGGTGATATTGTCTTTTCCGACCGCCTTAACCACGCCAGTATTGTTGACGGAGCGCTCCTCTCCCGGGCAAAACTGGTGAGATATCCACATAACGATATTGGCGCCTTGAGAAAACTGATGATGGCTCATAATTCTGCCGGGCGCAAACTGCTGGTGACCGACGGAGTCTTCAGCATGGACGGCGACATCGCGTATCTCCAGCAACTGGTAGCAATAAAAAAAGAGTTCGGCGCAATGCTGATGGTGGACGATGCCCATGGCACTGGGGTTCTCGGGAAGCATGGCCGCGGGAGCGCTGAATTTTGCGGGGTCTCTCAAGACGTGGATCTTCATATGGGCACACTGGGAAAGGCACTCGGCAGTTTCGGGGCATATGTTGCCGGGAAAAGTGAGTTGATAGAGTACCTGGTAAACACCTCGAGGAGCTTCATCTTTTCAACAGCGCTGCCGCCTGCTGTCTGTGCGGCAGCGCTGGCAGCCATCGATCTGGTCGATTCAGACGAAGGGACAGTGCTGAGAGAACAGTTGCGGCGAAATACCTCGCTGTTTCGTGAACAGCTCAGTACCGCTGGCTTTGATCTCTCCGGCAGTGCCACGCAGATAGTGCCGATCATGGTGGGCGAGGCTCCCCTGGCCATGGAGTTTACCCGGATGCTTCTCGACGAGGGGTATTTCGTGCAGGGAATCAGGCCTCCGACGGTTCCTGCAGGCACCTGTCGGTTACGCTGCACAGTAATGGCAACTCATACCGAGGACGATTTGGCCGGTGCCGCTGCAGCGATAACCAGAGTCGGCCGGAAACTCGGGGTTGTTCAGTAATGCCGTTTGTGGCCACGGAAAGCAGGATGTCGCTCCATTACGAAGTCCAGGGCGAGGGTTTCCCCCTGGTCTTTGTTCACGGTTGGGGGATGAGCGAGCGGGTATGGCGGTTCCAGGCCGAAGAGTTCTGGTCGTCATACAAGGTCATAACCATGGACCTGCGTGGTCATGGTGATTCGGCAATACCGGAAGGGCAAGGGCTTACCATGCCTGACCTTAGCGGTGATGTTGCGGCACTGTTCCGGCATCTGGATCTTACAGACGCAACCCTCATCGGCTGGTCCCTCGGGGCCCAGGTTGCCCTTGAGACCTTCAGGTCAGTAGGGGACCGCTTGGCTTCGCTGGTTCTTGTCGGCGGGACTCCACGGTTCAGTGCCGGTGACGGCTTCGAATTCGGTCTGCACCCTGAAGAGGTCCGCGGCATGGCGCTTCGGATCAAACGGGACCGGTCACGAGCGATGGGGGATTTCTTCAGAAGAATGTTTGTTGACGGAGAAATGGCGCCAGAACAAAACCAGCGGGTGGTGAAAGAGATCATCATTCCGTCGAAGCAACCGGAGCTATCCATACTTTTGCAGGCGTTAACCGCATTGGCGGAATCGGACCAGCGGGAAATCCTGCCAGGGATTGACATCCCTGTGTTGCTGATGCACGGAGCGGCTGATGCCACTTGCCTGCCTGCCGCGTCGCGCTATATGGCTGAACGGATCAGCAATGCCGAGCTGGTGATAATTGACGGGTGCGGCCACGCCCCGTTCATGTCCAAGCCCCAGATCTTTAACCATGTGCTCGGCACTTTCCTGGCGAGGGTTTATGAACGGGATTGATCGCCAAAGGGTTCGCAGTTCATTTGATGCGCAGGCGCATGAATACGATCGTCATGCAATTGTCCAGAAAAGGGTGCTTGACCGGATTGTTCGGTTATTGCCGCCGGATGATTGCCCCGGTCAGATCCTTGATATCGGCTCCGGCACCGGGGCTTTACTGCAACGGATGGCCGCAGTGTATCCGGACGCCAGCCTGACCGGGCTCGACATGGCATTCGGTATGGGGATGGCTGCCAGGGAGAGACTTGCAGGCAACCTTAGGGTGCAATTTGTCACTGCCGATGCCGAGCAGTTACCTTTCCAAGAGGCATCGTTCGATCTCGTGCTTTCAACGTCCACCTTTCAGTGGCTTGAGAGGCTCGAACCTGCTTTTGTCGAGCTTCGTCGGGTATTGCGCCCTGGCGGGCGTTTCTGCTTTGCCCTTTTCGGGCAACAGACCCTGTTCGAACTTCGTGACTCTTACCGTAGTGCAGTGGCAACCGTGGGCAGAGGTGCCGTTGATCGTACCCATAGCTTCAAGAATTCTGATGAGGTGGCAACAGCACTAGAGGTTTCGGGGCTTGAGGCGGAGTACCTGGTTTCTGAACTGGAGGTGGAGGTTCATACCGATGTTCTGCACCTGCTTCGCTCGATCAGGCGCATCGGCGCCGGGAATGCTGCTCCCGGAAGCTCAAGGAGCCTTGCGGAACGTCGGGTCATGTTGGCGATGATCGAGGCATACCAAGCGAGGTTCGGCATGGACGGGAGCATCCCCGCCACTTACGAGGTAATCTATGGGGTTGGCAGGAAAAGTAATTCGTAAGATTCTGGCTAGTGGCACCGTTGCTGATAAAAAAATCCCCTCGTGAGAGGGGATTTGTCGTTTCATCTGTCTGGTTGCTGCTAAAGAGTGCCTTTCAGCCGAGGATCTCGATCAACTTTTTGGCAAGCGGGTGGACAACTGTATAGTGAACCTCTACGCCGTCCCGCTTCCCCTCGATAATCCCTTTGTTTTTCATCAGTGCCAGGTGCTGCGAAACTGTGGCCTGCGGCAGACCGAGACACTCCCAGATATGCTTTACATTGCATTCCTTGGCGCAAAGTCCGGCAATGATTTTCAATCTTATCGGGTGTCCGAGCACCTTGAAGATTTCAGCCTCAGAATCAAAGTTCCTGCTTTTGTCGAATTCCATGATTGAAACCCCCCCTGAATCTGCCAGAAGCTACCAAGTGCTTTTGTATAGAGCTGTTTGAGAGAATTGTCAATAGAAAGAGTTAACTAAAAATTTCATTGCTGTAATGACATGCAGCAAAATGTCCGGAAGACTTTTCCTCCAAAGGAGGTAGCTCTTGCTTGCACCGCTCCTTTGCGTATAAACAACGGCTTCTGAAGGGGCATCCTGCCGGAATTGCCAGTGGAGAGGGCACGTCGCCGGAAAGCACGATCCTGCCGGATTGCCCTGATGGTGAAACCCGAGGGATTGCCGAGATCAGTGCCTCTGTGTACGGGTGCCGAAAGGAGGAGAATACTGCGTCACGGCTGCCAAGTTCCACAATCCGGCCAAGATACATGATTGCGATCCGGTCGCTGACATGGCGCACCGCCGACAGATCGTGGGCAATGAAGACCAGCGCCAGGTCATGATCCTGCTTCAGTTCCATCAACAGGTTGATGATTTGGGCCTGTATTGAAAGATCAAGAGCCGATACCGGTTCATCAGCGATCAATGTCTTTGGCCCCGCTGCCAATGCCCGGGCAATGCCGATCCTTTGACGTTGCCCTCCGGAGAATTCGTGTGGATACCTGCTTGCCAGTTCCGGTTGGAGACCGACCTGTTCCATGAGACTGGCAACGCGCTCCTTTAAGGCTGTTCCATAAGCCATTTTATTGATGACCAGCGGCTCGCCGATGATGTCACCTATACGCATTCTCGGATTTAAAGAGGAGAAGGGGTCCTGAAAGATCATCTGCACTGATTTTCTGAAATCAGCCAAATCTTTACCGGTCATTTCATTGAGTGCTGTTCCACGGTAAAGAACCTGCCCTGACGAAGGAGGGATCAGCCCCATCATTATACGTGCAAGCGTCGATTTGCCGCACCCTGTTTCCCCAGCTATGCCGAGAGTCTCGCCTGCTTCAAGGGCAATGCTGACGTCGGCTACGGCAGTCAACACCTTATCGGCGTCAAATGGCCCTGAACGCGAGGTAAAGAGTTTGTTTACGGCTCTGGTTTCGATAACTGGGGTCATGTCAGCTTCCAGCATCTGACCATGTGGCCGTCAGGGGTTTCTATTACCGGCGGGGGCTGGCTGTGGCATTCTTTCTGACAATCCGGGCAACGCTCGCAAAACCCGCAACCTTGAAGTTCACTGTCACCGCGGGGGACTTGGCCTGGGATTGTCGGGAGCCTGGTCCCTGGCGCTGCTTTTTGCGGGAGGGAATCTAGCAGCCCCTTTGTGTACGGATGCAGCGGATTTCTGAACAGTTCCTCGGTGCCGGCAGACTCAACAATGGTTCCGGCATACATGATTGCAGTTCTTTCGGCGTTTTCTGCCACAATCCCCAGGTCATGGGATATCAGAATCATCCCCATGCCGCGCTCCCGCTTGACCTGATTAAGCAGATCGAGAATCTGGGCCTGGATTGTGACATCCAGAGCTGTCGTCGGTTCATCGGCAACAAGGAGGAGTGGTTTGCAGGCAAGTGCCATGGCGATCATTACTCTCTGGCGCATACCACCGGAGAGTTGATGGGGATAGTCTTTGCTCCGGTCAGTCGGTGAGGGTATCCCTACCTGTTGCAACAGGGCAATGCTTTCAGCAAGAGCTTCCTGTCGGGACAGCTTGCGGTGAAGCCTTAGCCCCTCGGCAACCTGCGAGCCTATTGTCAGCACCGGATTGAGGGAGGTCATTGGTTCCTGGAATATCATCGAGATCCGGGAGCCTCTGATTTGTCGAATTTCTGGGTCACTGAGGGTTGTCAATTCAATGCCATTCAGCGAGATCGAGCCGTTGACGATTCGTCCGCCGGGAGGGAGGAGCCTGAGCAGGGACAGCGCAGTCATGCTCTTACCGCAACCGGATTCCCCGACGATTGCCAAGGTTTCGCCTGTTGCAACAGTGAAACTGACGCTTTTGAGCGCCCTGACCTCTCGGTCTGCCGCAGCAATATTAACGGCAAGCTCATTGACTTCGAGTAAATAAGGCACAGGTTACGACCTGGAATGTTATTGGGAACAGATGTCGGCTGACACGCTATATATCATGAGTCCGGGGAGGCTGCAAACGGTTTACTGCTGTTAAGCGGAGATGGGTATCGAATTGGTATTGTCTGAACGGGGGACCGTTGATTCAGTCCAGAGCCCATTCTTTCTCAGCTCAGCAACGAAGCGCTCGACGAGTTCCGGGTCAAACTGCGTCCCGGCATTTCGGTACAGCTCGCGAACAGCTTCAGAAACATGCATTGCCCTTCGGTACGGACGGTCCGAGGTCATGGCGTCAAAGGCGTCCGCAATGGCAAGTATTCGTGATTCGAGCAGCAGTCCTTCGGCAGCCTGCCTGTTGGGGTAGCCTGTGCCGTCGAATCTCTCGTGGTGCTGGCCGATGCAGGTGCGGACATCCTGAAGAAATGATATCGGTTCGAGGATCTTCATGCCGATGACGGGATGTTCCCTGAGGTGGATGATGTCAAGAGCGGTCAATGGTTCGCGCTTGTGCAGAATGGAAATATCTATGCCGATCTTGCCGATATCATGAAGTATTGCGGCTCTCTCGATCACACAAAGACGTTCTGCTGAAAGATCCAGACTCTTGGCCAGTAACACGGAAAAAAAGGTAACACGTTCAGAATGGCCGCGGGTGTAACTGTCACTGGCCTCAATGGCTGAAACGAGAGACTGGATCGTGTTCAGGTAATTCTTTTGCTGATCCTCGTAGAGTAATGCATTTCTGATGGCAATGCCGGCTTGGCTCCCTATGGTGATCAGCAACTCCATGTCTTCATTGGTAAATGGGGTCCGGTCGATACGGTTTGCCACGTTAATGGTGCCTATGACATCGCCGTTGGCATAAAGAGGGACGCAAATGACCGAATTCTGCTCGAACCCGAGCGGGTTGTCTTTGCAGAAGTTGGGGTAATCCTTCATGTTAGAAATAAGGAGTGGGCGTCTGTTGGCAATGACCCATGATGAGATAGTGAACGCCGAAGCGTGCATTCTGACAGGTTCTATGCTGCTATTTTGATGGCCATGCAGGGTCGATACCGTAATCGTCTCATGATCAGGGTCATACTGGGTAATGTACCCTTTTTCTGCCTGCAGGGTTTCCATGGTGGCCTTCATTACAAAATCGAATAGCGGCGCTGTCTCCATGGTGGAACTAATGCCCAGCCCGACCCCCTGGAGCATTGAGAGACGTGCGACTGCCCTTTCCAGGGTTGCATTCTTGTGCTCCAGCTCCCCTGCAAGGTCGGCAATCTTGTAATTGGCTTCTTCAATCTCCTCGATCCGCTCTTCAAGAGATATGTTAAGCGATTCGATTTCCCGCAGCTGTTCTTCAAGCTGCTTGTTCATGAGGTGCGTTTCCTGGTGATGAGACAGCTTTTCCTGAGCTCTTACCAACTCGACTTCATTGCGCACCGCAGTGTCCATAAGGATTTGCAGGCGCTTCACCATGCGATTGAACTGCCGTGACAAGGTGTGCATCTCCCTGCTGCTGGTGCAAATGGGTGATGCTACAAACGCCCCCTCTTCAATCTTTTGCATGGAACAAATAAGCGATTTAATCGGGTTGTCGAGGTAGATGACAAGAAAGAAAAATATGGAAACAAGCAGCAGGAGGATGATGACCGCTGCTGTCAGGATAATCTGTCTCTTGGTGTTTGCCAGGAAGCCGATGAGGTAATCAGTGGGCGTTTCAATTTCCAGCAGTCCCAGTACCTTGATTGACGGATCATGGCACCCAAAACAGGCGGGCGAGTTAAGGATCGGAGAGATACTGACGAAAACATTCTCTCCAAGATACGTCCCGGCGGCATTTACACCGCGCTTTTTATACGCCAAAAGCGGTTTACTGAATGCTGTCTTGCCGATTTCATCCGGATTGGCAGAGTTCAGAACCTTTCCTGATTCGTCAATGATCCTTAATGTTTTAATCAGTTTTTGGTTGGAAATTTGAAAAAATATCTTGCGAATATCACCAGAATGCCCTGAAAGCATGGCATCAGTGATTGATCCCTTTATGGTTTCAGTAAGCATGGCAGTATTGCGGTAGGCAATGCCGGTAATAGTCTCATTCTGCTGCTTCAGGGTCACCAGGGAAGAGACAGAGACTATTGTCACCACAATTATGGTAATAATGCCGAATATTTTAGTTTTCAGGGACGTCATTTTGATAAGCAATTTCCAGAAGAAAATTCTGCCGTTTCTCGGTTTGGCAGAATGTACATGGGTCATTTGACGGTTAATTTTTGCTAACAACTCGGGATTGTTAACGATTTGTTATCAGGTTCTTGCTGGAACCACTGATAACCGGTCGTTATTTGTGCTGCAGCAACGCCTTTGATTGCAGCGGAGCGCTTTCAAAGCTGATATCCTTGACAATGACTGCTGCTGTCAATATCATTGGCGCCGCAAAGGCAATCAACGCTGTGTTTCTCATTAAAGCAAAACACCGGCCAACTTGCAAGATCAAGTTCTCATTAAAGACAAAAACAATTGACTTTAAACGATGATGTATGATTTCATCATTAAGTTTTTGCAAAGGTTATGATTTTGCGCCTGATATCCTCAATATTTTTACTGCTTATTCTGCTGCCGTCCATGACAGCAGGGAATAGTGGCTTTCAGCAGGAGCTGATTCGCGTCGCACTTTTCAAGGGAGCTGAAAGCATCAGGCTTGATGGCAACGGCATCTTGGCAACCGACGAAAAAGGTGAGCCGTTAAGGGTCTCCTTTCCTCTGGAGATTTCGAGAGCAAGGAGCGGGATCTCGGTAAACGGCTCGGCCTTGCGGGGGATAAAGGTTTCCGCTCCGGTATTTGTCAGTGTGAACGGCAAAGGTTACCGCGGAGTCGTTGAGATCACTGCTGCAGAAAAAGGGTTGCAGGTAGTAAATGAGCTTCCCCTTGAGGATTACCTTATCGGCCTGATCAACTGCGAGATTTCTTCACAGTGGCCTATGGAAGCGGTGAAGGCCCAGGCGGTGATAGCGAGGTCCTATGCCATTTTCCAGAGAGATGCGCGCAAAGGGGCGCCGTATCACCTTGAATCGACGGTGATGGACCAGGTTTACGAAGGGTGCGATATAGAGGACAGCCGTGCAGCGCGAGGGGTCAAGGAGACTGCGGGTGAAGTCTTGACGTTCAACGGGGCAATCATCCAGGCGTTTTATCATTCCAACTGTGGTGGGCACACTGAGGCATCGGAGAATGTCTGGGGCTATAAGCTGCCATACCTGACCGGGGTCGCCTGCAGATACTGCCAGAACGTCAACTCCTATCATTGGGAGCAGAAGATCCCACTCAAAAAGGCTGAGGCGCAACTGAAAGCGTCCGGATTCAATATCCCAGGACTGCGTGAGGTTCGCCTGGGGTCAAGAAACAGCAGCGGCAGGGTTACAGTCCTGTTCCTCTCCGGTTCCCGCGGCAAGGTATCGGTTCCAGCAGTGGCCTTTCGCAAAGCGCTCGGTTACAGTGTTATCAAAAGTACCAACTTTGATGTGCGGATTGAAGATGATGACCTGTTGATCAGCGGCAATGGTAACGGCCATGGTGTCGGGTTATGTCAGTGGGGAGCGAAGCAGCGGGCAGCGGATGGTTTTGATTACCGGGAGATCCTCTCTTATTATTATCCCGGTACCCGGGTAATCACGCTGGCGGATGATTGATCAATGCTTCTTGCTGATTTTGATTATGACCTGCCACAAGAGTTAATTGCCCAGGAGGCGTCGGAAAAGCGCGATGCCTCCAGGCTGATGACCATTGACCGGCACAGCGGCGAGGTGGGAGAGACGCTCTTCAGCTCAATCCCGGGGATGTTTCGCCAGGGCGATCTGCTGGTCGTTAACAATACCCGAGTGATACCGGCACGGTTGTTCGGGCACAAGGAAAGCGGCGGCAAGGTCGAGGTGTTTCTTGTGCGTCGCCTCGACCAGCCAGGTGAATCCTGGCAAGCGATGCTCCGGTGTTCAAAATCCCCTGTTCCTGGGACGCGGATTCTATTCAGCGACGGGATGACGGCTGTTGTGACTGGAAGGTGCGAAGAGGAGTGTTGGCAGCTTTCATTTGAGCCTCAGGATCTTTTTTCCAACTGGCTCGAATGCCACGGAACGGTGCCTTTACCGCCGTACATAAAACGACAGGCAGATAAAGCCGACAAAGAGCGCTATCAGACGGTTTTTGCTGCTGCCAGCGGTGCAGTGGCTGCTCCTACTGCCGGTCTGCATTTTACCGAGGCGTTGCTGGATCAGGTACGGCAGAGTGGGGTTGCCGTTGCCGCGCTGACTTTGCATGTCGGTCTCGGCACGTTCCTGCCGGTACGATGCGACGATCTCAGCCAGCACCGAATGCATCGGGAGCGTTACCTTATTCCGCAGGCCACGGCAGACCTGATCTCCAGCACCAAGCGCCTTGGTGGAAGGGTGATCGCCCTTGGCACAACAACTGCCAGGGCCTTGGAATATGCGGCAACAGAGTGCGGCACCGTGAAGTCCGGGGACGGCGATGCTGATATCTTCATCACCCCCGGTTACCGGTTCAAGGTAGTGGATACTCTGATTACAAACTTTCATCTCCCCAAATCGACCCTGCTGATGCTGGTATCGGCATTTGCCGGGAAAGATTTGCTGTTTCGGGCATACCGTGAGGCTGTTGCGCGAAGATTCAGGTTTTATAGCTACGGCGATGCAATGATCATATATTGAATCAGGATGCGAAGGTTTTCTTGTCTGCCATAAATTTCACGCTTATCAAGCAGGACGGCCAGGCCCGTCTCGGCTCTTTGAAAACTCCGCATGGGACAATCGACACCCCGATTTTCATGCCGGTAGGTACCCAGGCAACCGTTAAGGCGATGACCCCGGATGAACTCAAGCAGCTCGGGGCACAGATAATTCTCGGCAATACCTATCATCTGTATCTACGGCCCGGCCATGAGCTGATCGCTCGAATGGGCGGCCTGCACGAGTTCATGGGATGGAATGGTCCTATACTTACCGACAGCGGTGGCTTCCAGGTGTTCAGTCTCGGTGAGCTTCGCAAGATTACCGAGGAGGGAGTGCGCTTCCAGTCTCATCTGGACGGTTCTTACCACATGCTGACTCCGGAAAAGTCGATTGAGGTACAGGAAGCCCTTGGTAGCGACATCATGATGTGCTTTGACGAATGCCCCCCCTCTCCGGGCGACAGGGCCTATGTCAGCCGGTCGCTTGAGATGACGACCCGTTGGGCCAGGCGTTGCAAGGATGCGCAGCGGCGCGATGATCAGGCGCTTTTCGGCATTGTTCAGGGGGGGATCTTCGAGGACCTGCGGGCACGGAGCGCATGTGAGCTGCAAGAAATATCCTTTGACGGTTATGCCCTAGGTGGGGTATCGGTAGGCGAGGAAAAAGAGCGGATGCTCGACGTGATGAATTTTACCGCGCCTTATCTCCCGGTAGACAAGCCTCGTTATGTCATGGGGATCGGCACACCTGAGGATCTGGTGGAAGGGATCAATGCCGGCTTTGACATGTTCGACTGCGTAATGCCTACGCGAAATGCCAGAAATGGCATGCTCTTTACGAGTTTTGGCCGGGTCAATATCAAGGGTGCGATCTATGCCGAGGACCGTGGTCCGATTGATCCCGAATGCAGCTGTTATGTCTGTCGCAACTTCAGCCGCGCCTATCTGCGCCACCTTTACCGGGCCGGCGAGATTCTGGCGTCACGGCTCAATACCTGGCACAATCTCAACTACTATCTTGATCTGATGTCCCAGGCGCGTAAGGCGATCAGTGACGGGCGGTTTGCCGATTTCCGCCGTGATTTTTATGCAAAAAGAGATAAAACCTGTTAAAAGATGAAAGGTAAAGAGGGAATGCCAGCTCTCATTCCATCTGAACGCAAGAAGAATCTAATTCTGCTGTAATATTTTTTTTGGAGGTAATACCGATGTTAGGATTGGCATTTGCAATGGGGACTCCGCCAGGTGGCGCCCCGGCGGGCGGCCCACAGAGCGCCCTTATGAATCTTGTACCGTTGGTGCTTATGTTTGCCATCTTCTACTTTTTGCTGATTCGGCCGCAGCAGAAGAAGGCAAAGGAGCATCGGGCACTGCTCGACAATATCAAGAAGGGCGATCAGGTGATTACTGCCGGCGGCATGCATGGCAAAGTCACAGCCCTGGATGACGCTGTCGTTACCCTGGAGATAGCATCCGGAGTAAACGTCAAATTTAACAAAGGGCATATCGCTTCAGTAGTAAAAAAAGACTGACTATCTGAGCCAATTACAAAGCGTTGTAAATGGGGCGAAAGGCAAAACGCAGGTGACTCGATGGCGATAAGCTGTTCGAGTGGCTGGTAGCGTTGCAAACCGTCCCATTACCCGTTTTGTTCAGGCTATATCCGAAAGGAGCATTACCGGCATGACAAAAGGTTTTGGCTCACGCGTTGTTTTAACCCTGTTGTTCCTGCTACTGTCGTTTGTCTTTTTGACTCCGACCCTTGTCAGCAAGTTGCCGTCCTGGTGGAAAGGGATGATGCCGACCGATAAGATCCATCTTGGTCTGGATCTCCAGGGGGGAACTCATCTGGTGTTGGAAGTGGACACGGTCAAGGCGGTTGAAGGTGCGCTTGACCTGATCGCAACTGACCTGGAAGACACCCTGACGGCTCAAAACCTCCGTTACAAGCGTATCGGACGGATTGCTCCCGACAAAGTCCAGCTTACCCTGTACGACAAGGGGACTTCTGACAATGTTCAGGCGCAGATCAAAAAGAAATATCCGGAGATGGAACTGCTCTCACCCTCTGAAGAGGGGGGATTCGTCAATATCCAGATCAGGATGAACGACAAGGTGGCCCAGGACCGTAAGGACAAGGCTGTTGCCCAGGCGCTGGAGACCATCAGGAACAGGATCGACCAGTTCGGTGTTTCCGAGCCGACCATTCAGCGTGAGGGGATCAACCATATCGTTGTCCAGCTGCCTGGCATCAAGGACCCGAAACGCGCCATCGAGCTGATCGGCAAGACGGCTCGTCTGGAATTCAAGCTGGTTGACGAAAATGTCAATGCTGCTATGGCAACTCCCGGGACCCTTCCCGAGGATGAAGAGCTGCTGATGGAGAAGAAGGTTGACCAGACTACCGGAGCGGTATCGGAAACGCCGCTGGTAGTTAAAAGAAAGGCGATGATCACCGGTGACCTGCTTACCGATGCCCAGGTCCGGATCGATTCGCAGTTCAACCAGCCTTATGTGGCGATCGAGTTCAACTCAACCGGAGCACGCCTGTTTGACCAGGTTACTGCGGCCAATGTCGGCAAGCGGTTTGCCATAGTTCTGGACAGCAACATCTATTCAGCGCCGGTAATTCGCGAGCGGATCTCAGGCGGCAGCGCCCAGATATCTGGATCCTTCACCGAGAAGGAAGCTGCAGACCTTGCCATTGTCCTGCGTGCCGGCTCTTTGCCGGCCCCGGTTCATATTATCCAGAACGAAACGGTCGGACCATCCCTCGGACAGGACTCCATTAACAAGGGTCTCATGGCCGGTCTGATCGGGGTGCTGCTGGTCGTTGTGTTCATGACTGTCTATTACAAGGCCTCCGGCCTGATCGCCAACCTTGGGATGGTGCTCAACATTGTCTTTCTTATGGGAGCGCTTGCTGCGCTTGGCGCAACCCTTACCCTCCCGGGTATTGCCGCTATCGTTCTGTTGGTCGGGATGTCGGTTGACTCCAACGTTCTCATCTTTGAGAGGATCCGGGAGGAGCTGCGGCTCGGCAAGACGCCGTCAGCCGGCGTGGACTCCGGTTATGACAAGGCGTTCCTGACGATCATGGACTCCCATGTAACAACGCTCATCACGGCTGCAGTGCTCTTCCAGTTCGGCACGGGACCGGTCAAAGGGTTTGCCGTTTCCCTTTCTCTTGGTATCATAATCAACCTGTTTACCTCCCTGGTGGTTACCAAGGTGGTCTTCGACTTCTGCCTGAGCCGCCTCAGGGTCAAGAAACTGAGCATTTAAGGGGGGATGACATGGAACTGCTAAAGAAGACAAACATAGATTTTATCGGGATGAGAAAAATCTCGTTCATCATTTCAGGCATAATTACACTAGTCGGTATTTTCGCCATGGTTCAGATCTGGCGAGGCACCGCAAACATGGGGATCGACTTCTCCGGCGGCACGTCAGTACAGCTTAAGTTTGCCCAGCCGATTCACATGGACCAGGCGCGGGCCGCACTGGCCAAGCACAACCTGAAAGAGGCCAATCTCCAGGATATCAAAGACGGGAACAAGCTCCTGGTAAAGGTGGGGAAAACAACTCTTGAGACCGGCAAGGCAGCTGATACCATACAGGACGTCTTCAAGAAGGAATTTCCTGCCAATCCCTTCACCGTGGAAAGCTCAACCGAGATCGGGCCGTCCATCGGCGACAAGCTTCGCAATGACACTTTGATAGCCATTGCAATCTCGTTGGTAGGGATTATCATCTATATCGCCTGGCGTTTCGATTTCAAGTTCGGCGTTGGTGCTACCATCGCCACCATGCATGATGTCTTTGCCATGTTCGCCGTGTTTTTCATCTTCGGCAAGGAGTTCAATCTGCTCTTTATCACCGCAGCCCTCACCATTGCCGGCTACTCGCTGACCGACACGGTTGTCGTTTTTGACCGGATTCGCGAGAACCTGCATAAAAATCTCAAGGTTTCAGTAATTACCGTCTTTAACGGCAGCATCAACGAGGTGTTGTCCCGGACCATCGTTACCTCGATTACCACCTTTCTGGCGGCAGTATCGCTGTTCCTGTTCGGTGGCGAGGTTATCCACGATTTTGCCTTTGCGCTGGTAGTCGGTATAGTAGTGGCAACTTATTCATCTATTTTCGTTGCAAGCCCAATTGTTGCACTTTGGGAAAGAAAGGCGCTCAGCCAGGCTGAAGCTAAGGCATAAGGGAGGATTCAATTTTGAACAGGGAACAGATACTTGTAGCAGCAGTGGCGCTGATCGCAGGTCTTCTTATCGGTTACATGATATTCACCGGCAAGGCCGAAAAGGCCCAACAGACGCAATCAGCGATCCCAATGGGATCAGGCAGCCCGACAGATTACCAGGCACGGATTGCCGAAGCCGAGAAGCTTGTTGCCAAGGAGCCGGGCAATCGTCAGGCATGGGTCCAGCTCGGCAACGACTATTTCGACACCGATCAGGCCCAGAAAGCGATTACTGCTTATGGCAAGGCCCTGGAACTTGATCCCAAAGACCCGAACATCCTCACGGACCAGGGGATCATGTACCGCAAGATGGGGTGGTTTGACAAGGCAATGGCAAATTTCGAGAAGGCTAACCAGATTGACCCGCGCCATTCCCAGAGCCTGATGAACCTGGGCGTTGTCTACGCCTCAGACCTGAAGCAGCCTGATAAGGCGATTGCCGCCTGGGAAAAATTCCTGACCATCGATTCAACCAGTCCGACAGCTCAACAGGTAAAGGGGATGATCGAGCAAATCAAGACCAACCCTCAGGGGATGTCCCAGGGAATGAAATGATGGCTTGCCTCAGGAGCTTTCTGCTTTATCATTACTTATAATAGGTAGTCCCGGAACCCCGCTGATGCGGGGTTTCTTTTTAGAGGATATTGTGCAGCCGGTAACCGAAAAACGATGGAAAATCAGGGAGGCAGACGAGGCAGCGGTTGCGCTGATTGCCCGTGAGCAGGCTCTTAAGCCGGATTTAGCACGGGTACTGGTCAACCGCGGAATTACAACCGCTGCTGCCGCTGCCGCCTATCTTTCACCCTCTCTGGCCGGGCTTCATGAACCATTGCTGTTGCGCGACATGGACCGGGCTGTGGCAAGGCTAAGCCAAGCTCGGCTTAACGGAGAATTGGTCTGTATTTACGGCGATTACGATGTGGACGGCATAACCTCGGTTGCGCTGTTGGTCTCTTTTTTTCGCGAAGTCGGCATTTCCGTGACCTATCATATTCCGCGGCGCCTGGAAGATGGTTACGGGCTTTCTACGGAAGGCATCTCGCGGATCGCCTCTCAGGGGGCAACAGTAGTGGTTTCGGTGGACTGTGGAGTCACTGCCGTTGAAGAGGCACGCCTGGCTGCGTCCCTCGGCATCGACCTGATCATCACCGATCATCATACCCCTGGCGATACTCTCCCGGAAGCCTATGCCGTTATCAACCCGCTCAGACCCGGATGTGACTTTCCGTTCAAGGGGATTGCCGGAGTGGGGGTTGCGTTCAATCTCCTGATGGCACTCAGACGGCGTTTGCGGGAAGACGGCCTCTTCAAGCACCGGCCTGAACCTGACTTGAAGGCATACCTAGATCTGGTGGCTCTTGGCACCATCGCCGATGTTGTGCCGCTGCAGGACGAAAACCGGATCCTTACTCGCATCGGGCTAAAGGTTCTGGAAACATCGTCACGTCCGGGAATAACCGCGCTCAAAGAGGTCGCGTCGGTGTCCGGAGAGGTGAGCTGCAGTAGCGTGGGGTTCAGGTTGGCACCACGGCTCAATGCCGCCGGGAGGCTTGAGGACGCCGCCTTGGGCGTGGAACTGCTCTTGTCCACTGACCTTACGGAAGCCCGCCGGATCGCTGCCGAGCTGGACGCGAGCAACGCGGAGCGGCAGGCGGTGGAGAAGGCGATCCTCCAGAGCGCCCTGCAGATGATAGCCGAGTCCCCTGAGATGGCGAACCGGCGCAGTATCGTGCTGGCGTCCGCGGAGTGGCATCCGGGCGTCATCGGCATTGTCGCCTCGCGGATTGTAGATATCTTTCACCGGCCGACAGTGCTCATCTCTCTGGAGCAGGGGAGTGGCCGAGGCTCTGGCAGGAGCATCCCCGGTTTTCATCTCTATCAGGCCCTTCACGCCTGTACTGACCATCTCCTCAGATTTGGCGGTCATCGTCAGGCGGCTGGTCTTGCCATCGACGAGTCGGCACTCGCTTCCTTTGTCGAACATTTCGACGAAGTGACGGCAGGAGAGCTGTCTGAGGAGGATCTTGTCCCCGAACTGCTTATCGACTCAGAACTGTGCCCCGGTGATATCTCTGTTGACCTGGCAGAGAAGGTTGCCGCGCTACACCCTTTTGGGATGGGAAACCCAGAGCCGCTTTTCCTGGTGCGGAATCTGCGCGTTGCCGATGCCAGGGTTCTCAAGGAAACACATATCAAACTGGTGCTGCAAGTAGCGGGACGACGTCTGGAGGCAATCGGCTTCGGCATGGCAGGCCGCACACTGCCAGAGTGTATTGACATCGCGGCCCAACTGCAGATTAATGTCTGGAACGGGAGAGCAAACCTGCAACTCAGAATTAAGGATTTTCGGGAGAGCTGCTGATGGAGAGAGACGAACGATTTGGCCGGGCCGACCGGGTGATCAAGGTTGGTTTCTGGATAAATGCCATATTGATGGTAATGAAGCTGCTGGCTGGTCACTACGGCAACTCTGAGGCAGTGTTTGCCGACGGGGTCGAGAGCGGTTGCGACTTCATCGCAATTCTCAGCACCATAATAGCCTTGAAGATAGGGCGCAAGCCATACGACGACAAACACCCATATGGTCATGGCAAGGCCGAGAGCATCTCGGCCATCATTGTCTCCCTGGTCATCTTTGCAACTGGCAGCGGCATTCTCTACAAGGCAGTGATGACCATTGTGAACAGAGACTATGCCGCGCCGCAGTTCATGGCGGTCATTGCGGCTTTTGCCACCATACTGATCAAGGAAGGGCTGTTTCGTTATACTCGCACAGTATCAAAGAAGCTTGAAAGCCCGGCAGTCGAGGCGATAGCCAAGGACCACCGCAAGGATGCCCTGACCTCGGTGGCCACTCTGGTCGGCGTCGGCGGTGCATACTTTGGCTTTGTGCTTATGGACCCGCTTGCCGCAGGACTGACCGCGTTCTTTATCTTCCATATCGGCTGGGAGACCTTTAGTGGTGCAGCGCACGATTTGATGGACGGTCAGCCGCCTGATGAACTCATCGCTGGGGTCACCGCGATTGCCGAAGGGGTTCCCGGCGTCGAACATGTCCACGAGATCCGGGGGCGACGCTCCGGCCAGTATCTCATCGTCGATCTTAAGCTCGATATGGACCCGTCGATGACCGTCAAGCAGTCGCATGACATCGCCACTGAGGTCAAGCGCCAGATCTTCGAGCGCTTCAGCAATGTCGGTGACGTGATGATTCATATCAATCCGCATGAAGAAGAGCATGAAGACTTGATACGACTATAACCACGCAGGATAAACATTGCCGAAGTAGTAACCGCCCCGGAGAAATCCGGGGTTTTTTTGTGCGTGGAAAGACGGTTCTGACAATTTGTAATTTAAATTTAATTTAATGTAAAACTTGAATTGCCGACACTTTCAGTAATAATTACGACAACTGAAAAAAATATCTAAAAGCGGCTAAACCTTTTGCTATCGGGGCCGATGAGAGATTAAAGGCCGCGGAATAGCTTGCTGATGTTCACGGCCTTTTATTTTTTTTGACCGTGTGTGTAAGTGCTTACGCTGAAACTGTTTGAAATTATTTAGTAATATTTAACTTGGTCGGAGTGGGATGGATGTTGTCTTCAAAAACGGCAACAACACGAGAGAAGCTGCTGGCAGCAGGTCTCACCCTCTTTTCCAGCAAGGGGTTCCTTGCGACGACCACTCGCGAACTTGCCCAGGAAGCGGGAGTTGCCGAAATAACATTATTCCGGTATTTCCCGTCAAAAGAAAAATTGCTTGAAGAGGTAGTGACCAGTTATTCAATGATTCCTGCTCTGAAGGCGCTTCAACCGGAGCTCAACGAAAAGCCATGCGCAGTGGCTCTTACTTACATGGCGGATTTTCTGCTCGATTCCATGATCAAGCAGAAAGAATGGATCATCCTGATGCAGTCGGAAGTTAGGCGCAACCCAGAAAAGCTGCTTTCGGTATACCACGCATTCCTTGACAGGGTTTACTCGCTTATTGCCGACTATTTCCGCTCTCAACAAAAAGTTGGGGTTATGAGGGAGTTTGATGCCGATCTCGCCGCCAGGGCGTTTTATGGCATGATCTTCAGTTTTTTCAACACCGAAGAAATTCTCCAGCGCAAGCAATATCGCGATACTCCCCGCACTATGGCAATCACAACCTTTGTCGGGCTCTTTGCTCAAGGGGCTTCGGCATGAATTCGAGTTAAACTCAAACCGTCCCGATAAAGCGGGTCTACAAAGGAGGTACCAAAGTTTTCTGCAGGCAATTACTGAAGAGTGTTTTTTTTAACAACAAAAGGAGGATGGGCATGCAAATGAAGAGATTAAGTCTCATGGCCGCAGCAATTATCTCTGCAGCATTTATGCTGGGCGGATGTTCTGACGGCAAGGATGGCAGGAATGGCCTCAACGCCGGGCAGGGTACTGTCGATGCTTCGACGGTGGCTCCCGAAACCTTGGCTGCACTTCAGCTGACTGGGCAGGTAACAAGCGTTTCTATCAACAGTCCACCTGTTGTAAATTTCAGGATTACCGATTCTAATGGCAATCCGATTAAGGGCCTTGGGGTTGCAAGCCCGACCTCATCAACTAGTCTCAACTACCTGAGATTCACTGTTGCCAAGCTTGTTCCCGGCGCAACTACTCATGATCGCGACCAGTGGGTCAGTTACATGGTTACCTCGACCAGCAGGCCTACTACTGAAAACGTCGCAGCTAATCTTGTTGATAACGGTGATGGTAGCTATACCTACACTTTCGCCAAGAATATAACCGACCCAACTCAGACCAACAATGTTACCTACGAGCCGACTCTTACTCACCGCCTGGTGATCCAGGTTTCCGGCAGCGTACCGAACGCTTCGACTCCGATCTCGCTGGCAAAACCGACCAACATCATCTATGACTGGGTCCCGGCCGGTGGTGCAGTAAGCACCAAGCGTGAGATCACCACAACCGAGGCTTGCAATGAGTGTCACGACAAGATCGGCGTCACCACTCCCCATGGCGGCCGGATTGATACCCGTTACTGCGTGGTATGCCACAACGATCAGCGCAGAATCGGGCGGACAAATTTAGCGTCTGTTGCCGGTGCTTTCTCTGCAGCCACCTATATCGCTGATGGCGAAGTGCTCGGCGATTTTGTGACCATGGTGCACAAGATCCATATGGGGAACAAGCTTACCAAAACAGGCTATGATTATGCCGGTGTCACGTTCAATGATGTCGGTTATCCTCAGGACCAGAAAAACTGCCGCAAGTGCCACAAACTCTCTGCTGCCGCACCACAGGGCGACAACTGGAAAACCAAGCCGACCCGTGCTGCCTGCGGCGCCTGCCATGACAACGTCAATTTCGCTACCGGTGCCAATGCTTTGGCCGGTACCGGCACCCACGTTGCACATAGCGTACAGACAACCGACGCCAACTGCGCCGGCTGCCACAAGACTGAAGACATCGAGACTGCTCACCTGACTGATAATGCAACCCCGAACAATCCAAGTGTTCCTGCAGGTGCTGTCAACTTCACCTACGACATCAATACCGTATCGGTCAACGGCAGTAACCAGGCTGTTATCAAGTTCAGAATCCTGAGCGACGGCGGCACCGGCGCAGCACCGACTCCTGTAGTATTCACAGGGACCGGTTCTACTGCAACTACCCCACCGGCAAACGCGGTCATCAGCGGATTCTCCGGAAGCCCGGCCTTCCTTATGGCTTATTCGCTTTCCGGCACCAACCAGACAATAGGGTCATCTAACCATTATGACTTCAACAACTTCGGTATGGCAGCTGCTCAGCCGGCAAGCATCAGGATCGCCGAACTCCTGGCAGCAGGCAATACCAAAGGAACCATCTCTGGGCCGGATTCAAGCGGCTACTACACGGCAACCATTACAGCCGCTGCCTCCAACTTCCCAGCCGGCGCCAAGTTAAGAACTGTTGGCCTTCAGGCGTACTTCACCCAGGTAACTCCTGCAGTGGCTCGTCACACCAAGGCAGTTGTCAAGACTGTAACTGGCGATACTGCTCGCCGTACCGTTGTTGATAGCGATAAGTGCGCCAAGTGCCATGAGTGGTTCGAAGGTCATGGCGGCAATAGGGTTTACGAAATCGCCATCTGTACCTTGTGTCATGTACCGAACCTGAGCACCAGCGGCCGCGGCGCAAGCGTTGCCAATCTGGATGCAACTAATAACGCAGCATTGACAGCTGCCGGTTACAATGCAGCTGACCCGTCAACCTGGCCAGAGGCCTCCAACAACCTCAAGGATATGATCCACGGTATCCATGCTGGCAGCATGCGTGCGGCTGCAGGTAACCCATATCGCTTCGTTCGCGATCGTGGCACCAGCGGCGTCTTCTACTATGATTGGAGCGAAGTGGTATTCCCGGGCCAGCTGAACAACTGCGAAATGTGCCATAAGCCTGGCACCTACGGCACTGTATCCGCCAATGCCCTTGCTTCCACTAATGAAACTCTTGGTGCAGGAACCGTTGCACAAAACCGCGCTAGTCTCCCGAACGCAACTGACAAGGTGACAACTCCGCTTGCAGCTACATGCATCAGCTGCCACGGCTATGGCGGCGCAGTTACTGCAACCGCTCACATGAACTCCAATGGTGTTGCAGTCAATAACAATGTCCTGCGCAGCACTCTGGGCACTGCTTTTGACCAGTGTACTCTTTGCCACACTAATGACAAAGTTGCCGCACCATCTACAGTCCACAAACCGCAGTAGTAGTGATCTGCAGATGAAAAGGAAGGGGTCAGATTTTCTGACCCCTTCCGAAGTCATTATCTAAAATGACTTTGCAGGGATTACCCAATTGTTTGTTTAAAAGATTAATAGTGTAATTGAGAAATCCAGAAAGGAGGGAATCTCTTGGAGAGCCATCGCACTAGTAAAACACGACGTCCCTTGCCATTGGCGCTGCAAGCGGCGGGTGGCACCTTGGCCGCCTGTCTGTTGCTGGCCGCTGCTCCGGCCATGGCTGAAACAGTCGTTTCCGGGCAATCCGATACGATACTCCGTATAGGCAGAAACTCAGAAAAGAAACTGGAAGTTCCGGCGTATGAATACCTACGGCTTGGCATTTTGAGCAACGATAGCTACGGGGGGACACTCTCCGCCAACTTCGGCGGATGGGGCAGGGTCAACCTCGACGACAGGAGCAATCGCGACCGGAAATCGTATGAATCGGATCTGCAGTACGGATATATCAGTTATCAGGCCGCTAAAAACAACATAGTCGCTACAGCGGGGCGACAGTTCGTTACCGAAGGGGTTGCCTCCGACCGCCTTGACGGGATCTATCTCCGGAGCGACATCGCTGCCGGTTTTGCCGCCTCGGCCTTTGCCGGTAACCCGGTTATTTCTGAACCGAATTACCAGGGCGGCGACGTGATCTTCGGCGGCAGGGTTTCACACAGCATGTACAAGTACTACACCGTCGGTGTCAGCGCCCTGCGCTCGTCCGGCGAAACCAAGAACAATCGTGAAGAGTTGGGAGGCGATTTCTGGTTCCACCCGGCCAAGGAACTTGATGTGACTGGTCGGTCCACCTTTAATGCCCTTACCAACAACTGGATGGAACATGCCTATGCGGTATCTCTGGTGCCGAACGACATGTTCCGGGTCAGTGCCGACGTCTCGAAGATCAATTACAAGGATTACTTTGCCGGTCAGACCACGTCGGTTTTCAATTTCAGTCTTCCTGGGCGCGGTATCGACCCGAACGAGGAGCTGACGGCAGTAGGCGGCGTTGTTGCGCTCAACCCGACAAAGGAACTGTCGGTTTCGGTTGATATGAAGCATTACGACTACAAGGTAGCTCAACCGGCCAACTACTACGGCGCCAAGCTGGCTTACGCCAAACCGGAGTCGTATTCTGCCGGCGCGTCGATCCACCGGATGGACGGCAAGCAGAACAAACTCCGCTACACCGAATACCGGATTTATACCGCCAAGGAGTTTCATAACGCCGACGTATC
Organism: Geoanaerobacter pelophilus; assembly: GCF_018476885.1. Lineage (NCBI taxonomy): Bacteria > Pseudomonadati > Thermodesulfobacteriota > Desulfuromonadia > Geobacterales > Geobacteraceae > Geoanaerobacter > Geoanaerobacter pelophilus. The sequence continues at coordinate 24,137 of NZ_JAHCVJ010000006.1, forward strand.
GCTTGACCTGATCGACGTTCACTATGACAGCGCGGTCAACGGTGTCAGGGACGCATTTACCGCAACAGTCGGCGGCGGCTACAAGTTCAATGAAGCGCTGCGTCTTGGCGCAGACATCGATTACTCCAAGAATCCGGATTATGACAATGAGGTGAGGGCGCTTGTGAAACTGACCTATGCATTTGATATGAAATACGCTGGAGAAGGGAGGGCCAAATGAGAAACGGCAGATTTATTCTTCTAGTGGTTCTGTCCCTCCTGGCATCGCTCCTTTACGCCTGCGCCAGCCCCAGCATCGCCCGCAAGCACCCTGAGGCGGTCAAGGGAATGCCTGACTGCAACGAATGCCATAGCGACAGCTGGGGCGCAATGAACCACAAGGCGGTTGATTTCTACGCCAAGCACAAGTTCTATGCCAGCCAACCCAATGTCTGCATGGGGTGCCATACCCAGGCGTTCTGCTCCGACTGCCACGCGCACAAGGAGGAGATCAAGCCGAGCGACAAGTACAAGGATAATCCGGCGCGGGCTCTGCCACATCGCGGCGATTACCTGAGCCAGCACAAGATCGACGGCAGAATGAACCCGGCATCCTGCGTCAAATGCCATGGCCGGCAGAACAACGAGAGGTGCATAACATGTCACCGATAAAAGCGATTTCATCGATACGTGGATTGTTCTTTTTGTTGGCCTGCCTTGCTTTGACCGCCTGCGGTGATTCGAACTCCGAAAGGACCCTTGACCCAGTAACTGGCAAACACCCTGAGAATTGGGTGCTTGCCGGGCATAAGCCTGCAGCCCTGGCAAGTGGTGTCGAGGCTTGTTTTGAATGCCATGGTGAAAACGGCGCAGGCGGTGTAGCCAATATTGCCTGCTCTGATTGCCATATCGGCGGGCCTGAGCACAAACATCCCGTCGCGTGGGACAGTACTATTACCTTACATGGTCCATATGCCAACGCCAACGGTATTGAGTCTTGCCGGAACATCTATTGCCACGGCGCAAGGTGGGAAGGTGTTGTCGGAAGCGGCCAAGCTTGCTCTCTTTGCCACAACTAGTCATGCAAGAAAGCCGTGTTTAAGCAAAAAGCCCCGGAGAGATCCGGGGCTTTTTACGTTATGAAGGTGTAAGTTATTTCTCTCCGACGTAAACGGTCGCAATTCCAAAGGTAAGGTCGTGATGGCGGATGTTTCTAAACCCCGCCTTGGCCATCATTGCTTTGAACTCGTCGCGGGAGGGGAATTCCAGCACTGAATCCGGCAGGTACTGGTAGGCGCTTTGCTTGGAGAAGAGGCCACCGATCTTGGGAAGGATGGTCAGGAAATATAAGCGGTAAAGTCTTTCAAACAAGGGAGATGACGGCATCGAGAATTCGAGGATTACGGCCCGTCCGCCGGGCTTGAGGACCCGGTGCATCTCAGCAAGACCCTTGGGCCGGTCAACCACGTTGCGGATCCCGAAGGCTATGGTTGTCGCATCAAACTCCTGGTCAGCAAACGGCAGTGCTTCGCATGGGGCGATCTCAAAGGTGATCCGATCGGAGTGCGGAGATGCTGCTACCTTCTGTCGCCCGATCTCGACCATTTCCCGGCTGATGTCGGCGCCGACGATAGCCACATCTTTCGGCGTCCGCAGGGCAATTTCCAAGGCAATGTCACCGGTACCGGTGGCAATATCGAGCACTTTGCCGCCTGGCGAGGTTTTTATCTGAGATACGGCAAAGGTCCGCCAGCGGCGGTCGATGCCAAGTGATAGCAAACGGTTCAGCAGGTCGTAGCGCGGGGCGATGGTGTCGAACATCTCCCTGATACGTTCCCCTTTCTCCGATAATTTGTACATTGTCCCTACCTTTTCGCCACAAAAAATGGTATAACGAGCCACCTTCCGAACTGATTTATTACCACACAGCTTACAGCTTCGCCACTCAAATCGTCTCTGGAGGCAACTCTGCTCCCTTACATCAGGCCGCAGGACATAGCAGATATTATCATTATGAGTGTTCTTGTGTATCAGCTCTACAGCTGGTTCAAGAACACCAAGGCGTTACAGGTAGTGCTGGGGCTCGCATTTCTGGCGATTCTCTACATGGTCACGCGGACCCTCGGCCTGTTCATGACCAGCTGGATTCTCCAGGAGCTGGGGACCGTAGTCTTTGTGGTCATAATCGTGATTTTCCAGGTGGAGATCCGTCAGGCGCTGTACCGGTTCAGCCTGCTCCGCAATTTCTTCGGCCGCCAAGGCAATCTCCAGCAACTGGATCTGATGGAGATCTCTGCAGCTCTTTTTTCTCTGGCAGCGGAGCGCACCGGCGCTCTGGTGGTATTCCAGCGCCGCGAACCGATTGACGAGTACCTGCACCATGGCGTTCTTCTGGACAGCCTGGCCGGCGGCCAGCTGATCGCGACTATCTTCAAGAACGGCACCCCGCTGCACGATGGCGCGGTCCTGATAAAAGACGGCAGGGTCGCGCAGGCATCGTGTCATCTGCCGCTTTCTCTCAACTCTGACCTGCCGAGGCATTTTGGCACACGGCATCGGGCCGGCATCGGCCTTGTCGAGCGCTCCGACGCTGTTGCGGTCATGGTTTCAGAGGAGCGGGGCGAAGTAACTCTGGCCGTTTCCGGCGAGATCGAGAAGGTTGATTCGCCGGAGTCGCTTTCGGCACGGTTGACCGGGCTTTTGTCAGCGGCTTCGCCGATTGTGGAAAAAGAGACCGTCAAGGACCGGTTACTCAGGAACTTTTGGCCAAAGGTCGTGACGGTCGGGATTGTGCTGGTCTGCTGGCTGGTTATTGCGGTAAAGCAGGGGGGGGTTGTTTCGGTTACCGTGCCGATAAAGTTCCATAATCTCCCTGACGATGTGGTGTTGCTGAAAAGCGTGCCTGAGGATGTGGAGGTGCAGCTTAATGTGTTCTCCAACCTGATCCCGTCGCCACGACAGCTCGATATTGTTGCCGATATCAATTTGGCAAAGCTCCACGAAGGCACGAGTATGTTGCCGATTCGTACCGAGGACTTCAAATTGCCGCTGGGAGTTGTTGTTACTTCAGTAAAGCCGTCATCAGTGCGGATTCATGCCGACCGTAAGATACGCCGGGAGTTGCGCATCAAAACCAGGATTTTTGGCCGCCTGAACGGCAATTCTCGCGTGCGCCGGATAGCGGTGGAGCCCGAGATGGTTTCGGTCGAAGGGCCGGCATCGGTTGTCAGCCGTCTGGAAGCAGTGGAAACGGAGCCGCTGGATCTTGCTGCTGTCAGAAAAAACGAGGTAGTTGAAAGACCTCTGCAGAGACCGGCGCCAATGGTTAACGTGCTTTATGATGGGCAGGTCAAACTCCGTGTAATTACTAGTGAAAGGTAATTTTATTGTCTTCCGGGCTTGACATGAGAGGTATTTTGTTATATAAATTTTGGCGCTTGTGATTTATTTTAAAACAAAAAAAGGGGGAAGCATGCGGAACTGCCTACGAGTATTGATGCTCTGCATTTGCCTTGCAACAATTCCTTCTCTGTCACATGCAGCCAAAACCCACAAGGTCAAGAAAACCGAGACCCTCACTTCGCTCGCCCGGAAATACCATGTTTCCGTTGATGAGCTGAAAAGCGCCAATAATCTTGTCAGCGCCCAAGTCAAAAAGGGCGATATTCTGATCATCCCTCCGCGTAACCTGCAAGCTGATTCAAATGCCCCTGAAACCGAAAATCCGGCAACTTACAAAGTCAAGCGTGGTGATACCGTTGCTCGGATCGCCAAGAAAACCGGAGTTGCTGTTGCCGACCTGAAACGGCTCAATAATATCGGTAAAAAGCGCCTGAAGCTTGGTCAGGTCATAGCGCTGCGCGAGGTTGATGCCTCCAAGGAGGAGATTGCTGCCCCAAAGGTTGCAAAGCGTTATTCTCTGCGCTATTCGGAACTCCTGAGCGAGAAGGAATATGAACAAAGCCTGAGTGACCTTACAGAAGCCGATCCCAGCACCCCATCTGATATCCATAAGCCAATTGCCGAAGCGCAACTGGACAATGCCAAACAGCTAAAGAATGCCGCTTACGGTTTCCTGGGAACCCGTTACCGTTTTGGTGGTAATTCCCGGAGTGGTCTGGACTGCTCTGCTTTTGTTCAGCAGGTATTTCGGGAACTGGAAGTGTCTCTGCCCCGCAGTGCCAGAGAGCAGTTTGAAGTTGGCAGCCAGGTGCCGCTCGGTGATCTGAAAAAAGGCGATCTGGTTTTTTTCCGGACATATGCCCGATACCCGTCGCATGTCGGCATCTATCTCGGTGGTAACCGTATGATCCACGCTTCCTCACGGGACCGCCGGGTTGTCATCTCCTCTCTTAATTCCAATTACTACCGTTCCCGCTATCTCGGCGCCAAAAGGATCTCAAAGATCAATCCCGATCTGTTCCGGTTTGACGATCTGCTGAGCGGGATTGAGGAAGAATCGGCAGATGAGGCCGACAAGAACGATACCCTGAATACCTTGGGGCTATCGCTGAATAATTGATTGCCCCATGCACAGCATCAAAATCCGGTCGCAAGGCCGGATTTTTTTTGTACCCTGATTTGCTATGAGAATCTTGCTTGCCTATAAATCCCATCCTGAGGGAGTGGACGATCCTTATACCTCGCTCCTGCCGATCGGGTTGCTCTCGATCAATGCCGCACTTTGCCAGGCAGGCTTTGACAGCCGAGTGGCAAATCTTTCCCTTCTGGACAGTCATGATATTGTTTCCCGCCTGAGGGCTGACTCCCCTTCTGTTGTAGGGCTTTCCCAGTTCACCCACAACCGGTTCGAAACCCTTGAAGTTGCCAGGATTGTAAAGTCGGTACTCCCCGACTGCTTTGTCCTGCTTGGCGGGCCTCATGCAACTTACCGCTGGCGCGAAATTCTTGCCTCTTCGCCGGATGTTGATGCCGTCGCATTAGGGGAAGGGGAGCAGACCATGCTGGATCTGGCTGCTGCCCTTGCCGGAAAGGCTGGTTCGCTTACCAGTATTTCCGGGCTTGCTGTCAGAGGTGAAGACGGCAGTGCCGTATTTGCCGGCAGTCGCGCGCCATTGGCTACCCTTGATGAAATTCCTTTCCCCGGTACATACCTCAATAACAGTATCGGTGTCGATCCCCGGCAACAACTGGAGTTCATCATTACCTCTCGTGGTTGCCCCTCTACCTGCAGGTTCTGTTCGTCGCCCCTCTTCTGGGGAAGGAAGCTTCGATTTCGGTCTCCCGGTTCAATGGTCGACGAAATCCGTTTTCTGCGGGACCGGTTCGGACTTATATATTTTTCAATCCGTGACGATACCTTTACCGCTGACCGTAAGCGGGTGATCGAGTTCTGCCGCTTGCTCATTGAACAGCGGATTTTCATTTTATGGAACTGTCAGTCCAGGGTGAATGCTCTTGATCGAGAGATGCTGGGATGGATGAAGCGGGCAGGGTGTGAGTGCATCCAGTTGGGGATTGAGTCGGGATCTTTGAGAGTCCTTGAAAGTCTCGGCAAAAAAATAACGCCGGCGGAATCCGAGGCCGCGGCGGAACTGGTCAGGGAAGTAGGAATCCGGCTGTCCATCTATCTTATTTCCGGTACGGTCCAAGAGACGGATGATGACATCAAGGCTACCTGTCGCTTGATTGCCTCAATGCGTCCCAGTGATGGTCAGGTTTCGCCACTGGTCTACTATCCGGGAACCGCACTTTTCGCCGAAGCTGTAAAAAAAGGAGCGGTGGGTCCTGATCTTTTTGAGAAGAATCCGGCTCCCGCCTTCCCGGTCCGGGGAGATCAGCATGTCGAAAAAGCCACCAGAAAATTGCTGAAAACAGTTGAGTCTGCAGCTGACAGCTCTCAGTTTACCGATGCTGATTACAAAAGACAGAAAAAAGAGCTGGGTTTCTGTCATACGACAAACCTGATGGCCGGCGAGTTTCAAGCTTTGTGCGGCAATGAACGGGGTGCCGAGAGGGAATATCGCGAGATCATAACCAATGAACCGGACAACCCTTGGGGTTGGCTTGCCTTAGGGGAGTTGTTCGGTGATGCCGGCAGGGTGGATGAGGCCATAGCGGCATTTCAGCGACTAAGCGAGCTGGTGCCGAACCACGAACCGGCATACCGGGCACTGGGCGAACTGTTTCGGCTGATTGGGGACAAAAAGCGGTCACGCTTGTGTTTAAGCCGGGCGGCTGAGCTATGTGGGGGGTAGCTGTTCTGTTGAATTACTACTGAAAAAAGAAAGGGCGAAACCTACCGGTTTCGCCCTTTCTTTGCGAAGCATTTCAAACAGGATTACTTGCCGGCGATGCGGAGGCCTGGAGCAAAGATAATCTTGTCAAATGTTCTGTTGAGGGTCTTGCTCTGGAAGTTAACCATTGGCGGAGAATCAGGGAACTCAACGAGTGCACCTTTCTCAACTTTGGTTTCCATTACAGCTACCCACAGTTTCTGGCCATTTTCTTCAACCAGAGCGTAGGTGTAGCCGCCGGAGTTCATTGTTTCTACAACTTTGCCTTTGTGACCGGCGCCAGCAGGGATTTCGATCTTCTGGATGCCTGCGTGTGGATTGCCGCCCTGGGCACCAGGTGCTGCCTGGCCAGCCGGAGCTGCAGCCGGAGCTTCGGCTTTAGGTGCTTCCTGCTTCTTGTTACAACCGAAAGCTGCGAGTGCTACTACTGCGAGTACTACTACTATCTGCTTTTTCACCTTAGAACCTCCTATGGGGGGTGTAATTGACCGTTTGACAAAATATCACAGGAAAGAAATTTAATACAATAAAAAAATCACATAAAGGATTTACTTGCCGATAATCACCTCTCCGGTGTCTGTTACCAGCCTGGCCGGCAGCTCAAAAATCCGGCGGAAAATGTCAAGCACGCCTTTTGCCATCCCTTTAACCGGCACTGCCTTTACTTCAGGGTTTTCCAATTTCCCCTTTGCTTCAAAGTAGGCTGTGACCAAAGATTTGTCCTTTCCGGTGAGAATCCAGCCGACCAGAGGTATGCGGCTGACAACTTTGTCGATTGTCTGCAGCGGCTTTACGCCGATGGTCGCATCGAGCTCGTCTTTGTAAAGGTTGTAGCTCCCGACGGTTGAGATATTAATGGCGTCACTGTCTACGTAGAGATTGCTGGTGGAGACTATCCCGTCTTTGATGGCAAAGCTGCCGGTCATTTCATTGAATGGCATGCCGCCGGTAACCATGTCAGGGAGCTGGAATTTCAAGAGTTGCGACACGTTGAGTATGGAAAATACCTTCGACAGGGTGGCGAAGCGTCGTAACGAACCTTCTTCTATGCGGATTTTTGCCGAGCCGAGGGCCGTACGTTTTATCTCTGCGCCTGAGTCTCCTTTTGCCGAGAGTTCGCCTTGAAGGTCAACAGTCCCGGTAATCTCTTGTTTATTCACCCCCAGGGCGCGAAGAAGTTTTTCCGCTGAAGCGCCTTCAAGTTTGCACCCGACCTGCATTCGTCTTGAAGAGCCTGACTCATTGGTGTCAACTCTGATATTCCCGGTAAATTTCCCACCGGCAAGAGCCGCAGAAAGTGGCTGAATATAGAGAATGCCGTTTTCCAGCAGCAGATCGCCCTTGACTACGGCAAATGGGATATCAAGAGCCAGAACCGAATCAGCGGTTATGGCTGCCCTGACCGTAGGGGATGGGCCTGAAACCCCGCGCTTTTCCTGCTCCAAAGAGGTGAGAAGTAGGACGTCATCAACATTAAGATGGGGCGAGGTGACTGAGATATCGGCATTAGGATGTTGTCTGATGTTACGGATCGAACCTTTGATTGCAAGACTTGTCTTGTTGATTTGACCTGAGAGAGCCGCAATGCTCAGGTCGTTTTCTTTTAAAGAGATGTTGCCGGCGATCTTAGCGACCTTCATCCCTTTGACCGGCGGAGCAAGTCCCAGATCAAGGGGGTCCAGAAGTGGCGATGTAAAAACCAGTTTCAGGGATGGGGTGCTGTAGCCGGTCATCGAGCCTTTCCCCTGGATGGTCGAACTGCCAAGCCGGACTGAGAGCTGCGATGTTTCCAGGGTGTTTCCTGAAAAGTTGATGGCACCGTTGATTGCGCTTAATGGCCGAATCGTGCCGCTAGGTTTGAGTGAACAGCCTGACATCAATGCTGTTCCCTTCCAGCTCAAATCAGCAGGCTCTCCGGTAGCAGATTCTCCCTGAACCGATGTCTGAATGATTCCGGTCGGTTGATAAGGCAATATCTTGGGGATCATTGCGGCTATTTCCGATATCTGGAAACGGTTGGTTTTGAGATCCAGTCCCAGCCACGGATTGCCTGAATAACGGTAGTTGGCCGCCAGTGAAAGCGTCAACGGCGCAAGTGTGTAGCGGAGCGCGGTCAACTTCATCTCCTGCCTGGTGATGACTCCGGTGAAACTGGCACTGTTGGGCCGTCCTGCCGGCTTCCTGATCAGGTCCGGATAGTTGTATGCCGCCTGGGTGAGATCCCAATCCCCGGAGAGACCGTAACTGCTGGATGTGCCGCTCCCTTTCAGCTGCAGCGTTGAGTTTCCGCTGAACCCCAGACTGTTCCCCCATTTCCGGCCCATGAGCCAGGCGATTTCCGGCTGCATCGGTTTCATTTCCATGGAAAACGGGTAAGAACAGGGTGTGACGAGTGGATAGTCGGTGATCCGCCCCTCCAGAGTAAAGGGTGAGGTGCCGAAGCGGGCGGTCATGCCGTGGAGGATGAAATCCTTGCCTTTCATCTCCAGCCCACCCTTGATGCTGTTAAAGGTCGGAACCGCAGGGCCGTAGGAGATCAGGCCCTGCTCAACCTTACCTCGAATGTAGAGGATGTTGTAGTTTTCCCCTTTTTCCATGTGCAGTATCTGGCTGATCCTGCCATCAAGCGACCCTTCATCAAGTCGGTAGACTCCACCCATGATGTGCTGCTCAATGTAATCGGCGGTATCCTTGACGATTATGCCGTAAGGGATATAGCCTCTGAACTCTTCAAGCCTGAAGTTGGAAGTCGTTGCCTTGGCCGTGATCCTCGGGTCTCTGGTATTGATGTCGAGGATGTCACAACTTCCCTTTACTTTCAGATTATCAACTCTCAAGGCAATTGACTTGACCTTGACGGCGGTCGGAGTGCGCTCGAGATTGTACTCGACATGGAGGTCTTTGGGGGTGAGCACTGAATGAAACACCTGTGGGTAGTCAAAACGGAGACCGGCTACTGTTATCCCTCCGGAAGAGGTAAAATTTTGAGGCTTACCTTTCAGCGTGAGGTCGAGGTCGAAAAGACCGCTGATCTTTCTAAAGGGGAGATAGCGGGAGTAGTATCCCCAGAAGTGGCCAGGAGGGAGATTCTTGGCCTTGATCTTGGCATTGAGGTCACTTTCGGAAAGCGGTTTCCCCTGCTTTGGCAGACGCAGGGTCCCATTAAGGGTTAGCGTGCTTTTTTGTCCGGCAGTCTGCAATAAGGTGTTCAGGGTGAAGCCGGTTTTTTTACCCCGTGCGAGGTTGTCCAGCGCCAGGTCTGCTTCGGAAAGGGTTAGATTAAAACCTTCCGCCGCCACAGCCATATCAGAAAACCTAATGGCTGCTTTAGAAAGGCTTATGCCCCTGACATTCATGGTTTTGCTGCTGTCCTTGCTGGTCAGCAGGTCGCTGATGTTAAACTCGCCGGCTTGGTTGCGGATTATTGTTATTACAGGCTTTTCGAGCTTCAGTTCCGAAAGGGCAATATTTCCTTCCAGTAGTTGGAACAGAGAAAGCTTGAAATTAACCCTCTCGGCAGTTATGAAGTCGGAAAACCCGTCTTTCTCCTTTATCACGATATTGCTGAACGAGAAGGTTGGGCCTGGGGATAAGGAAAAATCACCCTTAGTGTAAAGCACTTTCCTGTTCAGCGTTTCTTCGACCTGGGCAAGGATTTCGCTTTTGTAGGTATCCAGGTCAAGATAACGATTCAGAAGTTGTGGCGCCAGATACAGTGCACTTGCCAGGATTGCGGCACTGATGATTATGGTAAGGATTATGGGGCGTTTAATGATCATGGTGGACAATCAGCGACCAATAAGAGTCTGATGCCTGTTTTGTTAAAAGGCCGGTGTTTGAAAGGAGAGGTGCTTGCCTTGCCTGCAAGGCATTGATCAGTGGTTATCGACAGACTCTTGCTTGTGTTTTATGAAGCTGAACAGCTCATCCATGACCTTGCTGCTGTCACCGGTGTTATGAGCCATTATGTTACGCAGGTGGATGAAAGAGTCAGTATTCATTTTGATGAATTTAAGGGCCAGCCCTTCCTCGGAACTCCGGATGACTTCCCCTTGCAGGTTTATCGGGATCTGAGGAGAAACGCCGGTGAGATAAATGGTTATTTCAACCTCTTCGCCAGTGGGAAGGGGGTCGGTTATCCGGGCGAGCATCCCCTGGAGGCTGAGGTTCTCAACTTCTCCCTTAAGGCTCTTGTCTTGCCATTTGATAACAGTGCCAACATTGAATGTGATTCGCGAGAAGTTGCGCTTTTCCATGAAGCGGCCTCCTATAGTGCCAAGCAATAAAAAGGAATAATAATTTCAATAGCTATAAATCTCAACTTATACGTTTCTAATTGACCATAATACCTGAGTTTGTCAAGCAGAGAAAGCCGGGGAGACAGGGATTCATTGGCTTATCTGTTGGCTTCGGGTATTTCCACTGGACTTGGTTTGAATGGAAAATAGTAGACACCCCTTGAAATTTAAACAGTTTATTGTTATAGTTTTAGCACTCAGAGAAATAGAGTGCTAACGAGTTTGATGGCGCAGCAGGAGGTGTTAGATATGACAACAACAATGAATCTGCCGGTTGTTTCGGATAGTCTTTCCTTGTACATGGCTGAAATAAAGAAGTTCAAGGTTCTGGAACCAGAGGAAGAGCATGAGCTGGCGGTTCGCTTTTACCGAGACAAGGACATCGAGGCTGCTCACCGTCTGATTACTGCGAACCTGCGTTTTGTCGTAAAAATAGCTGCCGAGTACCGTTCCTACGGGATGAAGATGATCGACCTGATCCAAGAAGGGAATATCGGCCTGATGATGGCAGTCAGGAAATACGACCCGTATCGGGGCATCCGTCTGATCTCGTATGCTGTGTGGTGGATCCGCGCCTATATCCAGAATTACATAATTTCTACCTGGAGCCTGCTGAAAATCGGCACTACCCAGGCGCAGAAAAAGCTTTTCTTCAAGATGAACCAGGCCAAGAATGCCATTAAGAGCCTTATGGGCGGCGACGACACCAAGGCGGCAGCAGCATCGCTTGACGTGAAAGAGTCTGAGCTGATTGAGATGGGGCAGAGAATGCGTGGCGAATTTTCCCTTGATGCCGAGTTTGGCGATGAGGATGGGGCCACCATGCTGGAGACTCTTGCCGATGACCGGCTTAATCAGGAAGAGATGCTCGGAGAGCTGCAGGTAAATCGTGAACTCAGCCGTGAAATAGGCAAGGCCGTTGCCACACTGAATGAAAAGGAGCGCTTCATAATCGAGAAGCGCGTGACCTCTGACGAACCGCTGACCCTGCAGGATATCGCAGACCATTTTTCGATCTCTCGCGAACGGGTGCGCCAGATTGAGGAAGCTGCCCTGAGAAAGATCAAGAATACCTTAACCCCGATCCTAGCTGAAGCACAGGGCGTTTGAGAATAACGCCCGCTTTTTGCCTGCTGCATGAAGGGGTTGCGAGAGCAACCCCTTTTCTGTATCCTGATCTGCATGTTGACTGACCCCCAGAAAGAGCGATACGCACGGCATCTGATGCTTGACGGTGTCGGAGAACTCGGCCAGGAGAGATTGCTGACCGGTCGCGTGTTGATAATCGGCGCCGGTGGCCTCGGGTCTCCGGCTGCACTCTACCTTGCCGCAGCAGGAGTCGGCTCAATCGGTATCGCTGATTCCGATATCGTGGACCTGTCGAATCTGCAACGCCAGATTCTTCATGCTACTGCAGATATCGGTGTTGCCAAGACCGCCTCTGCCGTGGCAAAACTGGCTGCGATCAACCCGGACCTGACGCTCACTGCGCATCAATTTCGGATTGAACGCGACAACATCGCGGAACTGTTGGCCCAATACGACTTTGTCCTGGACTGCACCGATAACTTTGACGCAAAATTCCTGATCAACGACGCCTGCGTCTCAGCGGGAAAACCTTACTCTCATGGCGGTATTTTAAAGTATTCCGGTCAGACCATGACAGTATTGCCGGGTAAATCAGCCTGTTATCGCTGTATCTTCCCGGCAGCTCCCGACGAAACGACTTCGCTGGCATGTTCGCGAGCAGGAGTCCTGGGGGTGTTGCCCGGCATAATCGGGACTATCCAGGCAACCGAGGCGATAAAATCGCTGTTGGGGATTGGTGAGCTGCTGCTCGACCGGCTCCTGACCTATGATTCCCTTAAGATGAAATTTCGAGAAGTTCCGCTGCGTCGTTCTCCGCATTGCCCCGCCTGCAGCTCTCTCCAGATGTAGCCAACTCCTTGCTTGCATTTCCTTTCTTTCGTGGTATCCGTTTTACATGATCGTATTTCACTGTTAAAGGAGACCGAGAGATGACTTATGCAGCCAAAGACTATTCAAAGCTCGTCGGCATGGCCGGCTTCAGCGACGCATTGATCAACAACCATTTCACGCTGTACCAGGGGTATGTGACCAACACCAACAAGGTGCTTGATGCCCTTGATGCTATGATCAAGGCGGACAAGGGTGCTACCCCCGAGTTTGCGGAGCTGAAGCGTCGCCTGGGGTGGGAATTCAACGGGATGCGCTTGCACGAACTGTATTTCGAAAACCTTGGCGGCACTGCGCCTTTGAACAAAAGCGGCAAGCTGGCAGCCAGGATGGCAGAGAGTTTCGGCAGCGTTGAAGCATGGGAAAAGGAGTTTCGTGCTACCGGAGCCATGCGGGGCATAGGCTGGGTGGTGCTCTACCAGGATCCGGCTAATGGTCGGCTGATCAATTTCTGGGTCAATGAGCATGATGTGGCAAATCCGTCCGGGTGTCAGCCAATCCTGGTGATGGACGTGTTTGAGCATGCATTCATGCTGGATTATGGGCTAAAGCGGGCTGACTATATCGAGTCCTTTTTCAAGAACATTGATTGGAATGCTGTTGAAGCCCGGATCAAGTAGATTCTGATCGGTGCTGAACTTAATTTGACCAAGCGGGGTGATGAACCCCGCTTTTTTGTGGAGTTTGTTTCATGTCCGAGACTGATCTCAGCCGATTGGCAATTGATAAAAAAACGACCGGCTATAAACAGCCGCGTGGGGGCAGGAAGCTGATAGTCGCTGGATCTGTCATCCTGGTACTTGCGGTATTGATTGCCTCTGCAGTTAAGGTGTTTTCCGTTGCCACCGTTGAGACGGTGACAGTCAGTCAGATCTATCCCTCACAGAGTTTCACCATTCTCAATGCCAGTGGCTATGTGGTTGCCCAGAGAAAGGCAGCAGTGGCGCCGAAAACAACTGGCCAGCTTGAATGGCTTGGCGTAGAGGAAGGGAGCCATGTCCAGGGAGGGCAACTGCTGGCGCGGCTGGAAAACAGGGATGTAACTGCCGGTCGCGACAACGCTGCGGCGGCTGTGGCAACGGCACGGGCAAGTCTTGAGCAGGCGCGGGCTGAGCTGCTCGATGCCGACCGTGCCTTTGGCCGGGCAAAGCAGCTGGTCGAATCAGGAGTGCTCTCTCGGGCCGACTTTGACACGGCTGAGGCGCGCCTGAGCCGGGCAAAAGCAGCCGAGAAAGGGGCAGTTTCTACGATCGCAAGCGCAGAGGCGAATCTTGCCGCTGCAAAGGCTGCTGTGGAATACACCATGATCCGCGCCCCGTTTGACGGGGTGGTGCTCACCAAAAATGCGGATGTCGGCGACATCGTTACTCCAATCGGGGCTGCCGCTAATGCCAAGGCTGCTGTGGTAACCATTGCCGATCTTGGTTCGGTCCAGGTTGAGGCCGATGTGTCCGAATCAAACCTGGCGAAAATCAAGGTGGGACAGCCGTGCGAGATCCAGCTTGATGCCCTGCCTGACGCCCGGTTTCGCGGGCTGCTGCAGACAATCGTGCCCACTGCCGACCGGAGCAAGGCAAGTGTCATGGTCAAGGTCCGTTTCCTTGATACCGCGCCGGGGATCCTTCCGGAAATGAGCGCAAAGGTTGCCTTCCTTGAGCGGGAAGTGAAGCCTGCGGAGCAGCGCCCACGGATTGCTGTGCCGAAAGAGGCGATACGGGAACGTGGTGGGGTGAAAAAGCTGTTTATTCTTAAGGATGGCCGAGCAAAAGAGGTGGTCATTACAATCGGCGAGCCGATCGGTGACCTGATAGAGGTCTTGAAGGGGGTAACTGCCGGAGAGTTGCTCGTCAACCGTCCATCAGACAAGCTTGGTGACGGCGTTAAAGTGAAGGCTGTGGAGAAAAAATAGGTGGCTGTCATGGGCGACGCAATTCTGGTGGTGGACGACAGCAGGGCTATACGCGTATTGCTGACCGAGACCTTGCGTGAAGAGGGCTATGAATGCCTGGAGGCGAAAGATGCCGATGAGGCGCTTTCGATTATGGAGACCCGCGACTTCAGTCTGGTGATCAGCGATATTGTCATGCCTGGCCGCACCGGCCTGGAGCTGCTGAAGGATTTGAGGACACTCTACGCCGACACGTTTGTTGTTATGCTGACTAGCGTCACCGACACTGAAACAGCTATGAGTTGCATTCACCTCGGTGCCGTGGATTACCTGATCAAGCCATTCTCAGCGGACCGGCTGCTAATAACCGTCAGAAACACTCTGGAACAGCGCCGCCTGTTCCTTGAGCAACGGGCCCATGAGCAGGAATTGGAACGGAAAGTCCTGGAGCAGACGGAACAGATCCGCGTTGCGCTTCAGGAGAAGGCGATGGTTGCCAAGGAGATGGAGATTGCGGGTGCCATCCAGTCTGCGCTGATCCCTCACGCTCTTCCGGCCACTGGCCGGCTTGACTTTGCTACGCTCTACCGTCCTGCAGGACACCTGGGAGGGGACTATTTCGACCTGTTCAAAAGGGGTGACGGTGTTATTGACTTGGTAATTGCTGACGTGGCCGGGCACAACGTTGGTTCGGCTTTGATTGTTGCCGAGATCAGGGGGGCGCTGCAGGGGCAGCCGACAGCCATGCATAGAGGTTGTGGCGAGATGCTTGCTATGCTGAACGAAGCGCTATATGGCGACCTGACCAGGGCTGAACTGTTTGTCAGCATGTTCTATCTCCGGTTTGATGAGAACAAGCTGCAGCTCTCTTACGCAAGTGCTGGCCATAACTCGCAGCTGTTACGCCGCAAAGACGGCTTGACGGAGGAACTCAATGCAGACGGGATGATCATTGGTGTGATGCCCCATGTGACGTTCGAGGAAAAGATGGTTTCCCTGGATCAAGGAGACCGCTTTCTGCTCTTCACTGATGGCCTGGTAGAGGCAGAAAACCTGCATGAGGAGCAGTTTGGCTCGGAACGGCTTGCCACAGCATTTGCCGATGCTGATTTTGCAAATTGCCAGGAAGAACTGGGAGCTATCCTTGGCGCAATGGAACGGTTTGTTGCTGGCGCTCCGCTCAAGGACGATCTGACACTTCTCCTGGTGAATATTAGATAACCCGGAGCCGGAATGAATTCTGATCCACTGGTTGACATTAAGGGGGTTGCAAAGTCATACCACCGAGGCAGTCAGACGGTGCCTGTGCTTGAGGACATCACCTTTTCCATTGCATCGGGTGAGTTTCTGGCGCTGATGGGGCCATCTGGCTCCGGCAAGAGTACCCTGCTTAACCTGATTGCCGGTATCGACAGTGTGGACAGCGGCTCCATCCGGATCGGCGGGGAGGAGATTACTCGCTTCTCCGAGACCGAGATGGCATCCTGGAGGTCAATGAACGTTGGTTTTGTCTTTCAGTTCTACAATCTGATCCCGGTTCTGACTGCTTTTGAAAATGTAGAGCTACCACTGTTGCTCACTGCTCTTTCGCGGCGCGAACGCCGTAACCATGTTGCCATGGTTCTTGAACTGGTTGGCCTTGCCGACCGGATGGATCATTACCCTTCGCAGCTTTCCGGTGGCCAGCAGCAGCGGGTGGCCATTGCCAGGGCAATCGTTACCGACCCGGAAATAATCGTTGCTGATGAGCCTACCGGTGACCTTGACCGGGTTTCGGCCGGCGATATCCTGCAACTGATGGATCGTTTGGTCAGGGAGTTCGGCAAGACTGTGATCATGGTCACCCATGACCCTCGGGCAGCTGAAAAGGCCCATCGCGTAATTCACCTCGAAAAGGGGTTGCTGGTTGCTGATCCCTTTCAAGATCCCCACTGATCCAATGTTTGTCCTTAAGCTTATCATCCGGAATACCTTTCGGCATCCTCTCCGCTCACTGCTCACGGTAGCAGGTGTTGCCATTGCTGTTATTGCGTTCGGTCTGCTACGGACCCTGGTAGAGCTCTGGTATCTGGGTGCCGAGTCGTCTTCCGCCACGCGGCTTGTCACCAGAAGCTCCATCTCCCTGGTGTTTTCTCTTCCCATATCGTATCGCGACAAGATCCGCCAGGTTTCCGGGGTGACTAAGGTAGCGAACGCCAATTGGTTCGGCGGGATATACAAGTCGGAGAAGAACTTTTTCCCGAACTTCGCCGTTTCCGGCAATTATCTCGATCTTTATCCTGAGTTCATGCTTAGCGATGATGAACGCAAGGCCTTTCTGATGGATCGTAAAGGGGTAGTGGCAGGAAGAAAGCTGGCGCTAAAGCAGGGATGGAAAATTGGCGACCAGATTACCCTTAAAGGGACGATATTCCCCGGTCAGTGGGATTTCGTGCTTCGCGGGATTTATCGGGGGAGTGAACGAACCACCGATGAGAGTCAATTCTTCTTCCACTGGGACTACCTGAACGAGACGCTCAAGAAAACCATGCCGCGCCGAGCGGATCAGACCGGGATCTTCCTGGTGGGGGTCAAGAGGCCTGAGCAGGCGGCAGAGGTGGCACAGGCGGTAGATGACCAGTTTCGCAACTCTCTTGCCGAGACGCTGACCGAGACGGAAAAGGCCTTCCAGCTGAGTTTTGTAGCCATGACCGAGGCAATCGTGATTGCCATTCAGATCGTTTCCTATGTGGTGATTGTGATCATCATGGTAGTTGCTGCCAACACCATGGCGATGACCGCCCGGGAGCGGATATCCGAATACGCGACTCTCAAGACCCTTGGCTTTGGCACAGTACACATCGCCGGGGTGATTTTTGGCGAATCTTTTGCAATCTCACTGGCAGGCGGGATGCTGGGAATTGCTGCGACATTCCCGGCAGCCCATTGGATCGAGACAGAGCTTTCCCAGTTTTTCCCGGTTTTTCAGGTAACACAAGAGACCGTGCTGCTTGACTTGGCGGCAGCGGCTACAGTTGGCATCATAGCGGGGATTTTCCCTACCTGGCGCGGCGCAACCATCAAGGTTGCAGATGGGCTGCGTCGCATCGGCTGAGAGCATGTTCGTTATCCGGAATTCGTTGAAAACACGGCATGCTCATTAATTTTGCGGTCATATAACCGATAATTTGAATTATGTAATTAATTTTTTCATTACTTTAACTTAAATATTATTTTCGCTTTAATAATGATATGTCAATATAAACGAGTAGTTATGTTAGTGATTATTTATTAGAGAGGTTTCACTTAATGCGACCATCAGATAGACGTCGAGCCGACCGTCTGCAAATTAATGAGCTTAGTTGTCCGGGGATACTAAGGCGTGCGAGCCGATATCCCCGGTTTTTATTTCTGCTGTTCCTGGTTTTTACTCTCTTTACCGGCAGTGCCCTGGCTTCAATCGAGTGTTATGAATGCCATGGCACCAAGATTTCTGATACCCAGGGCGATTATCGCCCCCTGGATGACAACCTAGGCAGAAACCCTGTTTCCGGCGGTTTTCGCGGCAATCACCGGACCCATCTTCCTGAAGGTGCAACGAAATCTAACTGTACGATATGCCACCCTGGGACTGACAGTTATGGCATCGGCCACCGGGACGGCAAGATCAAGGTATCATCCAATATTAACAGCTCACCTTTAACGGCCAGATACAAAAATCAGACCTCGGTTTTCGCCAACTCCACCTCGGCATTTCCGCAGACCGCTACCCCTGTTCTGGGGCAGTGCAACAACGTCAACTGCCATTTTGAAACTGCCACTCCTGTCTGGGGAAGCCAATCGTTCATGGTGCCGTCAGACTGCAACTCCTGCCATCTGGCCCCTCCGGAAACCGGCAGCCATGTAAAGCACTTTTCGTCGTTGTCATCTGCTGCCGGAAGAACCATCGGCACTATCTGCAGTAAATGCCACCCTTCATACACAACCGATCCGAAACCGTTCATCCATGCAACAAGCGCTGGCCGCAGAAGCCATGCCGTTACCTTCAGCACCCCTCCTAACAGCGGCGGCAGTTATGCTGGTAGCGTCAATGCCGGATACCTGCCGAGCCAGCACCCTTTGCGCAACGGAACCTGCTCGAATCTCTATTGCCATAGCGATGGCAATGACCCTGGTTTGTACAAGCAACCGCAGTGGGGCAGTTCTCTGGCTGAAAACTGTGCCGGCTGTCATGGCGGCACCAAAGACAGCGGTTCGCCAATGGCAACCAATGCGCATGCTAAGCATATTAACTCTTATACCTTTGCCTGTGAGAAGTGTCATACCGCCACAGTCAACGATACCCCAGCCATCAGGGACAAATCGCTCCATGTCAACAAGATCAAGGATGTGGCCTTTAATGAGGCAGGTGATTTTGCCACCGACACCAAGGGGTGCAGCAACACCTATTGCCACAGCGATGCCCTTGGCCATGCACCAAAGAGAGCCGTGGTCTGGACCGACACCACCCCTCTCGAATGCGATTCATGCCACCGCGGGACCAGGGCAACCCAGACAACAATGAGCTCTGCCGGTCACGGCAGATTGGTTGGCGCTCAGTGGATCAGGAAATATCCCTGCTACTATTGTCATTATGACACCGCTAATACCGATAACAGCATTAAAGACAGAACCAAGCATGTCAACAAGGTCAAGGACGTAGTTATTGCACCCAACTGGCGCATAACCAACAAACCGTTCCCTGCATACAGCTCTGCCAGAAAAACCTGCTACAACGTTTACTGCCACAGCGACGGCACGATAAACCCCGACATTGACAAGACTTACAGCTGGAACCAGGGTAGGACCAACTGTAACAGCTGCCACGGCCACTCGATCAATACCTGCTCTACCAGCAACTGCCACGACGGCACCGAGCATGACGGCAGGTTCTGGCCGGTATACACCCGTTGGAGCAGTGGCCAGGAGTGGCGCGCTGCAGTGCCGATGTTCAAGAACGACGGCCCTGGAACGCTGCGGGCCAACTCCCATCCCCGTCATGTCCAGACCAATTTCACCTGCAACAAGTGTCATGCGGTGACTATTGTCAATGGTGACTGCCGAAGCTGTCACACTGGTGGCACACCATTGGGCAGCATGAGGGAGTCGGCCCACATTAACGCCGATTTCCATGTTAACAAGGAAAAGGATGTCGCGTTCAGCGATGGCGGTACTTACAATCCTGCGACCAAGACCTGCACCAATACCAAGTGCCATAGCGGTACCGTGATTCCCAAGTGGGGGGACTCGATCAATGGCAGTGTCATCTGTCTCGGCTGCCATGGCAGTAATGAGGCGGATCTTGATACCTTTGGCGGTTTCGGCAACGGGACCCAGGCAAAGATCAACCTCAATCACTGGGTAACAAGCGGCCATGGCCGCTACTCCACGTCAGGGCGTTACCCCGGTTCCAATAACCCGGCAGCTAATTTCCCGGCAAATCCCTGCTGGTACTGCCACGACAATACTGTTCTCCATGGAGAGTCGGCCAATCCATTCCGTCTCAGGAGACATCAGCAGTACGAGCTGCGCTTTGACAAGGAGTGCGTCTACTGCCATATGGAGCACAAGGATTACGAGTGCATCAACTGTCACGTCGGCCAGAACAGCCTGGCTCCGCAGGCAACTGCCGGCGGCATATCAGTGAAGCTCCGAACCGGCGGCAGCCGTACCGACTGGCCTTCCCATACCTACCTTAGCGGTTGTACTCTGGCTGCGTGCCATGATTCCGACGATGGGACTTTTGCCAACGGCGGGCACAAAGGCCATTCTACCGGAGCCGGCACTTGGAATGTCGAACAGAAGAACGACATCAAGAGCCAGTATGTCATGATGGGGGTTTGTCTCCAGTGTCATGACGACGATTCCAATGGCCAGTGTACCTTCTGTCACTCCAATAACCCGGCAAAATATTCCCTTGGGTTCAATCCCGGTACCGGCTTTATCAAGCCGAAGCAGGCGCGGGCCTCGGCTGCCCATTTCGGCAAGAAGCATTACGGAACATTCCTGAACTCAGGAGGGTGGACCAAGAATGCCCAAGGAAAGTATCTGGGCACCTGGCGTGGCGGGAAATTCTGCTGGGATTGCCATGACCCCCATGGTGATTCCAACATCTACATGATTCATGACCAGGTTGCTACGGCCACTGATGGGAAATTCGGCGTTCCGGTTTCCCGGTCGCCGGTGTCGTTCACCCAGAAGAAATTCGGCACTGATTACGCCGGTGGCCCCAACAAACTCTGCAACGTCTGTCATGGGGCTGATTCGAAGCACTACCTGAGCAACTTCAGCGATGGCCACAATAGCGGCAAAATCTGTACGACCTGCCATATGCACCGGTTTGCCGATGCCCATGCCGATTCCCAGAGCTGCAACACCTGCCACGCCAATGCCAAGCCGGTTCCCAAACATGTTGCTTTCGGTCTTTCGGTCACCTGCGTCAAGTGTCATTCCGGGATCATCGGCAGCAGGACTGATGTCGTCGGCCAGTTCAACAGCAATTCCCACCATGTGCAAGGGGTTACCCTCACCGGCAAGCAGTGTTATGCCTGCCACTGGGAAGCGACCCCATACGGTACCATCGATCCGGCGAGACACGAAGGGTTCAACTTCAATACCTATTCAGGGGTCAAGAACGCCAAGGTCGATCTGGTGGTGTGGCAGCCGGGCGTTCGCCCGACCTTCTATAGCAGCACTTCGGCAGTTCAGTTCCTGGCAAACCGGATCAATACGGTCAGCGAACGGATTGAAGTAGGCAAGCTCAACAATCATTGCCTCTCATGCCATTCCGATCAGAACAACGATACTTCGCCGTTTGGAGACTGCAAAACCCCGCGCCAGTATGCCTGGGACGGTCAGTCGATCGCTACCCGCTACTCGCAACTGGGGACAACCAGTTGGGGCAAGGTGAACTCCGGAACCTGGACCAATGCCAATAAGAAGGACACGGTCACCAAAGCATTCTCTGCTCATGGCAATGCCGCCATGAACCAGGGGGGCTGGAACGCTGCCGACGGCTATGACGCTGTTCCGCCAAACACCAGAGCCGGCGTGAAGAATGTCCAGTGCTACGATTGTCACAACTCTCACGGTTCCAAGGTCAATGGCACGACCTCCAGCTATCTGACCTTCAATAACACCAAAAACGGTGCCAACCTGAAGGAAACCCAGAAAGACAAGGGGGGCTATGCCGCAACCTATATGGCCCAACCGAACACTACCGGTAAAAACACCTATGCTGCCGGTGCCGGACAATGTTTTGACTGTCACGAAACCCAGAATTCATCTGCAACCAAACCTTGGGGGTATCAGTCTACCTTCGAGGCGTCCCAACCTATTATGGGCTATGACGACAGCCCTCGCTTCGGCGGCGGCACCAAAGGACGCTACACCCGCTTCCCATTCCGGAAGACGAGTGTGGCAGGGACCCATTTCTCTGCTTCAAGTATGCTTAATTACTCTTCCCATGAGCGGATCAACGGTCTTTGCACGCCGTGTCACGATCCGCATGGCGTCTCACCGACACTGGGCGACCAGATGTCATACGCCGTACCGTTGCTCAAGGGTACCTGGATGACCAGCCCGTACAAGGAAGATGCTCCGCCGGCAAATGCCACCAGCGGCGGCACGGCCACACCCCCTTATCGTTGGGGCGGCAATCACCAATACTCCGGCTGGTACTACCGCAAGCCGTCTGCTACGATTCCGCTTGGCTGGAACACCGACCGGAATACCTTTGCCAATGCAACGCCGTACAATACCTTCAATCGGATCAGCGAGAACGACAACCAGTTTGCCGGTTTGTGCACGCGGTGTCACCAGCAGGGCAAGCTGACCAATACTGCCAATGCCAACCCTGACTGGAAATCGCGGGAGCGTGTCCACAAGACAGTCAAGGGGTGGGGGGCGAACAACGAGCATTCCTTTACCTGCTCCAAGTGTCACCAGCCGCACTCTTCGGCCTTGCCGAGATTAATGGTTACCAACTGTCTTGATTACCAGCATCGCGGCCGCGTTGCCTCTGGTGGCAAGGCCTCTGCTGCCGATACCTACCCCGGTAATGGCTACATTTACAACTATGCCAATTCCGGTGGCGGTCACTTTGGCTTCCCGATCGGCGGTATTATCAAGAGCCCGACCGGAACGGACACAACCTCGGTTAATGACCCGGCCTACAAGGCAGACCGCTATAAGTATGAGGCCTTTACCCAGTGCCACCTGCGTCGTTCTGGTGTGACGATTTCCCCGGACTACCCATCTGACGGGTCAACTCCTGCAGTTCCCTCTCAATGGCCGCAGGAAAACTACTGGAACCAGGTGACCCCTTGGGATAATCCGAACGGCACGAGCAGTTCAACTCCGTCTCACAGCAACAGCTACTACTGATTCTAGGATATTTGACATGAGCTCGATTATGAGAAATAGCGTGAAACTGTTTGCTGCATTGACGATTGTGATGTTGGCCGAGACTGTGGTCCTGGCAGCTGGAGGGAGCGAGCTTTCGGGATTTCCAAAGGTTGACCAGCTAGCGAGAAAGCAGGAGGCGCGAGCTGCTGTATTCTCTCCCGTCAGCAGTGCCGTGGTGGTTACCGGCTATCAGAACCTGGCTGGAGATGTCAATGACAGCGCCTACACGGTAAAGTATGATGCCTCCGGAACGCCACTATGGCGAGTAGCCTATGATCCCTCTACCGGCATTGAGCGTGGTGTGGCCGTGGTTATGGATAAGAACCGCGACTCGATCATGGTTGCCAGTGTCTTTACCGCAGGAAAACCGTCCGTGTATGTCACCCGTTACCACGATAACGGTACCTCATCTCCGACCGTTGTCTGGAGCAACACCTGGTCGTCCGGCGTAACCGGCGGCGCCGACCATCCGCTTGCCATTGCCTATGATGCGGTACTGGACAGGGTGTATGTGGCTGGATTTACCCGTAGCAGCAGCGGTGATGACGATTATCTGCTGCTTGCCTTTGATAATACAATCACCGGCGACAACCCGCCGCTCTGGTCCGACTCTTTCGGGGGAAGCGGTGCTGATCGCGCCTATGCCCTCGCTGTTTCGGCAGACGGCAGCAGGATTGCGCTAACCGGCGAGTCTTCCAACGGCAGCAACCTTGATCTGGTCACCGTGCTGTGGGATTCCACCGGCAACCAGCTGCGTAACTGGAGAAAGAGCAGCACCGGTTCGTTCGATGACAGTGGCACTGCCCTGGCATTCACCCCTTCCGGCACCATCGCGGTGACCGGGATTCTTGCCAACAGCCGTGGTGGAGATATCTACACCGCCGAGATCGCGCCCGGATCATCGCTACCGCTCTGGGAAGCCACCTATGACGCTGGTTTTGACGACCAACCCACCTCGCTTGTTGTTGACCAGGCAGGCGATGTCTATGTCTCCGGATATGCCGGGCCACTCCCTGCTTTTTCAAAGCTGTTTCTTGTGAAATATCATAACAATGGCACTGCTATCCCGGATACGGTCTGGAACGCTACCTTTGATGCCGGTTCTACCAATATTTCCGGTGCCGTTGCCATGACCGTTGATAATGCCACCAACCCGACGGGTGGGGTTTATGTCTCTGGATGGCGCGATTATTCGGGGTTGAAAAAGGTGGTTGCCCTGAAATACGGGAAAAACAACGGCAGGTTGTTGTGGCAGAAGGAGTGGGATGGGGTATCCGGCAAAAGCTCGCTGCCGGTCGGCATCGGCTTGCAGGGGCAGGGGGTGGTCGTCCCTTCATGGACCGATCAGACGCAACCGCTTGACGGTGGTATCCTGACGGCAACCGACGGCAGCACCACCACCTTGAAAAACAGCAGTAAATCCTGGAGCACCAACCAATGGACAGGCTATTACCTGTACCTGGTATCCGGTCTGAACCCCGAAGACAACGACATGTTCAGGCCGATCAAAAGTAACGATACCACAACCCTGACCCTTGACGCCAGTCAGGCATTTCCCAAATCAGTGGCTCTGGGGGACCTTTACTACATCTTCGATAAGGACAATATTGATTTTGCTCTGCTCCGCTATGACAAGGGGACCATGGATCCTCCGACAGCACTTGCTGCTCAGGCGGTTAGCAACAGCTCAGTACAGCTCTCGTTCCAGGACAACACCGAGAACGAAACCGGTTTCAAGGTTTACTGGAAGATCGGGGAAAACGGCACCTGGTGCAGTGATGTCAACGCCTGGGTCATTCCGTCAGCGACGCCGACGCAAACCGGAGTGGTTTCCTGGACTGCCACTGGTCTCACGGCAGACAGTGATTACTTCTTCAAGGTCGCTTCATATCAAGGGAGTACCCTCGGAGATTTCTCGAATGTCGCCAATGCCATCACCAGAGGGGTGATCACCTTTGCTGCGCCGGCGGCAAGTTACAGTTATGCCGATTCGCAGGGAGGAGATGATTCTCTGATCGCCACTGCCTGCTACAGCGGAGGCAGTCCGGTCTTTTTCGGCTCCATCTATAGCGACCAGAATATTTCCGGCCAACCTTCCTATGATTTTTACACGTTCAAAACCACAAGGGATTTTTTATCTGTAGCATGGTCAGACAAGCTGGATGGTGGCTACGATGAAGATGATACCGCTGTGGCGATGGCGGTGGATGGTAACAGGGAGACTGTTGTGGTCGGTACTTCCAGCCAGGGCGTTCCGGGTGCCGGCAACATTCCGTCCATCTGGGGTCATAAATATGCCTTTACCCCAGCTGTTGACGGTTATGGCCAGGCAGTTTCACTCTGGACCTCTCAACTCAACGGAGTCGGCAAGCTGGCCGATCATGCCGATGCCATAGCGGTCCAACCGGTTGCGCCCTATAGCATTGCTCTGGTCGGGCATGGCAATGCCGATCTCTCCCAGGTCAATTATTATGTAAGAAAGCTTTCCACTGCTGCCGATCCTGCTGTGCCGAATGTTGATTTCACGGTTGAAAGCAGCAGCTCATTTGTCTGTGCCGATCTCAACTCTTTCAGCGGTAACCCTTATCCAACGGCAACTGTGATGAATGCGGCCGGTGATGTCTTTGTTACCGGTCGGCTGGAAATCTCCGGGGCAAACAACAACTGGTTTGTCGGCAAGCATGATGCTGCCACCGGCAACACCGTCTGGATGGAAACTCTTGGGGGAGCGGGTGATGACCGGCCTCTTGCCATGACTCTGGACAATAGCGGCGATCTGTATGTCGCCGGTTACACTACAGATGTTGCCACTGGCTTCACGGTCATGACTCTGGCCAAATACCAGGGGAGTTCTGCCGGGTCAACCAGCCTCCTCTGGAAGAAGAATTATCCATCCGGGACCCCGGCCGGTAATTTCGCTGCCCGGAAGATCGCATACGACAGCTATGCCAACCAGGTTGTGGTTGCCGGCGAGGCTTTTGTTGCTTCTGGGGATTCTGATCTTGCCGTGTTGCGCTTTGATACTGCGGGTGGTCTCGTGTGGGAGCGGGAGCTGCGTCGCTCCGGATCGGTTGAGATCCTCACCGGCTTGACGATCGACCCGTCAGGTTACATCTATATAAGCGGCGACAGCGGCGTCAGTCCCAACACCGACATTATTGCCGCGATCTACACCGATTCCGGGAGTTACACCAACTCGTTCATCTACAACGGCACGGCAGGCAAGGATGATCACGCGGCCTCACTGGCAACCAACCAGTTCGGTGAAGCGTTCATCGCCGGCTATACAACTTCGGCAGCCGGCGACAAGGACATGCTGGCGCTGAAGATTGTCAACAATCTGGCGATAACACCGGCTAACCTGAGCGCAACGCCCCAGACCGATTACACCAAGGTTGCTCTCAGCTGGACCAATGTTACCGCCGGCACCACGCCTTATATCAGCCGTACCATCAAGGGGGCGGAAGAATGGGTCAGTCCTGCCGGGTTGACGAACGGCAAACTGCTCGCGGATGCTGCGTCATTCACCGATAGCGGCTTGCTGCCCAACACCTCATACTGCTGGCGAGTCTATGCTGAAAAGGATTCTGTGCCGACTCGTTACACCTCCCAGGTGTGCACAACTACCATGTATGCGGCACCGGCAGCTCCGGCCGTGAGTAATCCATCTGCATCGATCAGCTCATTGCATCTCACCTGGACCAACGTCGCCGGCAACAGCGGTTACCAGCTGGAACGGAAAACCGGCAGTGGCGGGACCTATGCTGTGATCGCCACCCCGGCGGCCAATATAACCAGTTATGATGATACCGGACTCTCCGCTGCGACCACCTACTATTACCGGTTGAGCGTGCGTAACGGTTCCGGCCTCTCCCAAGTCTCTGCCGACTCCGCGCCGGGATACACTGCTCCTACTCCGGTCACGGCCTGGGCGTCTGCCAGAGCAACCAGCGCAACCGCTACCTACATGCAGTGGTATTGGCCCACCAGTCAAACTACCAATTTCCGGCTTGAACGGCGCATCAGCGGCGGCAGCTGGGGGACCATCGGTAATACCGCCGGCAACGCCTATTCCGATGCTACCGGCCTGGTTGCCAATACCACCTATGAATATCGAGTATATGCGCAATATAACGGCATTGAAGCCGTGACCCCAAGTCCTGTTCAAGCGATCACGACTTTACTGCCTCCACCGACCCTGCAAAGCGCAACAGCTCTATCTCCAACCTCGTACTCGGCCACCTGGTCGCAGGTGGCAGGCAATAGCGGTTATAACCTGGTAGCGAAGAGTTGTAACGGTTCTGTAGCCGCCATCATTGCCAACCCCGTTGGCTATTGTAATGCCGGTGAAGAGACAGCGGCTTTTGCCGCAGGCGTTGCTTCCGGCACTGCGACCACCAGCAACAATAGTTTCAAGGGATGGTACATTGTAGCGCGAACCCTGAACAGCGGTGGTGCTTCAGTTGACAGCAACGGCATTTTATTGTTCAAGCCCCTGGCGGTAACTCTGTCCAATGTGGAAATACCCGGTTCAAACCAGTTGAAACCGGTTTGGACCAACACTACCGAGGAAAATTTTGAGGTCCAGCGCCGGCCGTCAGGCGGCACCTGGGCGGCAGTCAGTTCAGTCCTAGCTGCAGATACCCTAAGCTGGACCGATACCACGGTGACCAACGGCACGGAGTACTGTTACCGCGTTCGCGCTTATACCTCTGTCGGAGGCCCTGCTGATGCTTATTCCAACGAGATCTGCAAGACCGCCCAGGCCCCGCCGACGGCACCGCAGCTCACCATGACCGCTCCAACCCCGACCTCGATTAAACTCGAGTGGGTGAATACCAACTACACGGCCACGGATTTTGAAGTATATCTCAACAACTACAATTATAGCTATGGCGGCAAGCCTGAGTCATACTCTGCCTGGGCCGGAGCAACCAAGGTTGGTACTGTCACTAGTTGCGCGTCCGGCGCTGTCTGCAGCTACACCCAAACCACCAGCCGTGGGGCAGCTTTTTCCGGGTTTGTCCGGATGAACTACAATGGCACGCTCATCGATTCGCAACTGTCGAGCCCTGCAGCAGGCTATATCCAGACCATGCCCAGCCCGCCGTCAATATCCTCGTCTTCGGCAACGGCCTCATCTGTGGCAATCAGCTGGAACCGGGTGGACCCGGCGTACAGCTACAATATCTATTATAAAAAGAGTTCCGACACGCTCTGGGGCAGTCCGGTCAATATTGCCTTTGCCTGGAATCCGAACCCGTACCCGTATACCATTTCCGGTCTGACCTCAGGTATCCAGTACCAGCTCAAGGTGGAGTCAGTCGGCAAGTTCCAGGAATCCAACGACGCTGTTGTGACCAGCATCTATACCGCACCGCTGGCTCCGGCCAAACCGGTCATCAGCAATGTTGGCCAGACCCAGGTGACTGTTGCCTGGGGTGCCGTGACCGCCGCAACGTCTTACAAGCTGGAACGGTCAACCGACAATGCGACCTGGACGGTTGCCACCAACCAGAACGTACTTACCTATAACGACTCCGTCCTGACTGCCGGCACCAAATACTGGTACCGGGTCAAGGGGGTCAACTCCGGGGGAGATTCGCTGCCGTCCGATACGGAAACCGTAACCACCATACCGAATGCGCCTGGGATGCCACTGCTGATCACCCGTTCCGACAACCGGATTACCGTCGGCATTCGCACCATGAAAGGGGCGACCGGTTACAAGATCTATCGCAAAGACGGCGGAGCCGGGGCCACACAGAACCTGGTGACAACAGTAAGCGCTTCTTATGCGGAGTCATACTGCGGTTCGGCATATCCGACGCTAAGCTGTGCGGCATTATCCTCAAAGATCTATGACAGTGACGATGCCGGGCTTTCTGCCAATACCAGCTACTGTTATGCCGTTGCAGCTGTTAACACTGCCGGTGATTCGGCTATCGGCCCGGAATATTGCACTGCTACCAGCCCGTATGCCCCCGCTGCACTGGTCGGGGAGTCGATAAGCCCATATAAGGCACTGTTTACCATAACCCCCGGTACGGGGACAGCCCCGACCGGTTACCAGTTGGAATACAAGCAGGGGGATAGCTGGAACATGATCGCCCGCATCCCTTACGGTAACAACTCCTACACCCTTTCGGGACTGCTGGGGCCGGGCGCAACCGGCCAGTTTCGGGTCAGGGCCTACAAGCAGATTAGTGATGATTTTACCTCAGGAATCAACCCGGCGGTCTGGTCGCAGCAGGTGGTGATTCGTGATCCCAGTAATGTTGCTGTGGTGTACTCGACCACGCCACCGATCAGTTATTCGACCTCGAATGGCAACTCCTCTATTGTTGGCGCCAACGGCGTGGCTACCCTGTCCCAATCATCTACCGGCAACGGTGCCGCTAACAGCTGGAATGGTGCATTTATCAAGCTGGCAGATGTCTCGCCGCTGCTGGGGGATTTTGACTTTTCCACCAAGATGCGGCTGCCGGCAGGGCAGGTAACCGGCAACCAGTACCATGTTTATGCTCGGTTACAGTTCAACATGCCGACCACTGCCGGTGATAGCGCCCGCTCCAATTTCTTCTATATAGGCCGTTATGCTTCGACGATAAACGGTTATGAATACTGTTTCCGGATTGACGGAGTCTCGACTTGCAACAGCGGCACAACAGCAAGTAATACCGACGGTGGGTTACGGATTACCAGAACCGGGCGCAATGTTGCCGGCTGGCTTGCAAACAGCGCTGGGAATGCTTGGCAGCCGTTGGTAAGTGTTAGTGAGATGCAGTCTGCCCCGGGGATTTTAGGGCAGATTGGTCAATCATTGGCGCGCAGCGAAGCGATGTCGCTGGTAACCGAACTGGATGATACCATACTGGTGGGGGCGATTACCTCGCCGTCCAACGAGGTGACGGTGACCATGCAGAATTACAGCGGAGCGCAGAACAGCTGTCCTTAACAGACCGGTTTAGGTGAAGTTGTACGAACAAGCCCCCCGGCTTCTCTAGGAATGAGAGGCTGGTGGGGCTTGTTGACATTGGTAAGCTGATCCTGAAACTGAGTACAGGCGGATAATTCAATGTTGAGTAAAGGCTGAGGATTGCAGGACTTCGAAGTTTTCTCCGGCGCGTGAAAAACGTACCCGGTTCTCCCTGATCTCCACCACCTTTGCCCCGGCCACTTCTGCTCCTTCGCCAACCAGAGCCCCATTAATGACCGCGCGCCGCATGGATCTGTCATCTTGATAAGCGATTCCTGAGATAGTTATTCCAGAAGCAGTAGCAGTGTTGCTGCCCGGAGCGATGGTTTCTTCTCTTTGCGGAGCGGATGGTTTTGTTGGTTGTGCCGTATCGGGAGCAGGTCTGGGGTGTGCCGGCGGTGGCGCCACAGTTACTTGTGGTTGCGGTATCGCTGGAGTTGGCTGAATCGGCTTAATGGGAACGGTTTTTGAGGATGTTTTAAGGGCAGGTGCTTCGGAAGGGGTTTTCTCTCTCATCATTAGGAGCCCACCGGCGATGCAGCTGATAATGACTACTGCTGTAACCGGGAGTACAAGGGGAGAACGGGACGTTTTTCGCGGAACTCCGCGGTAGCTTAATACCTCCGGGCGGATATCCGTACTGTGCCTGCGGCTTGCCTTCCGCTCTTGTTCCATCTTCCTCAAGGCATCGAGAATAAGGCTCATCGCGGGTTCTCCTGTGCGGCAGCGGGGGAGGGGGGGCTCCCTGGAACATCGCTTTTCATTTTGCCGCCTGACTTCTGGTATAGCCGGGTAAGGGTCCTGCCGCCCGGCTTGCCGTCTGCTGCAAGACCTTCTGCCAGCTGGAACTTTTTGACCGCTTCTTCAGTTTCAATATCAAAGATGCCGTTCGGAGTGCCGGCAAAAAATCCCGTCCTTTTGAGCATAGACTGCAACACTTTTACGCCATTGGCCTCTTCGTTTTTGAAACTGGCTTCTGGTGTACTTGCCACAGGTTGCCCCAGAAACGTTTGCTGTTTGTTGACCATCAGGAACCCGGTTATCACGGCAACTATGACCAATACACTGGCCAGCAGGAAACGGTAGCTGAAACTTCTCTTGTCCTCGGTTTGCATGAGGTCGGTAATGGCCATTCCCGCCATTCGGGGCGATATCATCCGGGTATCTTGCGTATAGGCAAGCAGCAACGCCCGATCGCAAACCGCATTCACCAGCCGGGGCAGCCCGCCGGTAAAGCGGCCGATCTTGTGCGCTGCTCCGGAAGAAAAGGTGACCGGCTCACCTCCGCCTGCTGCGACCCGTATCCGGTGGCGAATGTAAGCATGGACGTCGGACGGCTCCATCGAGTCGAGGTGATATCTGACAGTTATCCGCTGATTAAGCTGTCGCAGCTCTTGCCGGGCCAGCAGTGCTTTCAGCTCAGTCTGGCCGACCAGCACGATCTGGATCAGTTTTGACTGCTCGGTCTCCAGGTTTGAGATGAGCCGGACCTGTTCCAACACCTCGGTTGACAGGTTCTGTGCTTCGTCGATGACCAGCACCACGGTATGCCCAGCGCTGTTCTCCCGGAGCAGAAACTCGTTAAGGGACTTGTGGAGCAGGTGCAGGTCATTACCGGTGCTGGGAAGACCATACTCGCTGTTGATCTCCTGGAGCAGCCCGAGCGGCGACACCGTCGGGTTGAAGATAAAGGCGCTCCGATGCGTCTCCGGTGAGAGCTGGCCGAGAAGGGTACGAATAATCGTGGTCTTGCCGGTCCCGACCTCTCCAGACAGCTCAATGAAGCCGGCGCGGGTATCGATGGCAAACAGCAGGTGAGCAAGCGCCTCCTGGTGATGGCTGCTTAAGAAGAGAAAATCAGGGTTTGGCGTGAGGGCAAAAGGGGGTTCCTTGAAGCCCAGGGTTTCCCAGTACATGGTGCTGTTTTAGCACACTTGCCTGACTGCATAAAGAGAATTTGCCTGGAGAAGCCTGTCCCACCCCTTGACATGTCATTGTTAATAGCTACGCTTCAAAAGATATGAAAACAGGTATTAACTAGATGCCCATCCCCATCTCCTACAGTTTCCGCAATCTCTGGACCCGCCGGCTTACCACGGTACTGACTGCATTCGGCATGGCTCTGGTAGTGTATGTCTTTAGCGCCACCCTCATGCTGTCCGAGGGGTTGCGCAAGACCTTGATTTCTACCGGTTCGCCGGACAATGTGGTTGTGATCAGAAAAGGGTCGCAATCCGAGGTTCAGAGCGGGGTTGAGCGTAACCAGGCATCGATAGTGGAGAGCCGACCTGAGGTTGCCATCGGTCCGGACGGCAGACGGTTGCTGGCTAAGGAACTGGTGGTGCTGATCAATATCCCGAAGCGGATTAGCGGCAAACCGTCAAATGTGGTAATCCGCGGGGTGAGCGAGACCTCTCTGTTGCTGAGGCCCCAGGTGAAGCTGATCTCCGGTCGAATGCCACGCTCGGGATCTGTTGAAGTAATTGCCGGCAAAAACATCGCCGAAAGATTCAAGGGGGGCGGGCTGGGAGAGACTCTTCGTTTCGGCATGAGAAACTGGAAAGTGGTTGGTGTTTTCGATGCCGGCGCCACCGGCTTTTCCTCGGAAATATGGGGAGATGTTGACCAGTTGATGCAGGCTTTCCGGCGACCGGTCTATTCTTCGGTTCTTTTCCGAGAGCGCGATCCTTTACAGTTCGCGAGCTTGAAGGAGTCGATCGAGACTGATCCGCGGCTGACCGTGGAAGCAAAGACCGAGACCCGGTATTACGAGGACCAGTCCGAAGCGATGGCGACTTTCCTCAGGATCATGGGGATTGCGCTTACGGTCATTTTCTCTATCGGTGCGGTCATTGGCGCCATGATAACCATGTATGCCGCGGTGGCCAACCGGGTGACCGAAATCGGCACCCTGCGGGCCCTGGGGTTTACCCGCGGCAGCATTCTGGCGGCGTTTGTCTTTGAAGCGCTCTTCCTGGGGCTGATTGGCGGGTTGCTCGGCCTGTTCTTCGCGTCTTTCATGCAGCTGATAACAATCTCGACCATGAACTGGCAATCGTTTTCCGAGCTTGCCTTCTCATTCACCCTGACCCCGGCAATCATCGGCGAGTCGCTGCTGTTCGCGGTTTTCATGGGGCTTGCCGGAGGGCTGCTGCCAGCGTTTCGTGCCGCCAGGATGAACATCGTGGATGCACTCAGATCAACATGAAGGTGGTGTCTGGCTATGTTTAGTTTGAAATTTGAAAGAATCGTCTGGGTGATGCTGGCCCTTTCTATGGGGTTGTACGGGACCGATTATCTGCTGTTCGGCCAGTGGCGCGAGATCGGTTTGGGGTTTCTTGGCAATCTGGCGTTTTTGCCGATTTATGTGCTGTTTGTTACTCTGATGATCGAGCGGGTCCTGAAAGCCAGAGAGCGTGATGCCCTTCGTCAGAAGCTGAATATGGTGATCGGAGTCTTTTTCAGCGAAATCGGTACGGTCCTGCTCAGGGACGGGTTCGGCTTTGTCCGGGAGTGTGAAGCTCTCAGGAGCCGGATGAAGGTTTCGGGGCAATGGAATGATGCTGAGTTCAGGGCTGCCGGAGAATTTCTCAAAGGTCAGCCGTTACGGGTGGATAGTCGCAATGGCGATTTACAGGAACTGCGCGATTTTCTGGTTTCCAAACGGCAATTCATGTTAGGGCTGCTGGAAAACCCGAACCTACTGGAGCATGACGATTTTACTGAGCTTCTCTGGGCGGTATTTCATCTCGTCGAGGAACTGGAACATCGAGCCGATTTATCTCACCTCCCAGAAACCGACCTGGACCACCTGTCGGGGGACATCAAACGGGCATATACCCATCTCCTCACTCAGTGGTTATCGTACATGCAGCACCTGAAAAACGATTATCCCTATCTTTTTTCCCTGGCAGTAAGGACAAATCCTCTGGATCCCGAGGCAAAAGTTGAAGTGAGCTAACTGGCAACCTTCAAGATGCCGGCGGAACTACCGATATTGAAAATACAGGGAGTGTGTTGAAAAGCGTTAAAAGCCAAAAGAAGAGAATGAGTGTGGTGTCATGGTAACCATCATCATAATTTCCAATGATCCGCATGTAATGCATCTGAAGGAGCGTTTTCAACCGCTTATCAAAGGCCAGATCTGCATTTACTCTGATTTTGAGCAGGGCCTGATGGCGGTGTTTGATAAACGGCCGGCATCGGTTTTCATTCAGCGCGAAATTGACGGCACCGCTGCTGAAGTGATCGCCCGGCAGATAAAGGGGTTGCTGCGCGACGGCTCTCCGCGGATTATCTTGATGGGTTCGCTTGCCGGCAATAGCAACGAGAGCCTGAAATGTTTCGACGACAGTTTCGATTTTGCTGCTACCGAAGAGGAGCTCAGTGAGTTTTTCGGAGAGCAGCTGGCAAAAATTCCCTATCTGCTGTGGAAAGATGGCCGTGGGCCGGCAGAATGGCACGCTGCCCCTCCGGATCATCATGACCCCGGTCAGGTGCAACTGGTCACGGTCAGCGATCCATCGGTCGTACCCGATCCGTTCATCCTCAACCAAACTGATAA
Source organism: Geoanaerobacter pelophilus (assembly GCF_018476885.1). Classification (NCBI taxonomy): domain Bacteria; kingdom Pseudomonadati; phylum Thermodesulfobacteriota; class Desulfuromonadia; order Geobacterales; family Geobacteraceae; genus Geoanaerobacter; species Geoanaerobacter pelophilus. The sequence goes on from NZ_JAHCVJ010000006.1 coordinate 58,503, forward strand.
CCTGCATGATTTTGAAGTAACTGCAAAGGAGGAGGGGAAAGCCTTCAGTGGCCCGGCAGATCCCGTAGTGGACCATCCTTCTGGTGCAGATGGTCATGTGGCACCTTTATCCCGGCCTTTTAAAGCTAAACCCGCAACGACTCGCGGGGTGCAAGGCACGAACAGCAGCCTGGGACATGCGTCTGAAAAGCAACCGAAAAGCCGGCCAACACAGATGGTATTTGCCGGAGCAGAAGACCACGGGTTCAAACCAGAGAGGGGCAACGCCAACAACGATTTTTCCTCATTTGGCTGGGGCGGATTGTCTTTAACACCCAAAACCTGGCTCTATCTCGTCGGCTTTATTATCGCTGTGTTATTGGCCTCGGTATTGACGGTTACCGATACTGTGCCGCTGCTTAAGGAGCTGTTTAAGAAAAAACTGATAGCAGGCAGTCCGCAGTCCGCAAAGCAGGAAATGCCGGCGCTGCAGCCACAGCGTTCAACTGTTCGCCAGGAGAGGATGACCTCACTGCCGGGGATCATTCCGGCAGCCGGCAAGGATTCCCAGTATTCGGCCGCACATCCGGGGTGGGAGCGGTATGTCGCCGACGGCCAGGAATTCCTGGTATTCAGGTCGGCCAACAAGATTAAGGCGATTCAGCTCATTGCCTCTCGCGACCACGATATTAAGGCGGCAACGATTTCCAGGCTACTGCAAGAACTGCTGGGCAATAGCAGCTATTCGATAACCGGTACCTCCGAGAAAAATGGCTACCTGTTGGGAAACGCCAAGCTTTCCGAGGGGGCGCATCTGGTGATTTACCGGAAAAAAACCGATGCCTTGATTAGAGGGGTCGTAGTTACCTTACCTTAAATTGGTCGCAAAGTTGACCATGCGATGATGATTTTTCTTCAGGAGCGTCATGATGTTTTTCATTAAGTGGTCATCGCTGCTGCTCGTGTTTCCGGCAGTGCTGTTGTCGGCACTCTGTCTGCCGGCTCTTGCCATTGACCCCCGTTTCGACCTTGACACCAGGATGCTGGACAGCAGGTTTGCCGGAGGGGCTGACGCCGCTTCCTCGCAAAAAGCGAAAAAGCACAAGCCTGGGCGAGCAGCGGCACGATCATCACGATATACCATTAAACCCGGCGACAATCTTTACCTCATCCTGATGGGAAAATACGGTTTGTCGGAAAAGCAGGCAGATGCCGTTATCCCTCGTTTAAAGGAGCTGAACGGCATCAGCGATATACGGTCGCTGCGCGTTGGCAGTACCATCTCCATCCCTTTGCCCGTAACAGGGGGCAGTACCGCCAAGAAAGCCGTGCTGCATCGCAGGAAAGAAGATGCTCCGGCTGTTGTCCAGCAATTCAGCATGTTGCGGCAGCTGCGCACCGAAGGGGCTGCGGATCTGCGGTTTGTGCGCGGGGTGTGGGACCACCTGTTCCCTGGCAAATGGGACCGAACCGAAGGGATAACCGTCTCGGGCCAGAACTTCGAACTGGCGCTCGACCCGGATCGCTATCCGGTTTTGCCTGCGGCAGACGGGGGAAGAATCCTGCTTGACCCTTCCGGGAACCTGCCACCTTTGGTAAAAAGCCTGGTTCAAACCCTTGATGATGTAAGGGTGGTCAGCGAGGATCCGTCGAATGCGCGGAAGTTCTATGCCTCGCTGCTTGCCGAGGCCCGTTTTTTCTCGGTCTCAGAAAACTACGGCATCGATTTCGGCCACGAACCTCAATTGACTGTGACTAGTGACTTCAAGGTCGAAAAAAGCCGCGAAAGCCTGATGCAGCAGGGTATTGTCCTGTTGAATGTCACCGAGAAGAGAGGCGGGACTCCGCCGTCGCTTGTCGCTTTTCTGGCAGGGCAAGGGTTCCGCTTGATAGAGCCCTACTCAGCTCATCGCCGTACCCCGCCCGAACAGGGGCACCGGCTCGTGCGCATCGCCGGGGCCGGCCCTTTGGATATTGCCGACCGGGTAATGGCTTCCCAGGATCTCAAGTATTCGCGAGATACGCGGGTGGAGTTGTTTGGCCCCAATGACAGCGGACTACGGTTGGATATCACTGCTGACCGCTTTTTTGAAAGCCGGGGAGAGCGCTTCATAGTCAGTCGCTTCAATGGTGACCCGGTATTCTACACCTTGATGCGTTTATTGGAAACTCGCGGTTATCGGGTCATCATCCTTGAGGAGCATGACGATTTCCGCCGAGTCACAGAAAAGCTTCTCACCCGGATGCGGGTCCCGGCGCAGTTTGATCGCCAGCCTCTCTGGCCAGCTAGAGACCTGCCATACAGCATTACCTTTCCCGGTTTCCTGATCCGCGATCCGGCAAGCGGCAAAAAGACCGTACTGACCGCCAGTCCGGTTGATCCGTTGATAAACGAATTGGTGACACTGAACGGTTTTACCGTTATCGACCCATAATTTGCATCGGGTAAGGGATACCTGCCCCAGGGAGAGGCGCAATGGCCCAGAAGAAGATGGGCGAAATTCTGATAGAGAACAAGCTGATTACCGAATTGCAGCTCACCGAGGCCCTGGAGTTGCAGAAGCTTTTTCCTGGCCAGACGATTGGCCAGTTGCTGTGCAAGCTCGGCTATCTCAACGAGTCCGACCTTTCGTACATCCTGGAACAGACCGGCAAGCGCCAGCGGCTGACCGACATTCTTATCCGCGACAAGCTGATTTCCAACGAGAAACTCGGCAATGCGCTGGCCCTCTCCAAAAGAGAGGATATCCCTCTTTACCAGGCGCTCTACAAGCTTAGGTATTTGGAAGAGCCGCAGCTGGCCAGAATTATCGCCAGCCAGTATGATCTCTCATTTGTGCAGATCGAACTGCAGGATATCGACGCAGACCTTGCCCGCTACATCAACGCCACCTTTGCCCAGAAAAGAAAGATTGTGCCGATTGCCAAGATCGGTTCCACCCTGACGCTGGCCATGGTTTACCCTCTCAAGCTCCAGGAGCTGAAGGAGCTTGAGGCCTCAATTCGCCACCGGATTATCCCGGTCATTGCTACTGATTCGGACATTGGCAGAGCGCAGCAGCGGCTCTATCGGTCAATTGCCGTGCAGCAGCCTGTCACGGAACTGGTTATCGAAGATTTCTCGGATGACAACTTCGGCGACCTGCTGAGTGAGGGCAAGGCTATTGATGAGCCTGATGTCGAGGAAGAGGTCCGCAAGGTCACGGAGCGGGACAGCATTATTGTCAAGCTGGTGAACAAGATCATTTTTGATGCCAGCATCAAAAAGGCTTCTGACATCCATATCGAACCGTATCCGGGCAAGAACGACGTCATTGTCAGGATGCGGGTCGACGGCCACTGCACGGTGTACCAGCGTATTCCCTATCGTTACAAGTACGCCATCCCCTCGCGGATTAAGATTATGGCTGACCTGGACATTGCCGAGCGCCGGCGGCCCCAGGACGGCAAGATCAATTTCAAGAAGTTCGGCCCTCTCGACATGGAGCTGCGGGTGGCTACCATGCCGACTGCCGGCAATCTTGAGGATGTGGTTATCCGTCTCCTTGATACCGGTAAGAATGTCTCGCTGGATCAGGTGGGGTTCAGCGAGCGGAACCGGCTGATCTTCTCCGATGCCATGAAAAAGCCGTACGGGTTGATACTGGTAGTCGGACCGACCGGTTCGGGCAAGACCACTACCTTGCATTCGGCCATTGCCGGGATAAATTCCCCGGAAAAAAAGATCTGGACCGCGGAAGATCCGGTGGAGATCACCCAGAACGGCTTGCGGCAGGTCCAGGTCAACCCCAGGATCGGATTGACTTTTGCCGCAGCCCTTCGCTCCTTTCTCCGGCTGGATCCTGATGTGATAATGGTCGGGGAGATGCGCGATCTGGAGACCGCTTCGATAGCTGTGGAGGCCTCTCTTACCGGCCATCTCGTGCTTTCAACGCTGCATACCAACTCTGCAGCAGAAACCGTTACCCGGCTTCTGGAGATGGGGTTGGACCCGTACAGCTTTTCTGATTCGCTGATCTGCGTCCTCGCCCAACGCCTTGCCCGAACACTATGCGCTGAATGCAAAGCCGCCTACGCCCCTTCCGCAGCGGAGATTCAAGAGCTTGTCGAAGAGTATGGCCCTGAACAGTTTAGCCGTACTGGCATAAATCCGGCCGAACTGACCCTTTACCGTGCCGTTGGTTGCCATTCCTGTGGCAACAGTGGCTACTCCGGGCGGATGGGGCTTCATGAGCTGCTGGAGTGTACCGATGCGATCAAGGGGCTCATCAAGCGGAAGGTAGATACCGACTTGGTGCGATCGCAGGCAATGGAAGACGGCATGTATTCGTTGAAGCAGGATGGAATCCTTAAAATATTCAACGGTTTGACTGACATTCACGAAGTGCGGCGGGTCTGCATCAAATAAGCTGAGAAGAAGAACCGGAACAACGGGGTGGTGACAAGCCAAATCGCTTGCCTTTTCCGTTGTCTTGCTATACAGTACCTCACTCTTTTACCCCCATACCCCAATCCTGCGGGTGATATTCCGTGACAACCAACAAGACACTAGAAGAACTGCGCCACGAAATCGACGCCCTGGACGACCGGATCCTGGATATCCTGAACCGGCGCGCCGAATTTGTCATGCAGGTCGGCAGAATCAAGACCCGAGAGAACCGCGAATTCCATGTGCCGAGCCGCGAGCGCGAGATTTACGAGCGTCTTGCTGCCTTGAACAAGGGGCCGTTCCCAACTGAGGCAATCAGGAGCGTTTTTCGGGAGATCATCTCCGCCTCGCTGGCGCTCGAAGCACCGATGAAGGTGGCGTTTCTCGGTCCCAAAGCGACTTTTTCCCATCTTGCGGCCATGCAGCACTTCGGGCTTGCCGCCGAGCTGGTCCCCCAGAAATCGATCCCTGCTGTTTTCGAAGAGGTCGAAAAAGGGCGGGCGCTTTATGGCGTTGTCCCGGTCGAGAACTCCACTGAAGGGGTTATCTCCCACACCCTCGATATGTTCACCGGCAGCGATCTGAAGATCAATGCCGAGATCCTGCTGGAAGTGTCCCATTTTCTCCTGTCCCGCACCGGTCGGATCGAGGATGTGAAGAAGATCTACTCGCATCCCCAGCCGCTGGCCCAGTGCCGGCGCTGGCTTGCCGAAAACCTTCCCAACGTGCCGCTGGTCGATGTTGCCTCAACAACCCTTGCGGCCCAGATTGTCAGTGAAGACTACTCGGCAGCAGCCATAGCCAGCGAGTATGCCGCTTCCCTCTACGATCTGAAGGTGGTCAGGGAGCGGATTGAAGATCAGGTAAACAATGTAACCCGCTTTCTGGTCATTGGCAGCAAGATGGCCGATAAATCCGGTGACGACAGGAGTTCCCTGATGTTCTCGGTCAAGGACGAGCCGGGAATCCTCTACCGGATGCTGGAGCCGTTCGCCAAGCGGGGGCTGAACCTCTCCAAGATCGAATCGCGGCCGAACAAGAGCAAGGCCTGGGAATACATCTTCTTCCTCGATCTGGCCGGGCATGTCAGCGACCAGCCGGTTGCCGATGCGGTTAAGGAGTTGAAGGAGATGTGTCAGTTCGTGAAAATCCTCGGATCATATCCAAGGGCGAAGTAGTTCAATGCCACTTATTAATCGTCTAGCAATAATTGGTGTTGGCCTCATCGGCGGTTCCCTGGCGCGCATCCTCAGGGAAAAGGGTGAAGTGGGTGAAGTGGTGGGGATCGGTCGCGGCAAGGCCAACCTGGAGCGCGCTGTTGAGCTCGGGGTGATCGACCGCTACGCTCATGACCCTGCCGAAGGGGTTAGCGGAGCCGACATGGTCTTCCTGGCCACACCGGTATGCACCATTGCCGATATCGTTAAGACAATAGCGCCCTCGCTGTCCCCCGGATGTATCATCACCGACGGCGGCAGTGTCAAGGGTGATATTGTCAGGGCGTGCGAACCGTTGGTCCCTGCGGGTTGCCATTTCGTGGGAGGGCACCCGATAGCCGGGACCGAGAACTCCGGGGTAGAGGCATCGTTTGCTACGCTTTACCAGGGACGCAGATGCATCATTACCCCAACAGAGCATACCGACCGGGGCGCGCTCGACAAGGTTGTCCGGATGTGGCAGTTGGCCGGCAGCAATGTGGTGCAGATGGATGTCGAAAAGCATGACCGGGTGGTGGCTGCCATTTCCCATCTGCCGCACATGGTTGCCTACAGCCTGGTCAATGCAGTCGGCGAGTATGATGGTTGCGACGAAAACATTCTCAAGTATTCGGCCGGCGGCTTCCGGGATTTTACCCGAATTGCCTCGTCAGACCCGGTGATGTGGCGCGATATTGCGCTGCAGAACCGCGACAGCATCCTGGAGATGATGGATCTGTTTGCCGACTACTATGCCCGGTTGCGGGCGCTGGTCGCCTGTGGGGATGGGGCGGCCATAGAGCGGTTTTTTGCCAGTTCCAAGGAGCACCGGGACGGCATTGTCAACCAGGCGGCACTGCCGAGCGTTAAGGAGGAATCGTGAAACCATATACTGTGAAACCGGCGCAAGGGGTCAGGGGCGAGATTTCGGTCCCGGGTGACAAGTCGATTTCTCATCGCTCCATAATGCTCGGTTCGCTGGCCAGAGGGACAACCACGGTACGCGGCCTGCTGCGGGGCGAAGACAATATGTCCACCCTGAAGGCGTTCCAGTCGATGGGGATCGAGACGGTTGACGACGGCGAGACCCTTACCATCCATGGCAAAGGGCTGCACGGCCTTACCGAACCGACTGATGTCATCGATTGCGGCAACTCTGGTACAACCATCCGCCTGATCAGTGGATTGCTGGCAGCGCAGAACTTCTTTTCCGTGCTCACCGGCGATCAATACCTGCGGAAAAGACCGATGAAAAGGGTGTTGCAGCCGCTTTCCCTCATGGGGGCCATTATTCACGGCAGGGCCGGCGGAGACAAGGCGCCGTTGGCCATTGTCGGCCAGAAGCTGAAAGGAATCAGCTATGCCTCTCCTGTTGCCAGCGCCCAGGTAAAGTCCAGCCTGATGCTCGCCGGGCTTTATGCCGACGGCGAGACCCGGGTGATGGAACCATCGGTTTCCAGAGACCATTCCGAACGGATGTTCCGCCATTTCGGGGCGGATGTTGCATCAATTCCCGGTGGAGTTGTCGTGCGCAGCGGCAATGAGCTGGAAGGGCGCGAAATAGTGGTGCCCGGCGACATCTCTTCTGCCGCCTTTTTCATTGTGGCGGCCCTGATCGTCCCTGGTTCCGAACTGCTGATCAAGGGGGTTGGCGTGAACCCGACCCGTACCGGCATTATCGATATCCTGACCGCAATGGGTGGCTCAATCGAGCTTCTTGACTGCCGTGAACTTTCCGGCGAGCCGGTTGCCGACCTGCTGGTGCGTTCTTCCATCTTGAAAGGGATCGAGATCGGTGGCGATGTTGTGCCAAGGGCCATCGACGAATTTCCGGTCATCTCTGTGGCTGCAGCCTGTGCCCAAGGACGGACCACGATCCGGGATGCCAGGGAGTTAAGGGTTAAAGAGACCGACCGCATTGCGGCAATGGCTGCCAACCTGCGACTTGCCGGGGGCTGCATTGAAGAGACCGATGACGGCATGGTGATTGAAGGGGTTGAGCGTCTGAACGGTTGTGCTGCCGAGAGCCGCGGCGACCATCGCATTGCCATGTCAATGCTCATTGCCGGGTTGGCGGCGAACGGTCCGGTGACCGTTGATGATACCGAGTGTATTGCCACTTCGTTTCCCACCTTTACTGCGTTGCTGGAAAAGGTGGCCTGTTGATGAACAGGGATCGGAACGGCCTGATAGTGGCCATTGACGGCCCTTCCGGTGCCGGCAAGAGCACCATAACCCGGCAGCTGGCGAGCATTCTCTCCTATATCTACATCGATACCGGCGCCATGTATCGCGCCCTTGCCTTGGCCGTCAGCCGGGCGGGTGTTTCTGCGGATGCCGATCAGCAGGTGCTGGAGATTTGCCGCCAATCAGAACTGGCGTTTGTCCGTGAAAACGGCGTCTCGCGCATCACCCTCAACGGCGAGGATGTGGCCGACCTGATCCGTTCTCCGGAAATAAGCCTGCTGACCTCCCGCATTGCCTGCAAAAAGGCGGTTCGCGAGCTGCTGCTCGTCAAGCAGCGGGAGATGGGCAAGGGTGGCGGTGTGATTCTTGAGGGGCGTGACATCGGTACCGTTGTCTTCCCTGATGCCGACGTGAAGTTCTTTCTCTCGGCATCGGCAGAGGAACGGGGACGGCGTCGTTATCTGGAACTGAAGGCCAAAGGGGAGGCCGTTGACCTGGATCAGACCGTTGCCGAAGTGATTGCCCGAGATCTTCAGGACGAAAACCGCGATCACGCTCCGCTCCGTCAGGCAGAAGATGCTATTGCCGTGGATTCCACCAGTCTCTCCATCGGCGAGGTGGTGGACGGCATGGTCCAGGTTATCGAAGATCGTTTGATGATTGCAGGAGAGTCAGCATGGAAATAATTCTGGCCAAGCAGGCTGGTTTCTGTTTTGGGGTGAAACGGGCAACGCAGATGGCGTTTGAGGCTGCCGACATGGGTGGACAGACCTTTACCCTCGGGCCGATCATCCATTCGCCTCAGGTGGTGCAGAAACTGGAGGATATGGGGGTCAAGGTCCTGAATGACCTTGGCGAGCTGGATACCGGCACCATTATCATCCGCTCTCACGGCGTAACCTCCGGTGAACTGGAGGAGGCCGTACGCAAGGAACTTGAGATAGTGGATGCCACCTGCCCCTTTGTCAAAAAGGCGCAGGAACATGTCCAGAGCCTTTCCTGCGCCGGTTATGATGTTGTGGTAGTTGGCGATGCCGATCATCCCGAGGTTCAGGGGATCGTCTCCTATGCCATGGGCAAGGTCTATGTTGTCGGTTCCGGTGATGAAGCAGCCAAACTTCCCAGGATGAGCAAAATAGGAGTTGTCGCCCAGACTACTCAATCTTTCGAGAATCTGGAAGATGTGGTCAGGCAGTGCCTGAGACGCGGCAGCGAGCTGAGGGTGTTTCATACCATTTGCGATGCAACGGCAGTGCGCCAGGATGCGGCCAAGGACCTGGCAAAGCAGGTTGATTGCGTAATCGTGATCGGCGGCTTCAATAGCGGTAACACCAAACGGCTGGCAGAGGTCTGTTCCGAGATCCAGGTGCGCACACACCATATTGAAACGGCCGATCAGCTGTTGCCGGAATGGCTTGAGGGGGTTGCCCGGGTTGGCGTCACGGCCGGCGCTTCAACACCAAAATGGATCATTGATGAAGTCATCGAAATGATCGAACAGATAGATAAGGACAAAAACGGTTGAATTTTTTTTGTTCTGTGCTAGGGTATGGCGGCTAAACGTATAAAAGCAGTGATCCATCATTAGGGGGTATAGGGTTGATGAGCGAGGAAAAGAATTTGGACAAACGGAATGACATGCCGATCAAGCGCTTTGCCGATGTTGAGGATGAGCACGAGCAGGGTTCGCATGGCGGCGAGTTCGCCGAAATGTTCAACGACAGTATAAAGCAGCTGCAGGTAGGAGAGATTGTCAAGGGTATCGTTGTCCAGGTAAGTCAGGATATCGTTCTGGTGGATGTCGGCTACAAGTCGGAAGGTGTGATTCAGGCTAGCGAATTCCTGGGTGATGACGGCGAACTGACAATCAAGGTCGGCGACGAGGTCCGGGTGCTGTTTGAGCGTGAGGAAAACGATCGCGGCTATATCGTGCTCTCCAAGAGGAAGGCCGAGAGTCATCTCGCTTGGGAGAAGATCAATGAGGCCGGTGGTGAAGGCGGCGTCATTGAAGGCAAGATTACCGGCAAGGTAAAGGGTGGCCTGACTGTTGATATTGGGGTGCAGGCATTTCTCCCCGCTTCTCAGGTGGATCTCCGCCCCAGCGGCAATCTCGATCGTTATATCGGCCAGACCGGCATGTTCAAGGTCATAAAGATGAACCGCAAGCGCGGCAATGTCGTGCTTTCCCGCCGGGTCATCCTTGAAGAAGAGCGCGAGAAGCTCAAAGAACAGACCATCGGCAATCTCGCCGAAGGGCAGATGGTTGAAGGTATTGTCAAAAATATCACTGATTACGGTGCATTCGTAGACTTGGGCGGGCTTGACGGGCTGCTCCATGTGACTGATATGTCGTGGGGTCGTCTCAATCACCCTTCAGAGATTGTCAAGGTCGGCGACAAGCTGAATGTCAAGATCCTCAAGTATGACAGCAGCAAAGGGAAGATCTCCCTCGGGCTCAAACAGACAATGCCTGATCCGTGGCAGGAAGTATCGGACCGGTATTTTGTCGGCGCCAAGGTGCAGGGAAAAGTGGTCAGTCTCACGGAATACGGCGCTTTCATTGCCCTTGAAGAAGGGGTTGAAGGGCTTATTCATGTTTCCGAGATGTCATGGACCCGCCGCATTCGCCACCCGAATGAAATCCTTACCGTCGGCGAGACTATCGAAGCGGTGGTGCTTGGTGTTGACCCGTCCAACCGCAGAATATCGCTCGGTTACAAGCAGACCCAGGTAAACCCCTGGACCGTGGTCGGTGACCGCTATCCGGTTGGCACCAAGATCGAAGGTCAGATCAAGAATATCACTGATTTCGGCATGTTCATCGGGATTGAGGACGGTATTGACGGCCTGGTCCATGTTTCCGATATCTCCTGGACCAAGCGGATCAAGCATCCGGGTGAGATTTACAGCAAAGGGCAGACCGTCCAGGCAGCAGTGCTGAACATCGATGTTGATGGCGAGCGCCTCTCGCTCGGGATCAAGCAGTTGACCCCGGATCCCTGGAACGATATTCCCAATCGCTATCGTCCCGGCACCCGCGTCACCGGCAAGGTTTCGTCGGTTACGGATTTCGGGATCTTTTTGGAGCTTGAGGAAGGGATTGAAGGCCTTGTTCACGTTTCCGAACTTTCCCAGGAAAAACTGGCTACGCCAAAGGGATTTGCCGAGGTCGGCGACCAGCTTGAAGCCGTCGTGCTGAGCGTGGACGTCAACGACCGCAAGATTGGCCTGTCCATCAAGTCCCTGCAGACAGCCATCGAGAAGGCAGAGCTTGAGGATTACATGGGATCGCAGAAAGAGGCCACCTCAAACCTTGGTGACCTGCTGCGCGGCATGAAAAACGGAGACAATTAATTTGCGGCCGCTACGGCCTTGATTTTAGATAGATTAATGAGGTGACGGAATGACCAAGAGTGAACTTGTAGATGTGCTGGCAGAAAAAAACGGCTCACTGACCCGTAAGGAGTCGGAGACCATCGTAAACCTGATTTTCGACTCAATGGGTGATGCGCTGCGAAGCGGCGAAAAGGTTGAGATCAGAGGGTTCGGCAGCTTTACTGTCCGTGAGCGCGGGGCACGCGAGGCCCGCAACCCAAAGAGCGGCGAACTGGTCGATATCCCTGCCAAGAAGGTCCCTTTCTTCAAGACAGGCAAAGAGCTCAGAGAAAGGGTAGATGCATAGCAACACAATATGCAGCTGCCGCTCTGTATAGGCCCGGGTGGCGGAATTGGTAGACGCAAGGGACTTAAAATCCCTCGCTCGCAAGGGCGTACCGGTTCGATTCCGGTCCCGGGCACCATCAGGCTGATATGAAGAACGATAACAAAGAGGAGCCAGGCTGCAGCCTGGCTCCTCTTTGTTATTGGCAATCTGTGTCAGTTATTGATATCTGCCAGGTTATCAGTATACTTGGGCAAACTTGAATCTTGTGAGCAAGCTCTATCAATAAGGATGCGGACGGTTTAGTATCGAGGAATGCTTCAATGCCCCATCAACTAGATAAAAAAATTACTCAGGGTGTCTTTGCCATTGTTGCCAGTTATGTGTTGATCAGCACGGCGTGGATATCATTGTCCGACATGATTCTTGTTAAGCTCTTTTCCAATATCAACGACATTCGCAATGTGGCTATTTTCAAGGGAGTGTTGTTTGTCTTGGTAACGGCGTTGCTCCTATTTGTCATAATCTCCAAGTATGCTCATGAATTGAGTGAAATCCATAAGAAGCTGAACGAAGACAACTCTAGACTGAATGTCATTCTGCAAATGTCGAAGCAAGGTTTCTATGAGTTGGAAATCAGCAGCGGCAAGGCAACCGCTTCTGCAGGATACTGGTCGATGCTGGAGTATGATCGGGATCTGCCGCAATTGACCCTGGAATGGTGGCGACAAGCACTTCACCCTGAGGATCGAGAGCTGGCAGTTACTACTCTCAATCGCTGCTTGAGCGGCGAGATCTCGGAATACCGGATAAAGTATCGTCTCAAGACCAAATCCGGCGCCTGGAAATCCATAATTTCTGCCGGCATGGTTGTTGAGTATAATCTGGACGGCACCCCGGAATGGATGGTCGGCATGCATACTGACCTGGAATATCTGCTGGCAGTTTAGTGGTTGTAACAACTGGCTTTGTCTGAGAAAGAACCGGCATTGAGGAGGAAACCGCACTTGAACCCATTTAAATGGTTTTTTCTGTCATTGGGGGCAGTGATGCTCACATTTATGATAGGTGGCTGCCAGAGTTCCAAGATCAGTACGGCGTGGCGCGACGAGTCTTTTCGTCTGGAGAGCATAACAAAAGTTTTCGTAGTCTGTAACCTCAAAGATGACTTGTTGCGGAGGAAGGCGGAGGACGCTTTTGTCAGATTGCTGCAGCGCAGAGGCATAGATTCCATCCAGAGTTATCGGTTCTATCCGGAAACGAACCCTGAAAAAACAGAGATTGCCGGGAAGCTCAAACGAGAAGGGTATTCGAATGTTCTAATAGCAAAACTGTTGGATGAAAAAACCGTGACCATCGATAATCTGCCTGCCTGCATGACACCTAACGACTGGAACCGCAGAGGGTGGTATCCTGCATACAATGAGGCCTGCGTGGGCGGGAAATTCATTATCACTGTGGATACGCTGCGAATAGAAACTGCCTTATTTGCAGCGGATACAGATAAGCTGCTGTGGGCCACCCAGACTCAAACCGAGCTGACCGCAAACCCAACGACCGAGGATATCGATCAGTGGGTCACCCTGGTAATCAAAAACATGTTCGGCAAGTAAAACTAAAAGAGCATCTCTTCACGGTCGGGAGGGGCGTTTTCGCCGCGACACCTTTTCGATGATGTACCCCAGTGAGCGGTTGAGGAGGTGCTCCCGCCGCAGTATCGGGATCAACGGACGGCGACGGGTTCCCACCAGCCTCACATCCGCAATTAATTCGGCATCTTCGCCATACGACAACCCTTCCATGTACACGGCAATTGCCTCATTTTTCTTCCCCTGCATCAGGAAAACCCGGCCCAGGTACAGGTAATGCTTCGCTATTGCCGGCTCCTTTTCAAGGGCAAGGCGGCATAGTTCGACAGCGCGATCAAACTGGGTCCGCTCTTTTGCCAGGCAGAAACCGAGCGCGGAAGCAATCTCCGGAGTTTGAATATCGCTAAACGCCCGTTCCAGGCAGACAAGGGCAAGGAGAGAGTCGGTGTCAACTGCTGCCAGTCCCTTGGCTCGCAGCTCCGCAGCGGTGAGTCCTGCAATATCCTTTTCCAGAGAGGCCAGCCGTTCGTGCGGATCAATGTCCAGCAGGCTGACAAACGGTAAATTTTCCAGGTCATCCTGATGTTGCACGGTTATCCCCTTTGAAGAGTGTGCCCAGCAACTTTAAAATTTATCAGATCCCGCTAGCTTTGCAAGGTAGAGTTGTCTGCTCCTTGCCGGAGATTGCGGGGAAATAATAATTGATATAATAAGTCAGGTATGTTACCAGATAAGTAGTGGTGTGATTTCAGTATCTTCTCTCACATTTTCGTTCTGGTCTTGTGAGATTTTGCATGAGGAGACGATATGTTCGCCAGGATGAAAGAGGATATAACTTCGGTTTTCGACCGTGACCCGGCAGCGCGCAACTTTTTTGAAGTACTTTTCTGCTATCCGGGGCTGCATGCGATCTGGATGCACCGGATTGGCCACTGGTTCTGGACACACGAGCTGTTTTTCCTGGGGCGGCTTACTTCACAGGTCAGCCGGTTCATTACCGGGATCGAGATCCATCCCGGTGCTAAAATCGGCCGCAAGTTTTTCATCGACCACGGCATGGGGGTGGTTATCGGCGAGACTGCCGAGATCGGCGACAACGTCACCATGTATCACGGGGTCACCCTGGGGGGGGTCACCTGGGACAAGGTCAAGCGCCACCCAACCATCGGCGATAATGTGGTAATCGGCTCCGGTGCCAAGGTACTCGGCCCCTTCACGGTCGGCAATGACAGCAAGATCGGTTCAAACTCGGTTGTGGTAAAAGAAGTGCCGCCCCATGCTTCGGTGGTCGGCATCCCGGGGCGGGTGGTCATGGCTGCCGAAGAGAAAAAGATCGGCAAGCCGGACCTTGAGCACGGCAAGATGCCGGACCCGGAAGCCAAGGCGATTTCCTGCCTGTTCGACCAGATCAGGGAGCTGGAGAAGAAGTACAGCGAGCTGGCCAAGGAACATGAAGAGTTGAAAAAGCGGCTCCAATAGTATATTCATACAGCAAGTCTGAGGAACAGTGGGAAGCCCGGAGGCTTCCCATTTTGTTTTAAAACTGCGAGGCACCATGGGTGAGGCGGGTACAAAAAAAAGGGTAGCGGTCGCCATGAGCGGCGGGGTTGATTCCTCGGTAACAGCTGCCATGCTGCAACGCGAAGGGTACGAAGTCTTCGGCATCACCATGCAGGTGCTGGACGACGAGCGACGGCAGCATATCGACGATGCCGCGGCCGTTGCCGCCCAGCTCGGCATTGCCCATCATGTGGTCGATCTGGTCGAGCCGTTTCGCCAAGCAGTTAAAGAATACTTCATTGCCGAATACCGCGCCGGGCGGACCCCCAATCCCTGTGCCAGGTGCAACCCGCTGATCAAGTTCGGACTGCTGCTCGACAAGGGGCTGGAGCTTGGCGCCGACTACCTGGCAACCGGCCATTATGCGCGGGTAGAGCATCCGGCAGACGCCTTGCCGCGGCTCCTCAAGGGGCTTGATCCCCGCAAAGACCAGTCTTATTTCCTCTTCAGCCTTAGCAGCAGCCAGCTCGCCAGGGTACTGTTCCCGCTCGGCGGCTATACCAAGGATACGGTCAGGCAGATGGCTGCCGAAATGGGCCTGGTGGTCAAGAACAAAGGGGACAGCCAGGAGATCTGTTTTATTGCCGATGACGACTATATCCGCTTCCTGGAAGAGGTGGGGGGGCTTACCGGTCAGCAAGGCAAAGTCGTTGACCGCTGTGGCCGGGTATTGGGGAAGCATAACGGCATCCACCGCTACACCGTCGGCCAGCGCCGGGGGCTTGGCATTGCCTGGAGCGAACCACTCTATGTTCTCGGGGTCGATGCCGCCAATAACGAACTGCTTGCCGGTACCGAGGGTGAACTGTATTGCACCGGCCTGTTCGCCTCCGGTTTCAACTGGCTTTGCACCCCTGAGCTGCCTCTGGCTGCGGCATGCAAGATCAGGTACCGGCACCAGCCCGTCCCCTGCGAGGTTACGGCTGCCGGCGAAGGACTATTCGAGGTCCGCTTCAGCGAGCCGCAGAAATCGGTGACCCCTGGCCAGGCAGTGGTGCTCTATCGTGACGACCAGGTTCTGGGTGGCGGCTGGATAGAAAAAGCCGTGAATGGTGCAATGTGAACAGTGAAATGAAACGCGTGGCCATCACCACCCTGGGATGTAAGACCAACCAGTTCGAATCTGCCGCCATCCGTGAGTCGCTGGAAAGGTCGGGGTTCAGCATTGTCCCGTTTGAGGAGGCTGCGGATGTCTATGTCATCAACAGCTGCACCGTTACCGCCCGCACCGATGCCGAATCGCGCAAGCTGGTGCGCCGCGCCAAGCGCCGGAACCCGGAGGCGCGCATCGTCGTCACCGGCTGTTACGCCCAGGTTGCCCCGGAAATCCTGGCCGCCATGCCCGAGGTCGAACTGGTCATCGGCAATGAAGAGAAAAAACAGCTCGTCGAACTGCTGAGCACGACCGGCCCGGCGGCAAAGGTGAAGGTTGCCGATATCAGCGCCATTGCCGAGACCGGGAGCCTGGGGCTGGAAAGCTTTGCCGAGCACACCCGGGCCTTTCTCCAGGTGCAGAACGGCTGCGACAGCTTTTGCTCCTACTGCATCGTGCCGTATGCGCGCGGCCGGAGCCGGAGCGTGCCGTTGGAAGAGGTGCTTGACGGCATCGCCCGCCTGGCCGGAGAAGGGTTCCGCGAGGTGGTCCTGACTGGTATTCACCTGGGGAACTATGGCCGCGATCTCTCGCCCAAGTCGTCCCTGTTGCCGCTGCTGCGCGCCGCCGAACAGCGCGGGGTGCCGCAGAGGCTTCGGCTCGGTTCCCTTGAACCGCTGGACATAACGCCGGAACTGATCGACTGCATCAGCAGCTCCGCAATCATCTGTCCCCATCTCCATATCCCGCTGCAGAGCGGTTCCGACAGTGTACTGTCCCGGATGAACCGGGGATACGGCGCCGACTATTTTCAGGATCTCTGCCTGCGGGCTTTCGCGGCGATCCCGGATCTCTGCCTTGGTTTCGACGTCATTGCCGGCTTTCCCGGAGAAACCGACGCCGAGTTTAGCGCAACAACCGCGCTTATCGAACAGCTTCCCGTCGCCTACCTGCATGTGTTCCCATTCTCTTCCCGCCCTGGAACCAAGGCAGCCGGCATGCCGGGCCAGCTGCAAAGCCGCGTGATTACCGAGCGGGCAGAACTGTTGAGGAGCCTCGGAGAAAAGAAGAAACGACAGTATCTGCGCCGTTTCCGTGGCCGCACCCTGCAGCCGCTGGTGCTGAAACGGGACAGCGACGGGCTGTGGAACGGGCTGACGGCAAACTACCTGCCGGTCACATTTGCTGCCGAAGGCGATTTTGCCAATAATATTGTCGCAGTCCGGGTGGTAAATGCCGATGGGGAAACATTAGTGGCAGAACTGTTGCAATAGCAGTGCAGGGGGAGTATTGGGTATGTCCGACACATTTGTATCTGCACAGTTGCCGCTTGCGCTGTTCCTTGATGATGACAGTGATTTTTTTAACGAGATCCGCTTTGTTGCCGAGACCAGCGGGCTTTGCCAGGTCGAGACCCTTTCCGAGAGCAGCAGGCTCCTGTCAGAGCTGGCTCAGCAACGTTATGCGGTCCTGTTCATGGATTGGGTCATGCCGTTTGTCACCGGTTCCGACCTCCTGCCGGTGATCAACAAGGAATACCCGTCGCTGCCGGTGGTCGTCATGACCGGCATCAGCGATATCAGTAATGCGGTGCGCTGCATGAAACAGGGGGCGATAGATTACCTCACCAAGCCGCTGGATGCCAACCGCTTCATCACCTGCCTGACCAATGCCCTGAAAATATCGGAACTGTCGAGCCAGAATCGGCAGCTCAAGGAATACCTGCTCGGCACCCCTTTGGAGAAACCGGAGAACTTCCGGCATATCATCACCTGCAGCGACAAGATGCAGGCTCTGTTCAAGCTGATCGAGACTGTTGCTCCCTCGCGTTACCCGGTGTTCATCACCGGCGAGACCGGGGTGGGCAAAGAGCTGATCGCCTCGGCGGTGCACAAGGCCAGCGGCCTCAAAGGGAAGTTCGTACCGCTCAATGTGGCAGGCCTTGACCCCCTGATGTTCGACGACACCCTGTTCGGCCACAAGAAGGGCGCCTATACCGGGGCTTCGGAATCGCGGGAAGGGTTGATCGGCCAGGCCCAGGGCGGGACGCTGTTTCTCGACGAGATCGGCGACCTCAGCCACCAGTCCCAGGTCAAACTGCTGCGGCTGTTGCAGGAAAACGAGTATTACCGGCTCGGCTCAGACCTCATCCAGAAGAGCGATGCCCGGATTGTCGCCGCTTCCAACAGGGATTTTAAAAAGCTGCTGAGCGAGGGTAAATTCAGGGAAGACCTGTATCATCGCCTCTGTTACCATCAATTGAGTATCCCTTCGCTGCGGGCGCGCAAGGAGGACATTCTCCTGCTGGTCAGCCATTTTGCCGGGCTGGCAGCGGCAAGTGTCGGCAAATCGGTGCCGTGCCTGTCGGCAGAGCTGCAGTTCATGCTTTGCGATTACGATTTCCCTGGCAACGTCAGAGAGTTGGTAAACCGGGTCAGCAACGCGGTGGTGGTGAATCGGAGCGGCCTGCTCACCCAGGAGGATTTCCCGGGGATGACGCCCAAGCATGAGGTGTTGGGAGATACCCAGGGCAATTGCGGCGGTCAGTTCAGTATGCATCTGGTCTTTCCGGAGTTTCCCACCCTGGAGCTGATCGAGCAGATCATGATCAATGAGGCGTTGAAGCGGAGTAATGGCCGAAAGGGGATGGCTGCCGAACTACTCGGCATTACCAGGCAGACCTTGCGCAACAGGATGGAAGGTTTTGAGTCGGCCTGATTTTGAGGGTTATTGATTGCCGGCAGCCGGCAGCCGGACCGTGAACGTTGTTCCCGAGCCCGCAGCAGAGTCAAAGGTGAGCGAACCGTTATGCTCGCTGATGATGTAGTTGGAAATGTACAGCCCGAGGCCGCTCCCACCTTTTTCAAGGCGGGTAGAGACGAACGGCTCCATCAACCTGTTCCTGATCTCTTGGGGAATCCCTGTCCCGCTGTCCTTGACCGAAACCATTACTTCCCCGGTTTTGTCGTCAATCCCGGTAATAACTGCGATTGCGCCGCGGTCCCCTGCGGGAATCGCCTGCATGGCATTCATCAGCAGATTGGTCACCACCTGGCCAAGTTGATAGCGATTGCCGGACACCGGCGGTATCCCTTCCGGAAGTTGCCGGTCAATGGAGATATCTTCCAAAAGCCGGTGGGCGTTGATGATCGAAAGGGCGTCATTGACCACCCTGTTGATGCTGATAGGCTCAAACAGTGAGCTCTGTTCGCCGATACTGTACTCTCTAAGGTTTTTCAGCACTTGATCGATCCGCACCGTACAGCGGTTGATCAGTTCCAGCGAGTTGGCAACCTCAATCCGCGACATACTGTACTGCATCCCGCCAAGCACGAAATCACCCTCATCCTGCGCCACCTTGTCGAGGATCGCCACCACATCGTTCCAGGTCTTGGCGAACTTCTGCCCGGCCAGTCTGATGGCCCCATTGGGGGTATTGATCTCGTGGGCAGCGCTTGACACCAGCAACCCCAGCGAGGTCATCCGGTTGGTCTGGATCAGCTTGGCCATGATCTTTTTGCGCTCTTCCTGTACCTCGGTTTTCATGGCCTCGATCAGCTCGTTCTGTAGCCTGGCATTATCTGCTTCTCTCAGTTGCAGGGCGCTTGCCAGGTCGTTGATGGCCGATGCGGCATCAGCCAGTTCATCCTGGCCACAGCCGACTATTCTGGCGGAATAGTCACCGCCGTGCATTGCCTTGAGACCGTTCACCAGCGGTTTGATCGAGCTGGTGGCCCAGCGGACGATCAGGTAGGAGATGAAGATGAACAGCAGCCAGAACAGCAGCCCGGTGACCGTGGTGGTTGCCACCAGAGAGAGGACCTGCTTGTTCAACTCCTCATTGTTCATCACCACCCGCACCTTGCCGATGTCCCTGGCAGTTGAGGCCTTGCCCCCCATCAGTTGATCGACCGTCGGCCCGAAATCACCGGAAGTGACCTTGGCTTCGCTTTTTATAAAGTCTTTGTCGGCAGCCTCGCTGTATAGAGAGACTTCGGCAATGGCCGCTCCGTTTTCATCAAAGACCGCAACTTTATGAACCCCTTTTTGTCTGGCGGTTTCCGTTGCGTAATAAGCCACCGCATCCTTGTCACCGGAAAAAAGTGGCAGCCGCACCCTGCTGGAGAGCTGCTTGGCATGCAGTTCTGCTTTCTCTGCACTGATCCTTTTGAACAGCGGGATGTCGTGAGCTATCCATAAACAGGTAAAGGCGGCCGACATCAGCAGGGTAAAGAGAGAGAAGGCGGCGAAAAGCCTGAAACGGAGACTTCCCGGCAGCCGGTTTTTGCGTTGTTCACCAGTCATTTTATTCCTTGAATAGAGCCGGCAACGGTCAGGTTGCTAGTTTGTTACACAATTACATGTAGTTGTAAAGATAGCACAGATTGTGCCGGAAATGATAGGAGGTGTTGGCCGGTGATTATTTGTAAGCTACGGCAGTCGAACTTGTCGGACTAGCGCGGCAGGTCCTGGACAACCATCTGTTCCAGGGTGGCGTCGTAGAAGTCGCGGCGGCAGGCCACATCGTCCATGGCACCGGTCTTCATGAAGGTCAGCAGGCGGCAGCCGCCGAAACAGAGCGGCAGGTAGGGGCAGGCCAGGCATTCATCATTCTGCCAGAGGTTCAGGTTGTGGGAGGCCGAATAGTCGCGGATGCCGGTGGCCAGCGTCCCGATACACAGTTCCGGCCAGCCCATGAAGCCGGGGCATTTGTAGATGGCGCCGTCCCAGTTGACCACCATGTCGTTGGCGAACTCCACCATGCAGGCCCCCATGGCAGGTTTTTCCACCTTGAAGCCGCGCCGCAGGGTCTCCTGCCGCAGCAGCAGGCTCGCCTCGGCCAGCCATGGCTCGTCGCACGACCGGCAGCAGCCGGTCGCGTCGTGGATGGTGTTGCTGCCGGATTTGGGGAGGATCGGCGCAAAGACCACCGGGTCGAGCCGTTGCGGATCGATTCCGGCGGCGAGCATGGCGTCGAGCATCTTTGGAAACTCGGTATAGTTGTCCCGGGTAAAGTTCCCCCCTGGCTTGAGGGTGACCAGCCGGTGGACCGCAGCGATATTGGCCAGGATGGTGTCGAAGCTCCCTTTGCCGGATACGAAGGGGCGTTGCGGGTCGTGGATCTCCCTGGGGCCGTCCAGGGTAACCTGGGCCGCGGTCAGCCCCAGCGGCAGCAGTTCCTCTACCACTTCAGGGGTGAGCAGGGTGGCGTTGGTCACCATGGTGCAGCTGAATTTGGTCCCCTGGTTCCTGGCCGCTTGTTGCAGTTCCGCTGCTATCCGCTTGAGCATGGGCAGCGCCATCAACGGCTCTCCGCCGTAGAAGCGGATTTGCACGTCACGACCCTTGGCGATCTGCTCCTGTTGGATATATACGACCAGCAGGTCTGCGGTTTCCGCCGTCATCTGCTGATTGCGCCGGAACTCCTCCTCGAAGCAGTAGGGGCAGGCGAGGTTGCACGCCATGGTCAGCACTACGGTTGCCGAAAAGTTGGTGCTCCGCTCATTGCTTTTAGCCACGATATTAGCCATGGCCTCCCGCTCCGCAGCCGGATCGTCCACCAGCAGCTCCAGCCGTTTCAGGGTGGCCCGGTCGCTCTCGGACAGGGTGTTGTCCCTGATGGCGGCCAGCTTGGCCTCGCTCAGCCGCACCAGCGAACCTTTTTTCGTGGAGTAGAGCAGGTGATGGCCTGGCCGTTGCGGGTCAGGGTAGATTTTCAGGTAGCAGGACAGCGGCATTGGTGCTCCGGGTGAGGGGAATGATGAAGGGGGGCGCGAGGCCCCCTTTGGGTTGTTTCTGTTTACTTCCGCGCGGAACCACCTCCTGCAGCGCAGCAGGCGCAGACCATATCGCACTCCTCCAGCCCTTCATCCAGTATCTCCAGCCCTCTTTCTTCGGTTTCCATGATGATGCCTCCTTTTAGTTGATATTCCATCGCTTGTGGATGAAAGAATATTGTCTGGATTTAATGGATAGATTTTGCTAAGTTACGTCTCGATTTGACAGTAGCTTAACTTTTGATATCGTATCGGTTCGATGCCAATTCAACTTAAGGGTTGTTTCTGCGACGCTACATCTTACTACATCTTTGTTTAGTACTGCTGGCCGTACTTTCGGCCTTCGGTGCTGCTGCGCCTGCTCTGGCTGCGGAAGAAGAGGTGTTGTCTTCGCTCGGCCTGGGTGACGAAACCGAGGTCTCCACATCCCATTTCCCCCGTCCTGCCTCCAAGGTTGCGGAAAACGTCACCGTTATCACCGCCGAAGAGATCGAACGGCTCAATGCCCATACCCTGGCCGATGTTCTGCAGGCAGTGTCCGGCATCCAGCTCGACTACCTGCGTACCCCCGGCTCCTTCTCTTACTTCAACATCCAGGGGGCGCTCAACACCACCGTCCTGGTGCTGATCGACGGGGTGCGCCAGAACGATTACCAGTTTAACATGGCCGAGCCGGGTGCGATCCCGGTGCAACAGATCGAGCGGATTGAGATTATCAAGGGGGCGGCCTCTACTGCCTGGGGCCCGGCGCTGGGCGGGGTGATCAACATCATTACCAAGGAGCCGAACCCGGAACGTGTTGCCTCCGGCATGGTCTCTGGTTCTGTCGGCGACCGGTTCACTGCTGATTCCAGGGCCGAACTAAACGGCACTGTTGACCAGTTTGGCTATTATCTCACGGCAGGGAACCTCCGCTCCGACGGCCTGCTCCCCAACAATCGCGTCAACTTTAACAACCTCTACGCTAAATTTTCGTACCTGCTCCCCACCAAAGGCACGCTTACCGTTGGCTACTCATACATGGGCGTTCGCCGGGGGATGGACGAGGGGTATATCGCAAGCTGGGATATTGTTGCCCATGACACCGACGACCTTCGCCGTCAATATGGTTTTCTCAAGCTTGACCAGCCGTTGGGTGAGCGGTTAAAGCTCGAGGTCGAAGGTTTTCTGACCGATAGATTTGGAGTCAGCGTTTGGGGTCATATAGACAATGGCACTGTCGTTAACGATAACGAAATAGAGGTACGGGACCGCAGCCGTGGCGTCAACGCCCGTCTTAACTGGGGTGACAGCCGACAGAACCTGGTGACTGGTCTGGAGTACGTTCATGCCGAGGGAAGAAATCGGGACCTAGCGACTACTGATCCGCCGATCTTTGACCGAAACTGGGACCGCTGGGCTTTGTACGCCAACGGCAGCTATTCCGTCGGTCCGTTGACCCTGCTCCCCGGCATTCGGATCGATCACACCGGTCTTTCCAGTGAATATTTCAGCTATACCATCGGTGCCACCTGGCGGCTGACCGAAAACAGTTTGCTCCGGGCCTACGGCTCCCAGGGGTATGGTCTGCCGTCACCACTGTCCGCGCACGGTCTGATGAAGGTCCGTACCGTACAGGCTGGCTTTGAGTCGAGTGAGATCCCGTACCTCTGGCTCAAGGGAACCTATTTCCATAACTGGTTGCGCGACATGGAATCGATCGGTGAGCAGGTGCTGCAAAACCAGACCCGCCAGGGTGTCGAGCTGGAGGCCCGCACCGTGCCGTTATACGGTCTGTCGCTCTCCAGTGGTTATACCTACTCGTATGTTCGGGATACGGATAGCGGCGAGCGGGTCAAGACCAGCAGCAATTGGTCCGTGCCGCCGCACCTGCTCAAGCTGGGGCTCAATTACGACAACAGCGGCCTTGGCTTGCGTGGCAGCCTGACCGGCAACTACGTTGACTGGAACGCCTCCGCCACTACCCTGGCCGCAGCTTCCATGATCTGGGACCTGCACCTTAACTGGAAGGTTCTGCCGCAACGGGAACTGTCGCCGGAGCTGTTCTTTTCGGCCCGCAACCTCTTTGACGGTGTTCAGACCACTGATACCGAGCTGTTCAAAAATACCCCCCGCTGGTTTGAGGGCGGAGTGAGGTTTAAATTCTGATGAGGACGCTATTGCTCTCCATAGCGCTCTTCGTCTTGAGCGCCGCACCTGCCCTGGCCGTGGACGTGCTGATCGCCCAGTCCGGCACCGGCGCTGCCTATGCCGAGGCGCTCCGCGGTTTCCGCGAGGTGTTCAGCGGCTCCACCCAGACCATTGTGCTCACCGACTATGCCGATGTGGATCTGGTGCGTATTGTCAAGGAAGAGCAGCCAAGACTGGTGCTGGCTGTCGGTGACCCGGCGCTGGCCAAGGCGAAAAAAGTCCGCCAGGTGCCGGTGGTGGCAGTGATGGCGCTGTCGCTGAATCTTCCCAAGCCGCCGCTAACCAATGTCCATGGGGTTGCGGTAATCGCTTCGCCTAGCCGGTACATGCAGCTCTTCTCCGGCATGGGGGCCAAGCGGGTCGGGGTGCTCTACGACCCGAACCGGACCGGCAACTACCTGAAGCGGGCACTGCAGGCGGCCGAGAGCGCCGGTGTCAAGCTGGTAGTGCGCGAGGTGAACGATCCCCGCGAGGTTTACGAAAAGATCGAGCAGTTGAACGGCGTCATCGACCTTCTCTGGATGCTCCCGGATGCCACGGCCGTCACCTCAGCTACCCTGGAGGCCTATTTCGGCTTCTCGCTCAAGCACAAGACGCCGCTGGTCTCCTTCAGCGAGCAGTACCTCCCCAAAGGTGCGGCAGCATCCATAGACATTGACCGTGTGGACATGGGCAGGCAGGCAGGCGAGATTGCCGCCAGGTTCCTGGGCGGCTCAGTGTCTGCTGGGACCGCCGTTGACCCCCGCACGGCAAAAGTGAACAGTAATCCCATCATTGAAAAGAAACTCGGACTGAAGATCCCGTAACTCTCTCCGTTTTCGGTAATACCCCCCTGAAAACCGCAGCGGTACCCCATGCTAAACCTGGTTAATCCCACTTTTTTGCGTCGTGCTTTTTGCGATGTAAAATTTTTTTCCATTTTGTGTGGTTGTCTAACTGTTTGGAATTAAACAATAAAAAAAATCATGTAAAATTTTTTTCCATTTTGTGTGGTTGTGTAACTATCCGTAATTAAACAACAAAAAAAATCATGTAAAAATTTTTTCCATTTGCCCTCCCTAAAAACAACATCTAATTAACACCTCTTTTACTGACGAGTTCGCCCTGTTTCATGAAAATCCTGGAGATCGCTTGAATTACAGCCTGTTGCGCTGCCCGGCACATTTGTTGCCATGTGTTTTCAGCAGCCACTGTTTATCAAATTTCAGGAAAGAGGCTTTTTCATGTCGCAGGCTTCACAAACCATTGCCACCTATGTTGATCTGCTCAAAAATACCAAGCTGAACGCGTACACCAGGGATCAACTGGAATACATTCTCTATCAACTAAATCTAAGCATGCTCAAGATTGAACACTCAAATGTGGGATCTGTAGAATTGCCGTGCAAGCAGTCAGAACTAGAGCTGTTGAACCGTTTGATCATAGCCACCACCGAGGAAGACAGCCCGACTGCGGCCAAGGAACTGGGGGATAGAATGTCCCAGATCATAAGCCGTTTCCACGCAGTTAATGACAGGCTTGAAATCAGGCACGTCTGTAAGGAGCGTCATTGAAATCGGAAGTCATTGATAAGAACGATGCGGCCCAGGAGTTGGCCAAAAAGTGTCCGCACCAGGTTTCCTGCCTTAAAACAGGCCAGTGCGGCGAGAGGTCATTATGCACAGTCCGGCGGTGTGTCGGTGACAATGTCCTTTTTCTTGAAGGCAATGTGCCGTTTGTCTGCCCGTACCTGCTTCCTTTTGGCTATGGGCATCTTTGTACCTGCCCGGTGCACGCGGAACTGTACAAGTCTGAGCCGCGAATCGCAGGTCCGGCAGGAAGCAAATCGCCTAAGAAGCATAAGCCGGCTTCTGATCCCTAGATTGTTCTCGCCTGTCATGGAATTCCCCTTTCGGGGACGCGGCACTGAGGCTTTTTGATCCCTTCCTTTCAGACTGTCCGGTGCCGCGCATCCTTTTTCAAGTGTCATGGTATTTTGCTGACCGGTAGGGAAAGGAAGTCTTTAAACATGTTCACTCCGTTAAGTATTAATGACTGCCCGGCTAGCAATTTTTCACTGCCGCTATTCCTTTGGTAACTGATGAAATTCCTGATTGTTGACGATAACCCCGATGATCGCAGGATGCTCCGCCACCTTCTGTCGGCGCACGGCCATGACGTTCTGGAAGCCTGCAACGGACACCAAGGGTTGCAGTTGGTCTCGGCCAACAGTCCTGACCTGATCATATCCGACGTGTTGATGCCAGTCATGGACGGTTTCCAGTTTCTCCACGATCTCCGTAAAATCAGTTCAGTCCCTTTTATTTTCTACTCCGCAGTCTATGACGGAACCAGGGATATGCAGCTTGCGAATTCCCTGGGAGCTGATGGCTACATTATCAAGCCGACCGACCCGGCGGAGTTGGTCAAGGAGATTGCGCGGATCAGCGGTAAAGCGTCCACAATGAAAGACTGCGGGCTGGGGGATGCCGAATACCTGAAGAAGTACAACCAGGTGGTGGTTAATAAACTGGAAGAACAGGTGCGGGAGTTGGAGATATCCCTGGCTGAACGGCAGCGGATGGCAGGAGAACTGGCGGCCCGCGAACAGGAGTTCCGCAGCCTGGCGGAGAACGCTCCGGACAATATCGTTCGTTACGATCTGAAAGGGCGCAAACTGTATGTCAATCCGGCTCTGGAGCGGACTCTCGGGATTCCTGCTGCAGAGTTGATCGGAAAGGACCCCGGGGAATCTGATCCGAACGGCACATTAGCCGATTATCATGCCGCACTCCAGAAGGTTATTGCCACTGGCGTTGGCGCAGAGATGTTGTTGGTGTTCGCTGATGCAACCGGTTCCGTCGTTCATCACGAGATCAGATTTGTCCCGGAGCGCGATCAGAATGGGACCATTACCGGTGTGCTGGGGATCGGGCGCGACATCACCGAGCGCAAGGCCGCGGAACAGGCACTGCTCAATGAGCAGAAACGGCTTGCCGAAATGGCACTAGAGCTTTCCATGGCCGAGGAGCGGGAACGCCGGCGGATTGCCGCCACCCTGCACGACTGTATCGGTCAGGATCTTGCGCTGTCGCGGATCAAGCTGGGGATGCTTGCCAGGGCGTCACTGACTGACACGGAAAGGGATATTCTCGGCAATTCCCAGGAGATTCTTGACCGGGTGATCAGCAATGTTCGTAACCTTACCCACCTGATCTGCCCGCCGATCCTGGAGACTGCGGGGCTTGAGGCGGCACTGAAATGGCTGGGGAGGCAGATGGAGGCCGATTACGGATTGAGGGTGAAGTTTACTTCTGGCCTTGATGAGAAAGCGGTAGGCGTTGAGGTTCATCACGAACTGTATCATGCTGTCCGCGAGCTGCTGATCAATGTCGTAAAACATGCCCAGACCGGCTCTGCGCGGCTTATAGCCGGTAGTGAGCGCGACTGCGTCACCATAAGGGTTGAGGATGACGGGGTCGGGTTTGATCGAGGGGTAGTTGCACAGCGTCATGACAGTGAGAGCGGAGGGTTTGGTCTGTTCAATATAGATCGTAGGGTCAGCCATTTCGGCGGGTCGGTTGTCGTCGATTCCGCCCCTTATGCAGGTACTCGGGTCACAATCCAGATGCCGCTGACATCTGCCACCGAAACCGGCACTGCCCTGCAATGAGGAGCATATGAGCATTAAAGTATTGCTGGTCGATGATCATAAAATCATGCGTGAGGGATTGATTTCCGTCTTGGGGATGGCAGAGGATGTCGATGTCGTAGCCGAAGCTTCCTGCGGCTCGGAAGCAGTGGCAAAGGCGCTGGAGCATCTTCCCGATATCGTGGTGATGGATCTTTCTCTGCAGGACATGGGGGGGATCGAGGCGACCCGGCGCATCCTGGCAAAGCGACCCTCGATAAAGGTTCTGGTGCTGTCCATGTCATTGGACCGGAACTGCGTCCTTGAAAGCCTCGACGCCGGCGCCAGGGGATATATCGCCAAGTCCTGCGCTGCCGAGGAGCTGGTGGTCGCCATTCGGACGGTCCATGCCGGTAAACCCTATTTGTGTGTCGATGCGACCGAGATCATAATTCAGGGGTTCTCTTCCTGCTTGCCTATGGGGCAGAGTTCGCAGCTGCTTACCCACCGGGAACAGGAAGTGCTGAAGTTGACCGCCGAGGGGGGTAACACCAAGGAGATTGCCTTTGAACTCGGCGTCAGTATCAAGATGATTGAAGTCCATCGGATGCACATCCGCAAAAAACTAGGTCTGAAGAGCATTGCCCAACTCACCACCTACGCGGCGCGCACAGGTTTGATCTCCATCTAGAGTTCCCAACATCTCTCCTTCCTGCAACTTGAGGCTCCTCAGCTTAGGCCCTGCCTGGCCTGCGTAGCCTCTCTTGCCATTAACCGGAATCCCTCAAAATTTTTTGCAGTGAAGCGCACAGGACATCAGCAAACTGCAAGAGCCTGCTGCGGTGTCAGCCCGCTTTATTCCGGATTCAACTCTCTGCATGGTAGGGTTTTCCCTATCTAATAACTTCCGATAAACGAACGTTGCAACTCATTGATAGTGTGTCAAATTTTAGACTCTAAGCATTTTTTAATCGGTGTCTTTGCCATGCTGCTGAGGTGTGAAAGCTGATGTGGGGCGGTTGACGTGGCTTAACTGAACTGCGGCCTTTGACAGTCAGGAAGCGAGGAAAAGTATGCAACATGAAGGGTGGTGCATGGGAGCCGAGGAGTTTCGTATTCTGGTGGAAAATTCGCCTGATGCCATTGTCCGCTACGACCGGCAATGCCGTCGCCTTTATGTCAATCCGGTTGTGGAACGGATTGCCGGGAAACCTGCCGCTCTCCTGATCGGGAAAACCCCTGGAGAGGCATTTGTAGGCTCTCCCGAGATCGGGGCTCAGATCCTGGCTGCCGTGGCACAAGTTTTCAATCAAGTCGCTGCACAAGAAATCGAAATCTCCTGGATGGCGCAGGATGGTGGCATGTGCTATTCCCAGGCGCGCTTTGTGCCGGAGTATGGCCCTGCCGGAGAGGTGAAGAGTGTTCTCGGGATTACCCGGGATATCACCACGTTGCGAAAGACCGAAGCGCAGCTGCTCCAAACGCATAAGTTGGAGTGTATAGCCACCCAGGCCAGAGGGGTAGCCCATGGCTTCAACAATATCCTTGCGGTGATCGGGGGCTATAGCGAACTGCTGCGCTTTTCGATCGATGCTGATGATAAAAGGTATAGTTATGTTCGGGAAATTTCGGCTTCGGTGGAGCGTGGCGCAGAGTTGACCAGGAGCCTGCTTGCCTCCAACAGCAAGCGTGAGCCACACATGCAGGTTGACGATCTTAACCGGGTCGTTGCCGATCAGTCGGGGCCTCATTTGTAACGTGAGCTGAACAATAATGCCGAGGAACTGCAGCGGTTGGTGGCGTTTAGAAGAGGGTTCAATCCACAAGGAGGTGGCAATGTTCAAGAATCTGAAAGTGGCGACGCGGCTTTACGGGCTGATCGGGTTCATGGCGGTTTTGCTGTTGATCATCGGTTTTCTGGGGCTGCATAGCGCAAAGCTGTCCGATGATGCGCTGGATACGGTCTACCTGGACCGGGTTGTGCCGTTGAAGGATTTGAAGGTCATTGCCGACATGTATGCGGTCAACATTGTCGACACCTCGCATAAGGTGCGCAACGGCAATCTGCAATGGGGGGATGGCCGGAAAAATGTCGACGAGGCAGTAAAGACGATTGCCGAAAAATGGAAGGGCTACCTGGCGACCACCCTGGTGGCTGAAGAAAAGCGACTGGTGGAAGAGATCAGGCCGATGATGAAGGTGGCGGACGAGGCTGTGGCCAAACTTGGCGGAATACTGGCCAAAGAGGATGCCGATGCCCTGGCCCGTTTTACCATATCGGAACTGTATCCTGCCATCGATCCGGTGTCCGACAAGTTCGGCGAACTGGTGGATATTCAGCTCAAGGTTGCCAAGGAAGAACATCAGAGAAGCTCTGCAGAATACTTGATGACCAGAAACATCTCAATGGTGGCGATAGCTATCGGGGTGCTGCTCGCTTACTGTTTCGGCGTCTTGATCGTCCGTTCGGTCACGGGCCCGCTGAAGGCCGGGGTTGATGCCGCCCACCGGATTGCTGCAGGGGATCTGACGGTCGTCCTCGCAGCTGACTCCACGAACGAAACCGGTCAGTTGATGTCTGCCATGAAGCAGATGGTAGAACATCTGCGCGAGATGATCATGACCCTGAACGACATTTCGTCGTTCGTCGCTTCTGCCTCCAACCAACTCCATGCTACCTCTGAGCAGATCGCCAACGGCGCCGAAGAGGTGGCCAACCAGACCAATACCGTTGCCACGGCCAGTGAAGAGATGGCGGCAACCAGCAGCGATATTGCCCGTAACTGCACGATGGTGGCCGAGTCGTCCCGCTGTACCGCCGAATCGGCAACTGCCGGGGCAAAGGTGGTTGAAGAGACCATCAACGGCATGTGTCTGATTGCCGACCGGGTGCGAAGCAGCGCCAAGACGGTTGAGGCGTTGGGGAGCCGCTCTGACCAGATCGGTGAGATCGTCGGCACCATTGAGGATATTGCCGACCAGACCAACCTGCTGGCCTTGAATGCCGCCATCGAGGCTGCTCGCGCCGGGGAACAGGGGCGTGGTTTTGCTGTTGTGGCCGACGAGGTGCGAGCCCTGGCCGAGCGGACCACCAAGGCAACCCGCGAGATCGGCGACATGATCAAGGCGATCCAGAAAGAGACCCAGGATGCGGTGAAAGCGATGGATGAAGGGGTGCGCGAAGTGGAGAAGGGGGCTGAAACCTCGCAGAAATCCGGTACCGCCCTGAATGAGATCCTGCATTTGGTAAATGATGTCTCGATGCAGATCAGCCAGATAGCTACGGCATCGGAAGAGCAGACTGCCACCACCGGCGATCTGACCAGCAATATCCATCAGATCAGCGAGGTGGTTGAACAGACTGCCCGCGGTGCCGAGGAAACGGCGACTGCCGCAGCCCAGTTGGCGGCACAGGCCAGCGAGCTGCAGAACCTGGTGAGGCGGTTCAAGCTGACGTAATGCCAACTGCTGCTGAAAGCACTGTTTAGCTGGTTCAGTGCCTCATCATATCAAAGATGAACAGGAAGATCTCGACCGCGATGAGAACGATGATGATCCATTCGAGGCGGGCGGAGCGGCGGGCGTGGGAGAGGCCGGCAAAGACCTCGTTGGTGTGGAGCAGGGTGTCGGATTTCTGCCTGATCTGGCTGTAGCGCTGGCGTAATTCGAACATGTTGTCCAGCGTTGCGTGGAAGCGGTCGGCCTCTTCGCTCTCCCAGGTTATATCAGGCTTGTCGAGGATCATGATGTGCGAGATGGAGCGGTATCTGAAGTCGAGGATGGTGGCGGCAGTGCGTGCCAGTTCGGAATCGGCGACTTTCAGCTCGCCGCGGCCAAGCCGGGCGATGATCTCTTCCATCCGGTCGAAGACCACGTCCACCAGTGCCTCCAGCTGCTCCAGGGCGACCGATTTGGCCAGGACATAGGCGATGATATCCAGGTAGACCCTCTCTCCTTGGGCTATGGTTGCCAGGTCGTTGGCAACGGTGCTCTTTTCCTCACGGTTGATCCGGAGTGCATAACGTTCACGGTATGAAGTCGGCCGCAACGGCTTGGCTGCCGTTGTCCGCTGCGCCAGCAGGTCGAAAAACTTTTCCACGGCATCGTCAGGGCAGTTGAAGAATACTGCCGAACCAAAAGACGAGAGGTAGACCCGCGCTTCATCGAACCTGCTGTTTTCCATCTGGGCCAGGGTGGTCGGCGCAAGGATAAGCGGCTCTTCCCAGGAGAGTTTACGGCTGACGCCGAGCGCGCTCGCCAGCCGGTTGCGGTCGGTCTCGCCTTCAATGGCTACGGCAAGGAACGGGTACGTGGTCATGGTGCTCTCATTTCGTAATGGCGCGGAACCTCGCCACTGCCTCGGGGATGATGTCATCGCTAATGTTGCCGAAGGCGAGCCGCAAATATGAGGTGAGTGACGGGCCGAACACTTCGCCGGGAAGGGTGAGAATCCCGGCCTCTTCCACCAGTTTCCTGGCAACCTTTCTCCCTGTTTGATCATGGAACGGGTGTTTCACCCAGGCAAAAAAGGCGCCGCTGGTGACCAGTTCGAACCGGTTGCCCGGTTTGGTGAATTCATCGCGGAACTGGTCGTGACGGCGTTGCATCATCCGGCAGTTGTCCCTGACCCAGTCGTCCAGGTTTTCGGTGCCGTATTTGACCGCCAGTTGGCTGATCCTCGGCTGGCAGACGGTCATGGTGTCCTGGGCCTTGAGCACCTGACGGATGAATTCTGCGGATGCCGCCAGCATGCCGGCTCGGAACCCGGTAAGGGCGTAGGTTTTGCCGAACGACATGATCTGGATGAAGTTGTCCGGCCAGTCTGGCCGGGTAAACAGGTTGTGGGGGCGCGGGCTGCCGGCAATGAAGTCCGCATAGGTTTCGTCCAGCACCAGAGCAATGTCGTGTTTGCTGGCGATTTCGTGCAGCTCTGCGATGATCTCCGGCGGGGTCACGGCGCCGGTCGGGTTGCTCGGGGTAACAATGAGCATGGCCCGTGTTTTAGGGGTTATCAGCGCGGCAATGGTTGCCGGGTCCGGGATGCCGGCGTTCTCCGGGATAAATGGTGCCGGCACCATCTTGATGCCGAGGATGGCGAGTGCCATCGGGTGGTCGAAATAGGCCGGTTCCTGGACAATGACTTCGTCACCCGGTTGACACAGGCCGAGCATTGCCAGCCAGAACGCCTGGCTCGCCCCGACGGTCAGGCTGATCTGGGCCGGATCGATCTCTGCACCGTAGATCCTGCGGTATCGTGCGCACACCGCTTCCCTGACTTCCGGAAGACCTTCGTCCGGAGTGTAGCGCGCGATCATCGGGTCGTTCAGCAGCTCTTTCATCTGTGCCGTCATCTCAGGGGCAGGGGGGTAGGATGGGACTGCCTGGCAGAGATCGATCAGCGGCTGATCGCGGTCTTTGCGTCCTGCCAGCCAGCCGAGGACCTCGGTGATCGGGGGAGGATGGACAGCGGCAACGGCGGGGTTGATTCGGTACGTCATCGTCATTACCTCTTTATCGGCGCGCCGAGCCGAGTCAGGTCATCGCATTTCCCGGTAAGTTCGCACTTCTTGCGGTACATCATGACGGCATTCTCCTGATATTTCACCTTTTCGAACATTGCCCCGGCTTTCGCGCAGATATCAGCGGTGATATCTTTGCCGTCATGGAGGTCTGTCACCTTTTTGTTGAGACAGAGGTCAAAGAGGAAGTTGGCAAGCCTTGTTTTTTGCAAGACCCCCAGCTGCTCGATGTCAATGCTTGACAAGGACGCATTGTATGAGGTCGCGGCAGCCATCCCTTTTTCAAAGTAGGCAATCCCTTCATCGGGCAGCGAGTTGTTGATGAGGAATACCCCGAGTTCTGCACATGGGTTGTAGCGGTCGCCGAACAGCTTTTTGTAAACAGCGATGTCGCCTTCCAGACAGCGCTTGGCTACCGAGGAGTCGATTCCACCTGCCTGTTTGGGCTGTTCACGCTCCAGCACCAACTCCCTGCCGGTTGTGGAAACATATTTGGTCGGGGCGCAACCGGCGGCCTGTGAGATCAGTAAGGAAAAAATGGCCAGCCGCAGTAAAGAGCATCTGTCGAAAATTTTCATGGGATCCCTTTGCCTGAATAAAAGATTTAAGATGATTGACCTGTGTCAACAACGCGTATCGTTATCTCTGGTAAACTCTATACCATAGAAAGAGACATTTCGCGACAGGAGGACGTCATGAGTATCACGGTGGAGCAGGTGAATCTGGTCGAAGCGGTGGGGTATCAAGCGGGAGCGGTGGTCAGCAAGACGCTGGTGGACAAAAAGGTTGGAACCATCACCCTCTTCGCCTTTGATAAAGGGCAGGGGCTCTCTGAACATACAGCCCCTTACGACGCGGTGGTGCAGGTTATTGACGGTGAGGCTCTGGTGACCATCAGCGGTAGCGATTACCAGGTCAGGACCGGCGAGCTGATCGTTATGCCGGCAAATCACCCCCATTCGTTACGCGCTGAGACGCCGTTCAAGATGATGCTGGTTATGATCAGGGCTTAAGCCGGTTTTGCCGTCAATTGTAACTCTTTAGTTGTAATTTTGCTAACATGTTGATTGTATTGATGTTTGTCGGTTTTGGCTGATTCCACAATGCCTGTGGATAACATTGTGTAAACAATGTGAAGAGTTTGCATAACTGTCACAAAAAATAACCACCTTTGCGATTTGCCTAAATAATAGGCAGGGGATTCTGCTTGGGGTGATAGGGAAATATTTCAATAATTACGACTAGTTGTGTAAGTGTTGGAAATGGTTGTGTAACCACCCTGTCAAGAGTTTTCTCTCCTGTTTATTAATATTTTTGATTCAAGCCCCTCGCTTTAAATCGCTTGACTTGCCCCCTGTTCCTGTGTTAAGGAATAATCCCTTTTAATTCAATATGTTAATAGTGAATTGCAGGTTGAAATTGATCCGTCGGAGGGGTGAAATGGCACAGCAACTCGAATACACAGTAGGCGGGCTTCTCGATCACATTGCGGCGCGTTATCCTGACAACGACGCTCTGGTCTACCCGGAACGCGGGTTGCGCTATTCATACCGGGAGTTCAATGAGCTCTGCCGGCAGGTTGCCAAGGGGCTGCTGAAGCTGGGGATCAAAAAGGGTGACAATATCGCCATCTGGGCCTACAACGTCCCCGAATGGGTAGTGCTCATGTTTGCCGGCGCCAAGATCGGCGCTGTCCTGGTAACGGTCAACACGGCCTACAAGACTGCCGAGCTGGAATACATCCTCAATCAGTCCGATTCCACCACGCTGTTCATGGTTAAATCCTGGAAAGACACCGATTATGTGGCAACCCTGAACGAGGTGGTGCCGGAACTGGCAACTTCGGAGCCGGGCAAACTCGACAACGCCAAGGTGCCGTTTCTCAAGACCGTGGTCTTTATCGGCGATGAGACGCCGGCCGGCATGCTTAACTTTGCACGGGTCGCGGAGATGGGTAAAGAGGTCACCGACGCCGAACTGGCGGCGGTTGAGGCAACGGTCGACAAGCATGATACCATTCAAATGCAGTACACCTCCGGCACCACCGGCTTTCCCAAAGGGGTCATGCTGACCAGCCATAACCTGGTTAACAACGGCTTCTTCATCGGCGAGTGCATGAAGTTCACTGACAAGGACCGGCTCTGTATCCCGGTGCCGTTCTTCCACTGCTTTGGGTCGGTGTTGGCGGTTCTGGCATCGGTTAGCCACGGGACCGCCATGGTTCCGGTGGAGATCTTCGACCCGCTCAAAGTGTTGCAGACTATTGAAAAAGAGCGTTGTACGGCGGTCCATGGCGTTCCGACCATGTTCATTGCCGAGCTGGAGCACCCGGAATTCAGCAAGTTTGACCTCTCCACCCTGCGTACCGGCATCATGGCCGGTTCGGTGTGCCCGATCGAGGTGATGAAACGGGCTGTCAAGGATATGCACCTTACCGAGATCACCAGCGTCTACGGCCAGACCGAGTCTTCTCCCGGCATCACCCAGACCCGTACCGAAGATTCCATTGAGTTGCGGGTTTCCACTGTAGGCCGGGCGCTTCCAGGGGCTGAGGTGAAGATCGTTGATATCGAGAACGGCGCTACCCTGCCGCCGGGCAAACAGGGGGAACTCTGTGCTCGTGGCTATATGGTGATGAAAGGGTACTACAAAATGCCGGAGGAGACCGCCAAGGTTATTGACAGCGATGGCTGGCTCCACACCGGCGACCTGGCGGTGATGGATGAGAACGGCTACTGCAAGATCACTGGCAGGATCAAGCAGATGATAATCCGCGGCGGCGAGAACATCTATCCGAAAGAGATAGAGGAGTTCCTCTACACCCACCCGAAGGTTTCCGATGTGCAGATCTACGGGGTGCCGGACCGCAAGTACGGCGAGCAGGTCATGGCAGCGATCATCCTGAAAAAAGGGGTGGAGATGACCGAGGACGAGGTCAAGGAATTCTGCAAAGGCAAGATCGCCAACTACAAAATCCCCAAGTATGTGAAGTTTGTCGATGGCTATCCCATGACCGCCAGCGGCAAGATTCAGAAGTTCAAGCTGAGGGATATGGCGATTAAGGAGCTGCACCTGGAAGAATAGGCGGGAGCGCGGCTTTTGCGCGATTTCGGCGTTGGTTTTCGTCGCCAGTTTGTGCGACATAGCGCTGCTATGTCTCCGCACGGCTTCTCAACCGCCTTGAACTCGCATCAAAATCCACCCTCCTGGCAGTGGTCAGAATAAAAAAAACCCGCTCATCGCAAGATGGCGGGTTTTTTCGTGTCAGGCCGGTTTGTGCATCAGGTAGGTGACGAACTCTTCACCGATCCTGCTGTCGACCAGTTCGCAGCCTTCATTCAGAAAGCGGCGCTGGACATCGAATTTGTCCTGCAGTGGGATGCCGGAGAGAATGAGCGTGCCGCCAGGCCTGGTCATGGCAGTCATCTCCCCGGCAAGCAGAAGGTGAATGTCGGCGTAGATGTTGGCAAGGATCAGATCAAAGGTTGCTCCGGCAATGCAGGACAGTTCGCCGCAGACGGTCGCAATGCGGGTCTGGGTATGGTTGAGTAGGACGTTCTCGACACCGGAAACTGCGGCCTTCCAGTCGATGTCTATGGCGGTAACGGCAGCGGCGCCGAGCCGTGCTGCGGCTATCGCCAGGATGCCGGTGCCGCTCCCCAGGTCGAGGACGCTGGTCTGGGCCAGGTCTCCCAGTCCGGCCAGGAACTCCAGGCAGGCAGCAGTGGTCTCGTGTTCCCCCGAGCCGAACGCACCCTTCCGGCCGAGGATGATCGGTGTTCCGCACCCGGCAGGCAACGGGTCTCCTTCCGGAATTATGGTGAATGGCCCGATGGTGAAAGATTTGAAGATTCTACCGTAATTGGACATGGTCAGGTTCCTTGCCGTGCGGTTTCTGATAAAAAAAGGGGCCTGCCTGATAGAGGTGGCCCCGTTGTGAAGATTAGGCAATCAGATCAAAATGCGTAGACAAACTTACCCCAGAGGTTGTTGCCTTGCGGGCGGTTGCAGGTTTCCACCTCAAACTGGTATTTAACGGCAAAACTCATGTTCTTGTAGTCGTACTTGACCTGTGGGCCGACGGACAGGGCATAGCCGAGGTTTTTCCTGACCTGCTCCCCATGCTGCTCGTCATGGGTTACCTGCTGGTAATAGTAGCCTCCGGCGCCGAGGCTCCAGGGGCCGATATGCTTGCCGACGGTGTAGTCAAGATGCAACTCGTTGCCTGACTGGTAGTCGGTGTCGTTGTTCTTGGTGTTCATGTCATACATGACCTTGGCGGAAACTTCGTGGCCTTTGTCGCAGAGGTAGGTTGCAGCAAAGACCGGTTCGAAGGTGAAGTAGTTTCTGCCGGGATTTGCCAGGCGGTTTTTGTCATAGTCGCCGGTGGGGATGAAGATATCCAGGCCGAAAACCGCGTGCAGGTTCTTGTTGAAGTGCCAGCTGAGAATCAGCGGGTCGATGATGATGTCGCCCAGTCCGAATTTGCTCTGACTGATTTTCCCGCCTGGCGTAGTGGCGGTTGCATCGACATTCAGCACCGGGATGAATGTTTGCAACCCCCAGTTTGCTCCGAGAAAGGTCTTGTCAGTAACATGGAGAAAGCGGAAGACATTGCCGGTCACGTTCAGCTTGAAGCCTGGGTCGGAGCTTTTGCCGTCATTGTCATTGAGCCTGTCGGCCGAGTACCAGGTAAAGTAATCAAGGAAGTAGGTCCCTGGCGGTGGGACGGCGCCTGACATGAAATCTTCAGCACCGTTAGGGTAAGCGCCTCCCCCACCTTCGGTGGCCGCTGCCGTAGCTGCCAGCGCCAGGATCAGCAAAAGTGAAGCGATCAGTGACCTGGTCAAAGAGCTGAGTTTGCGAATCATTGAAAAATCCTCCCATTATTAAATTGGTGACCAACATAGCTATTTTGAGTGCGCATTATTAACAATATTAGATGGCGGGCGCAAGAAAGAATCTTTTGCTGGACTTTGTGCCAGCAGATTTTGTATACAGTGCTGTTACCGAGACTGAGCGGGCGACAGGAGAGAGTGTGAGATCAATAGTGCTTGGCGTTGTTTTAGGGCTGTTCATGATCTGCTTTCTGGCAATCATCATTGAAGAGACTTTTCTGGCAGGTCGCCGCCGCCGCAAGATGGAAAAGGCCTTGAAAGGAGAAAGAAATGCGGATAACGCCAAAAGCCGAGCTTGAGCATCGCTGCGCCAGGTTGCAGGGGAAGATGGCAGAAGCAGGGATTGATGCGGTTATTATCCTTCAGAATGCCGACCTGTTTTATTTTACCGGGACTATTCAGAGTGGCTGCCTGTATCTGCCGGTGGAAGGTCAGCCGCTGTATCTGGTCAGAAGGGATGCCGGTCGCGCCAGAATGGAGTCGGGATTGAAAGAGGTTATCCCGTTCGGCTCACCCAAGGATGTGCCACGGATTGTTGCCGAATTCGGCTATCCAGAGCCAAAAAACATCGCCATGGAGCTTGATGTGGTGCCGGTAGGTTTCTTTGAGCGCTACAAAAAAGTGTTCCCTCAGGCGCTGTTCAGTGATGCTACCCCGCTGATCCGCCAGGTACGGATGATCAAGTCCCATTACGAGATCCATGCCATGAAGGACGCGGCAGACCAGGTGGACAAGGTTTACCGGAGGGCGCTTGAGGTGATCCGGGAGGGAATCACCGATATCGAACTCGCTGCCGAGCTGGAATATGTCGCCCGCCGCAATGGACATCTCGGTCATATCCGGATGCGGGTCTTTAACGGCGAAATGATCTTCGGCCACACAATTTCCGGCACCGATACCGCTGTCCCGGCATATACCGATACCCCGCTCGGCGGGGTTGGCCCCAGCCCTTCGTTCGGCCAGGGCGCAAGCTTCAAGCCTATTGCCAGGAACGAGCCGATTATTGTCGATTTTGCCGGGAGTATCGACGGCTACCTGGTGGACCAGACCCGGGTATTTGCCATTGGTGGCCTTTCGGAGCGCTTGGTCAAGGGTTACGAAGACATGGTGAAGGTGCAGGAATTGATGATGGCGATCGCGCCGTCTAGGCCGACCTGGGGGGCGCTGTACGAGTCGTGCCGCCAGCTTGCCGTGGAAATGGGCTATGAAGATAGTTTCATGGGCGCAAAAGGTGCGCAGGTGTCGTTTATCGGCCATGGTGTTGGAGTGGAGATTGACGAGTACCCGTTTATTGCGCGAGGCTTCGATACCATGAGCCTTGAGCCGGGGATGGCCTTTGCCTTCGAGCCAAAGGTGGTATTTCCGGGCGAAGGCGCAATCGGCATTGAGGACACCTTTTATCTTGCCGACGACGGCACCTTGAAGCAGCTGACCTATTCCGACCAGAGACTTGCCATTATCTAAAACGGCCATGAAAAATTTTGTTGATTTTAATTTAAGCCGATGCTATAAGAGCCGCACAATTGTATACAGTATATCGAATCGTTGTTCCACGTATCTCTGCACAGTTCTTTGCTTGCCCCGTTGAAAGTTTATTTGTCCTCAGATAAAAAAGAACAGTTTCAAGCCCTTGATGAGTATCGAAAGGAGGGAGTGTACGGTTCAGCAGGTTCCTGGTTTTTGCTGCGGTTCATTTCCAACCTATAACCACAACGCACGAAAGGAGAGCACGCAACATGGCACTGAAGGAAACCCTTAAGCAGAAGATTGAAGAGTTTCGCCCCCGCACAACAAAGCTGGTCAAGGAGTTCGGTAAGGTAATTATCGATCAGGTAACTATTGACCAGTGCATCGGCGGCGCCCGTGACATCCGCAGCCTCGTAACCGACATTTCCTACCTTGACCCGCAGGAAGGCATCCGTTTCCGCGGCAAGACTATCCCCGAGACTTTCGAAGCTCTCCCAAAGGCTGCAGGGTCTGCCTATCCGACCGTTGAGTCTTTCTGGTACTTCCTCCTTACCGGTGACGTTCCGACACAGGCACAGGTTGACGAAGTTGTGAAAGAGTGGAAAGTTCGCCAGGAAGTTCCTGAGTACGTTTTCACTGCTATTCGTGCTCTTCCGCGCGACAGCCATCCGATGGTAATGCTTTCTGTTGGTATCCTTGCTCTGCAGAAGGATTCCAAGTTTGCCGGTTTCTACAACTCCGGCAAGTTCAACAAGATGACTGCATGGGAATATGTCTATGAGGACGCATCTGACCTCGTAGCCCGTATCGCCGTAATCGCAGCTTTCATCTACAACCTCAAGTACCGTGGTGACAAGCAGATCGCTATCGATCCTAGCCTCGACATGGGTGCAAACTTCGCCCACATGATCGGCCAGAGCGAGCAGTACAAAGACGTTGCCCGTATGTACTTCATCCTGCACTCTGACCACGAGTCAGGCAACGTATCTGCTCACACGACTCACCTCGTTCACTCAGCTCTGTCTGACCCATACTATGCATACTCTGCAGGTCTCAACGGCCTCGCAGGCCCTCTGCACGGCCTTGCCAACCAGGAAGTTCTCGACTGGACCCTCAAGTTCCAGGAGAAATACTGCAAAGGTGTTGAGCCGACTAAAGAGCTCATCACTAAGGCTCTCTGGGATACCCTCAATGCCGGTCAGGTTGTTCCGGGCTACGGCCACGCCGTTCTCCGCAAGACCGACCCGCGCTACATGTCACAGCGCGAGTTCTGCCTCAACACCCCGGGCCTCAAAGACGATCCATTGTTCAAGCTTGTTGCCATGATCTTTGAAGTTGCCCCGGTTGTTCTCACCGAGCAGGGAAAAGCCAAGAACCCATGGCCGAACGTCGACGCACAGTCCGGCGTTATCCAGTGGTACTATGGCCTGCGTGAGTGGGATTACTACACCGTGCTCTTCGGT
The DNA here is from genome assembly GCF_018476885.1 of Geoanaerobacter pelophilus. Taxonomy (NCBI): domain Bacteria; kingdom Pseudomonadati; phylum Thermodesulfobacteriota; class Desulfuromonadia; order Geobacterales; family Geobacteraceae; genus Geoanaerobacter; species Geoanaerobacter pelophilus. The sequence goes on from NZ_JAHCVJ010000006.1 coordinate 99,121, forward strand.
GTTGGCCGCGCCCTCGGCTGCATGGCAAACATCACTTGGGACCGTGGTCTCGGTTACGCTATCGAGCGTCCGAAGTCAGTTACCACGGCAATGCTTGAGAAGTGGGCTGCAGAAGGCGGCCGCAAGCTGTCCTAAGCTTCGGCAGTCGCATATGAAAAAGAAAGGGAAGATGCAATGCATCTTCCCTTTTTTGCCTTTTATCCGGAATTATGAAAAATCAGCTCTTTTTGCTGCTCCGTACCGGGGCCGGGCCGGTGTCCTCTTCATTGAACACTTCGGCGCTGAATATGTAAATCTCCGTATTCTCCTGCCAGTCATCTTTGCCCATCCCTGCTTTCAATGCCGTCTGTTGCAGGAAGGTGTCACGGTCCCAGCCGAATTCGGTAGCAACCTGAGGGAGCAGTACTCCCCGGTGAAAGTTTCTCTCCATGTAGAGGCCGTGAGTGCCAACCTGAATTTCATCGATGGATGAAATCTTCTGCAATGGTGAGAGTACCGAAATTTCAAGGGTGAATTTATCAAGGTCCGGTTTCTTCATCGGATAGAACCTTGGATCCTTGGTGGAGGCAGCGGCAGCCATCTCTTGAACCAGCTGGAAGAGCGGCTTGTCTGATATGAAGTTGCCGATGCAGCCTCGCAGCTTGCCGTCCATCTTGATGGTGACAAAGCAACCGTGCTGTGCATGAAGTTTTTCTGACTTTACATCCCGCGGTACTACCGAGCCGGAAGATACAAACGATGTGATCGCTTCCCGGGCTAATAGCAACAGTTGGCGCCGGTCATCTTTTCCAAACATCTTTGCCATGCAAATTCTCCTCTGGGGGTTGCTAAGGGTGCGCTAATGTACTATATTTAGTCCACATTTGACAAGCGATACCTGACAATAAAGGGCGATCTGGCTGCATTCTCGTTTTTTTTGTTTGTACTTATGACTGAAAAGGGCTGCTTGCCCGAAATGGTTCGCTTGGTAATGCCTGGATTTCAGATGGCCGGGGGGATGAATGAATGTGACCGTTGTTTTGGTCGGTCCGTTTCGTGTCGGACGGTTCAATGAAGAGGTTCGTGAGTATCCACCCGGTACATCCGTGCAGGAGGTGATTGCCGAGCTTGGTCTCTCCGGCCCACTTCTTGGGACGGTTCTGATTAATGAGGTCCATGCTGGGCTGGATGCTCTGCTTCACGATGGTGATACCTTGTACTTATTGCCTTTCATGGACGGTGGGTAGTTTGACATGCAATTTCTGTTCGGTATAGCCTGTTCGCCCGAACCAAGGAGAAACCCAGCATGAAATATTTCACCTCTGCTCCGGCATCTGACCCATCATCGGTGTTGTATTCGCGTTGCACTGTTGATCTGAAGAGCGGCACAATCAGGCTGGAAGATGTTCCGTGCCGCAATTTTGAGGATGTTCTGGGCGGGTTCGGCCGTTCCTTTCAAATTCTGGCTGAACGTAACATTTCTGAAGCGTATTGCGACGAAAATCCGCTCATTGTCAATACCGGCCTCTTGACCGGCAGCAGCGCCATGACCGGCATGCGCACCTATTTTTCCGGGTACAGCCCGATCAAAGGGTCGAAAAAGGGGTTGCCGGCCGCCATGTGGTCAACCGGCAGCGGTAATTTCGGCGCCAAATTCAAGTGGACCGGCCTTGATGAACTGATCTTCGAAAACCGCTCCCCAAAACCGGTTTATGCTTTGATCCAGGATACTCCGAACGGGCCGCTGGTCGAGTTGAAGCCGGCCGACCATCTGCTCGGCCTTTCTACCCACGAGAAGATGATGGTGCTGCAGAAGGAATATGGCAGCAATGCCCACTTCGCAACAATCGGTCAGGCCGGTGAGCAGTGGCAGAATGTCTACATGGGGGCAGTGGCCCTCTCGACCGATAACCAGCTCAAAACCGGCGAGGACAAGATGCGTTTCGCTGGCCGCGGCGGCATGGGGAGCCTCATGGGTTACAAAAACCTCCTTGCCCTGGTGGCCCTGAGCAGCGACAAGATCAAGCCTCTTACGCCCGAAGTCAGGAACGTCAACATCAACGTAGTCAAAGGGGGGGGATCGGCGCGGCTGCAGCCGATCAGCCGCGGTGGCGGCGGTGGCACCTGGGCGGCCTATGATGTCCTGCAGGTCTTTCATGCCGTGCCGGTGAACAATTTCCGCCCCCAAGGCAACAATCTGCCGGAGAAGCTGTTTCGGGAAAACGTCGAGCCGGATTTTGTGATCAAATCGGAAGCCTGCTTTCGTTGTGGAATAACCTGTCACAACAATGTCCACGAAAAGAGGGAAGACGGCAGCGCCGGCAGGTTCCTGGCCAAGTTCGACTATGAGCCGCTCAATCTCCTCGGCACCAATCTGGGCATCCATGATGCCGGCCAGGCTGCCAGCCTGATCCATCTGTGTGACAATTACGGCATGGACTCCATCTCCCTGGGGGTGACCGTCTCCTACGTTCTTTCCTACAACGAGCGGCATCCAGCGCAGCCGCTCTTGAACGGCGCCTGCTTCGGAGACTACCCCAAGATCAGGGAGCTTGTCGAACAGGCCGGTCAGGGAAAACTGCCGGAGATCGGGATGGGATCCATGCGCCTCTCCGAGAGTACCGGCGAGACCGGCTACGCTTACCATGTCAAGGGTCTGGAACTGCCGGCTTACCAACCCGAAACCAATCCTGGCTATGCCTGGGCCATTGCCGGCGGCCATATGTCGATGGGGACTTACGGGCTTCTCACCCGTGAGGGGAAGTCGGACATGGACTCCTGGGTCGAGGGGATTACAAGGACCAAGCTGCAGATTGTCGGGTTCGACATGATCGGGCTATGCAAGTTTTTCGATATCACCAAGGGGATCTGCACCCAGATGGTGGTGGACTGCCTCAAGAGCGAGTTCGATATGGAGGTAACGGCAGAGGAGCTGGCTGCTGCCGTGCGTAGGGCTTTCCTTCGAGGGCTGGCCCTGGAGCTGCGGCAAGGGTATGAAAAGTCCGAATACACCCTGCCGGCTGAGGTGTGGGAGCAACCGAATCCGAACATCAAGCTGCCGAATATTACCTCGCCGGAGTTTATTGCCGAGCTTCAGCGGCGGGTCTGGGAGGTATTCGAGCCGGAGCTGGCGGGACTGCTGCCTGAGGTCGGTCGGCAGGGGTAGCGGGGGACGGGATGGAGATTGTTGGCAAGCAGTTTATCGACGGGAAGAGGAGCGCTGAGTCAGAGACCAGGTTCTTTGCCTACGATGCGGCAACAGGGGAACCGCTGGCGTACCGGTTCTTTGCCGCAACCGATGCCGAAGTTGCCCGTGCCGCTGCCGTGGCTGGCGCTGCCTCCCCTGCTTATCGCAAGACCTGTCTCAAGGAGCGGGCACAGTTTCTGGATGCCATTGCCGAAGAGCTTGATCGCCTAGATGATTCGTTTGTGCAGATAGTAATGCAGGAGACCGGCCTCCCCGAGCCGCGTATCCGCGGCGAGCGACTGCGCACCAGCAATCAGCTGCGTCTTTTTGCCAAAGCTGTGAGCCGCGGTGATTTTCTCGGGGTGCGCATCGATACTGCTCTCCCGGACCGGCAGCCCCTACCGCGCCCTGATATCCGCCAGTATCGCACTGGCATCGGCCCGGTAGCGGTGTTCGGCGCTGCCAATTTCCCGTTGGCTTTTTCGGTCGCCGGCGGCGATACCGCATCGGCCCTTGCCGCTGGTTGTCCGGTGGTGGTCAAGGCCCACTCGGCGCACCCGGCCACCTCGGAGCTGGTTGCCAGCGCCGTGGTCAGGGCTGTTGAAAGGAGTGGTGTCCCCACAGGGGTTTTTGCCATGCTGTTTGGCGATAGTGTCGGCGCGCCGCTGGTCAGGTGCCCCGAGATCAAGGCAGTGGGCTTTACCGGATCGCTGGCCGGCGGCAGGGCGCTGTCCGAAATCGCTGCAGCTCGCCCCGAACCGATCCCGGTGTTTGCCGAAATGTCGAGTGTTAATCCGGTAATTGTGCTACCCGGAGCATTACAGGAACGGGGAAGCTCCCTAGCATCGGGACTTGCCGCATCTGTCACCCTGGGCGCCGGCCAGTTCTGCACCAACCCGGGGCTGGTCATCGGTATTGCAGGCGCCCCCTTTGCTTCATTCTCTCAGATGCTCGTTGCTGAAATGGTGAACCTACCGTCAATGGTCATGCTCAACCGTTCGATTCTCAGAAACTACCAGGATGGGATTAAGAGGCTGTCACAGATTTCAGGCATGCACCTGCTTAGCGGGGCCATTACTGAGGGTGATCGTGGCCGGCCGTGCCTGTTTCAGGCATCGTCCGAACTGTTGCGATCTCCGGCTCGACCTTTGGAGGACGAGGTGTTCGGTCCGGTCACGGTGCTGGTAACGGTAAAGGATTTTCAGGAGTTGCTGGCAATAATCCCGGGGCTCAGGGGGCAGCTCGCGGCTTGCCTGTTTGCCGCAGAGAGTGAGCTTGCTGATGCCGGGCCGATTGTCGAGGATCTGGAAACCCGTGTCGGCAGAGTCATATACAACGACTTCCCTACCGGGGTGGAGGTGTGCGATGCCATGGTGCATGGCGGGCCGTTCCCAGCCACAGCGGATGGCCGGTCCACGTCGGTCGGGACTTTGGCTATTGACCGTTTCCTTCGTCCGGTATGCTATCAGGGGTATCCGCACAGTCTGCTGCCGGAAGCTTTGCAGGATGGCAATCCTTACGGGCTGCGGCGTCTGGTTAACGGCAAATGGTCAGCCGGTTTCCCTGATGATTGATAATAAAGAGTTGGCGAGTATTAATCTTTAATCGTTGCCTGAGATGTTTTTTTAGTGTATATACAATCATAGTATACCGTATACACTTTGTAACTTGTTGAAATAATCAGGATATAAATTAGCTGTGCCAAAGAAAAAAATCTTGACTTTTGAGGTTATGGGAGTATATTCCCCTGTCGTTGTGACATTACAAGAGATGCGCTTTGCGCAAGAAACACACAAAAGAAAGGATATGACCAAAATGAAGAAGCTCGTAACCCTCGCACTCTGTCTCTCTGTAGCAATGGCTTTCGGATGCAAGAAGAAAGAAGAAGCTCCTGCTCCTGCTCCTGCTGCTGAAGCTCCTAAGGCACCTGAAGCACAGAAGCCGATGTCTTCTGCTCAGGCTCCTGCTGCACCTGCAGCACCTGCTGCTCCTGCTGCTCCCGAGAAAAAGTAAGTTTCTTACTTTTCCGGACCTGTACTGAAATGGCCTGCAGACCTGCTTCTGCAGGCCATTACTTTATCTGACGGCCTCGCAAGTCCATCTGCTGCGTTCCTCGGCCTCTGTTCCTGCTACGCTCATTCCTCTGGAAACGCCACGCCCTGCACCTGGAACTCTCTGCCGCGCCGTCGCTTTATCTGTTCGCGCCAATTAATATTTTGTGGAGGATATAATGGAAAGAACATTCGCAATCATCAAGCCTGACGCAGTCGAGCGCAATATCTCCGGCAAGATCATCAGCAAGATTGAAGAGGCTGGTTTCAAAATCGTCGGCATGAAGAAGATTCAACTCTCCAAGTCCCAGGCAGAAGGGTTCTACTATGTTCACAAGGAACGCCCTTTCTTTAATGACCTCTGTTCTTTCATGTCACGCAGCCCGGTTATTGTAATGGTTCTGGAAAAAGAAGGCGCTATTGCCGCCTGGAGAACGCTGATGGGTGCTACCAATCCTGCCAATGCCGAGCCGGGAACCATCCGTAAGGAGTTTGCAAAGAACATCGAAGAGAACTCTTCACACGGTTCCGATGCTCCTGAAACAGCGGCTTTTGAAATTTCCTACTTCTTCAATGCTTTTGAGCTGGTCTAACCAGCAAGGTGTCATTAAAATTCAAGCCCTCTTTCGCTAGAGGGCTTTTTTTAATCAAACAATGAGCAATTTAACTGATATAAAAAACTTTTCTCTCCCCGCGCTGGAGCAGTTTCTTTCCGGAAAAGGGAAGGAGCGCTTTCGTGCAACCCAGATATTCAAATGGCTGTACCAGAAAGACGCCCGCTCATTTGCCGAGATGACCAACCTTTCCAAGGATCTGCGCCAGGAGCTTGAAGCGACAGCCTTTATCAGCAACCTCTCGGCAACGGCAGTCGAAGAGGGTAAGGACGGCACCAGGAAGTATCTGTTCACCCTTGATGACGGTGAGGCTGTGGAGTCGGTCCTTATTCCGGATGAGGGGCGCAACACCTTGTGCATATCATCTCAGGTCGGTTGCGCCATGCAGTGCGAATTCTGTCTGACCGGCACTTTCAAGCTTTCCCGCAACCTGACTACGTCCGAGATTGTCAACCAGGTATGCGCGGTGCGCAGGGAGTTTCCGGTTACCAATATCGTCTTTATGGGGATGGGGGAGCCGCTGCACAATCTGCAAAACGTGATAATGGCAATACAAATTCTGCAGGAAGACAACGGGCTGCAGTTCTCAACTCGCAGAGTCACTGTCTCTACCTCAGGGCTGGTGCCGGAAATGGCGGAACTTGGGCGAGCAGTGACGGTAAATCTGGCCGTATCCCTCAATGCGACCACTGATGAGCTGCGCAGCCGGATCATGCCAATAAATCGCAAGTATCCTCTTGCGGTGCTGCTGAAGGCGTGCCGGGAGTTTCCGTTGCCCAGCCGCCGCAAAATCACCATCGAGTATGTGATGCTGGGTGGGGTCAACGACACCCTTGATGACGCCAGACGGCTGCTGCGACTTATCAGCGATGTCCCCAACAAGGTCAACCTGATACCGTTCAACGAGCATGAAGGGTGCGGGTTCAAGGCGCCGACCCAGGCAGCGATAGATGCCTTTCACAAGTATCTTATTGATCGACATGTGACGGTTATTACCCGTGACAGTAGAGGCGGCGACATCTCTGCGGCTTGCGGCCAGTTAAAGGGGAAACTGGTGAAACAGTCGTAAAACAGCATCCCAATTCTCTGAAATGTCACATTGCCTCTGCGTAGTCCTCCCTGTTCTTCGCAACTAATTCCCCTTTTTTTTACCCATTACTTGCAGCTTTATACGCTAAGTCATTATTTTGACTTTGTTAATCGCAAAATATCTTCTTAAGTTCCCAAAACAACTCGTCGATAAGGGGGGTATAGAAACGACGAAGGAGCTTTTATTGTATGCGATGCAAGATTCTTTCAGACAGCTTTCCCACCAACTGTATTGCAGTACTAACCATCGGCGGATGCCTGATATGGCTCTGTATTTCTGGATATCTGGGGATGCAGAAGCTTGAGGCGGCAGGCATTATTTCTGTTTCCATGCTTGTCATGTATTATGTCCTGACCTATCTCGAACGGACTGCCCGCTTGCGGCAGATCAAGAGGAACTGGGAGTTGGCAGGCGAAAAAGTTCACTTGATTGAAAGTGTTGCCAAGCTCGAAGAGAGCTATTTCTCTACCATTCAGTCAATGGCTGCAGCAATCGATACCAACTCTACCTATTCCAATGGCCATTCCGCAAGGGTTGCAGGATTTGCGGTCAAGATCGGTCGGGCCATGGGGCTCTGCCAGGACGAGCTTGACACTTTGGAGCGGGCCGCCTTGCTTCACGATATCGGGTCTATTTACATACCTGACCATGTCTGGAGAAAAGAAGGACCGCTGACCGTGGAAGAACAGTCGCTGGTCCGGCAGCATCCGGTCCTCGGTGCGGAAATTTTAGACTCGGTAACGTCGCTGAAGCAGGAAAGCCAGGCGATTCTCCATCACCATGAGCGCTACGACGGCACCGGCTATCCTTATGGGCTCAAGGGGCTGGCGATTCCTCTCGAGTCCAGGATTCTCGCAGTGGCCGATGCCTTTGACGCCATGACTTCCGAACGTCCCTATCGCAGTGTCTTGAATATGAGGGATGCGCTGGAGGAGCTGTACTCCAATGCCGGCAACCAGTTTGACCCGCGGGTGGTTGAGGGTTTTCTGACGGTCCTCGATGATATCACCCGGGAAACAGAGATCATGCCGTTCCCCGATAAGCGGTTTGGAGCCAGGGTCTACAGCATGGTCGGCAACTGCTGATTTAAAGCTGGGGGAGCGGCTGCTCGGAGTATATCGACTCTCTGCTGGTCAAATATTTTAATGCTGTATGTGTGTAAAGGGGTGGCATTCGCTGCCCCTTATTTGTTTCCGCAAGGTCAGATTTTCCATTAATATGCAGCTAGTTCCATGAATCCGGAATCCCCCTTTTTGCTTGACTTTACGGCATGGTATGGTCTATTTTGCCAGTTTGTTAAACTGTTGGGAAAGTCTTGCCTTGTCGGTTAAAAAGGGGATTTATGGAAGAGCTGAGTGAGCTGTTGCTGCAGAGAAGAAGGAAAGTTGACATGCTGTGGGAGGCGGGGATCAACCCGTACCCGAACGACTATAAACCGGCGCACACCTCGGCCGATCTGCAGGATGAATATGGTTCGGTCCAGGAGATACCCGAACAGGCGAAAAACTATGTTGTTGCCGGGAGAATAATCGCCAGACGGTCATTCGGCAAGGCAGCCTTCGTCCAGTTGCAGGACCGCAAAGGCAGGATGCAGGTTTATGTCAGGAAAGATACCATTGGTGACGAGTCCTTTGCCAATTTTGATTCTTTCGATATCGGCGACATCGTTGGTGCTGAGGGATGGCCTTTCAGGACCAAGACCGGCGATCTCTCTTTGCACGTGACCTCGATTCGGCTCCTGACCAAATCGTTGCTGCCGTTGCCGGAAAAATTCCATGGCCTGACAGATGTGGAAACGCGCTACCGGCAGAGATACGTTGACCTGATCGTTAATCCTGAAGCACGTGAAGTCTTTATCAATCGATCAAAGATTGTCAACCTGATCCGTGCGTTCATGGTGAAAAACGACTTCCTTGAAGTTGAAACCCCCATGATGCACCAGATCCCGGGTGGTGCCACCGCCCGACCGTTTGTAACCCATCATAACGCCCTTGACATGGAGCTTTTCCTGCGTATTGCCCCGGAGTTGTACCTCAAAAGACTTGTGGTCGGCGGGTTTGAGCGGGTTTTTGAAATAAACCGGAATTTCCGCAACGAAGGGATCTCCATCCGTCACAATCCCGAATTTACCATGATGGAGTTTTATCAGGCCTATGCGACCTTTGAGGACCTGATGGACTATACCGAGCAGCTGCTTTGTCATGTTGCCCAGGAGTTGCTAGGCTCGCTCGACTTCCAGTATCAGGATCACACCATAAGCTTCCAGCGTCCTTGGCGGCGCTTGACGGTCCTTGAGGCCATTCTTGAATATGGGGATATCGACGCAAAAAATCTTGCCGACCGCGACCTTGCCTATGCGTACGCCAAGAGCATCGGCCTTGATCTTCCGGAAGACATCGGTTACGGCAAACTGGTCACCGAGATTTTCGAGGAAGTGGCCGAGACCAAGCTTATTCAGCCGACCTTCATTACTGCTTATCCGACTGAGGTTTCACCGCTTTCGCGCAAGAATGATCAGGACCCGGAGATTGTCGACCGTTTTGAGCTTTTCATCGCCGGCCGCGAGCTGGCCAATGCCTTTTCTGAGCTTAACGATCCGGTTGATCAGAAAGAGCGGTTCCTGGCCCAGGTTGCAGCCAAGGACAAAGGGGATGAAGAGGCCCACTATATGGACGAGGATTACATCCGAGCCCTGGAGTACGGCATGCCGCCTACTGCTGGGGAGGGAATCGGCATAGATCGCCTTGTCATGTTATTGACTGATGCCGCATCGATTCGCGACGTGATTCTTTTTCCACAACTGCGGAAAGAAAAGTAAAGACTGAAACGTGAAAAGTGAAATGTAACAAGCCGGAGCAGGTTGTATCGTCACCCTTAACCATTCACAATTCACAGGTTTCTTAATGCCCTACGAACTTTTCATTGGTCTCCGCTACCTTAAGGCAAAGCGGAAATCTACGTTTATCTCCATCATCACGGTGATCTCCACCAGCGGTGTGGCTTTGGGGGTGCTTGCTCTCATTGTCGTGCTGGCGGTGATGACCGGCTTCGAGGAGTCGCTCAAGACCAAGATCATGGGGACCAACGCCCATGTCGTGGTCCTTGGGGGGAGTAGCGGCATTGATAATTACCCCGGACTCATTGACCGCATAAAGAAATTCGGGGGAGTGCAAGCCGCAACTCCCTTCATCTACAGCCAGGTAATGCTGACCAGCGGCAAGAATGTCTCCGGTGTTGTGCTCCGCGGCATCGATCTGGAGACCGACGGGAAGGTCACCAATCTTCACCGTGCGGTATGTGACGGGGATATCAAGGCTCTCGCGTTTTCGGCAGGGGCGCCGCTGGCTGGTTCTGAACCGCCACTTCCCGGCATCATGATCGGTCGCGAGCTTTCCAGGAACCTAAACCTTTATGTCGGAGACACGCTTAATGTCGTTTCTCCGATGGGGAACATAACGCCGCTAGGCATGATACCCAAGATGAAGAAATTCCGGGTTGTCGCCCTTTTCAATACCGGGATGTACGAATATGATGCGACCCTTGCCTATGTAGGGCTTTCCCAGGCCCAGGAATTCCTCGGCATGGGTGACAGTGTCACCGGGATCCAGCTGAAGGTGGCTGACGTCTACAAGACCGGTGAACTGGTGAAACAGCTGAATGCAGGCCTCGGCGCGCCGTACCATGCCCGCGACTGGATGCAGATGAACAAGAACATCCTGTTTGCGCTCAAAACCGAGAAGATGGTGATGTTCATCATTCTGACGCTCATAGTCCTGGTTGCCGCTTTCGGCATTGCTTCGACCCTGTTCATGGTTGTCATGGAAAAAACCAAGGATATTGCCATCCTCAAGTCGATGGGTGCCACTGGCAGCAGTATCATGAAGATTTTTGTCCTGGAAGGTTTGATCATCGGCGTTACCGGGACCTTCGCCGGCACTGTAGGCGGATTGCTGATTGCCTGCAACCTGGAGCAGATTGTCAATTTTATCCAGCGCTTGACCGGTTTTGAGCTGTTCAGCAAAGACGTGTACTATCTTGACCATTTTCCGTCACAGGTGGTGCCGGGCGATGTGGTTCTGATCTGTGTTACGGCGATTGCGATCTCGTTTATCGCAACACTCTACCCGGCTTGGCAGGCATCGCGGATGGCGCCGGCGGAAGCGCTCAGATATGAATAGTCTCCTTGAGATCAGGGGGGTCCATAAGTCCTTCGGCAGCGGAGCCGCCAAGGTTGATGTCCTGAAGGGGATCGATCTTGATGTTGCTGAGGGTGAGACCATCGCCCTTGTCGGGGCTTCCGGGGCCGGTAAGAGCACCCTGATGCATATTCTAGGAACCCTAGACCGTCCTACTTCCGGAAGTGTTCTTTTCCGCGGAGAAGACGTCTTCAAGGCCGGCGATCAGGGATTGGCTTTATTTCGCAATCGTTCAATCGGTTTCGTTTTCCAGTTTCATCATCTGTTGCCGGAGTTTACGGCCTTGGAAAACGTTATGATGCCGCTACTTATTGCCGGACAGAAAAGGGCTGATGCTGTCGATTCCGCCTCGTCTCTGCTTCGTGACGTTGGTCTGGGACACCGATTTACGCATCGTCCCGGCGAATTGTCCGGAGGGGAGCAACAACGCGTGGCCATTGCCCGGGCATTGGTCGGGTCACCGCAACTGTTGCTGGCAGATGAGCCGACCGGCAATCTTGATATGAAAACCAGTGACGAGATTCACGCCTTGCTGGGCGAGATTCATGCCGCGCGACGATTGACCCTGATCATAGTCACGCATAACGAACGGCTGGCTGCCCGCATGGGGCGCACAATTCAGATGGTTGATGGGAAGATCGGAATACAATGATCGTTCTGGAGGGGTTTTGTCTATAAGCTTCGGGAAAATATTTTCTAGCGCTCTACTCCTCTTCGTTCTGCTCACCGGCTATGCCTTGGCTGAAGGTGAGAAGATCACTGAAGTCAAGATTTCCGGTAACCGAAGGATCGAGTCTGATGCCATAAGAAATGCCCTGACCGTAAAAGCCGGTGATCTTCTCTACCTGGACAAGATAGATGCCGACGTTAGAGCAGTATTCAAGCTTGGTCATTTTCAGGATGTCAAGGTTGAAACGGCACCAGGTGAAAAAGGGGTGATCGTCACCTATATCGTGACCGAAAAGCCGGTAGTCAGAGACATCAAGATCGAGGGCAACAAAGAGCTGTCCGCCGACAAGATTAAAGAGGTTCTGGAATTAAAAGCCAACTCGATTTTCTCGGCCAAGGACCTGGCAAGAAGTATTAAGAAAATCAAGAAACTGTATGCCGATGAGGGTTACTATCTAGCAGAGGTTGAAAGTTCAACTGAAAAGCGCGGGGATACTGACCTCAGGCTCCTTCTCAAGATCTCTGAGGGTAAAAAGATCCTGATCCAGGAGATCCGCTTTGACGGCAATCACTCGTTCACTCGCCGTAAACTCAAAGGGCTGATGGAGTCAACCGAAGACTGGTGGCTTTCCTGGATGACCGGCGCCGGGGTTTATAAGGAGGAAGTGCTGAAAAACGACATCGCCCTCATTGCTGATTTTTATTTCAATAACGGCTATGTGAATGTCAAGATTGCCGAGCCCCATGTTGATCTGCTACCGGACAAAAAAGGGCTTCTCGTCCAGATTGACATCAAGGAAGGCGATCAGTACCGGGTGGGGGCAATTGACTTTAAAGGCGACCTGTTGGAAAAAGCCGGAGAGCTGTCGAAACAGCTCAAGCTGAAAAGCGGTGAGATTTTCAGTAGATCAGTACTGCGAGGCGATGTCTTCCAGTTGACCGATCTTTATGCCGATCAAGGGTATGCCTTTGCCAACGTCAACCCGCTTACCAAACTCAATCCTGAAGCAAAAACCATTGATATTACCTTTGACATGGAAAAGGGTGAAAAGGTCTACATCGACCGGATTACCATCTCCGGCAACCCCAAGACCAGGGACAAGGTTATTCGTCGCGAATTGAAGCTGGCAGAGGGTGACCTATACAACAGCACCGGCCTGAAGAAGAGCAAGCAAAACCTGATGAACCTGGGGTATTTTGAAGAAGCCACCCTTGCCACAGAGCGAGGCTCGGCCGATAACAAGCTGAATCTCAAGGTCGATGTCAAAGAGAAGCCGACTGGAACCTTCAGCATCGGCGCCGGCTACAGCTCTCTTGACGGCTTCATCGGCCAGGGCTCGGTACAGCAGGCCAATTTCTTCGGTTTGGGGCTAAAGGCCAATGTTTCGGCATCGATCGGCGGCAAGTCAAGCACCTACAGCCTTGGACTCACCGATCCATACTTCCTCGACAGTCGCTGGACCGTCGGTGGCGACCTGTATCGATCGCAAAGGGACTATCTGGATTATACCCGTCGGGCGATCGGTGGCGACATCAAGGCTGGCTATCCGATCAGCGATACGCTCAGTACCTTCTGGATCTATAAATATGAACAGAAGGAGATCTTCAATATCTCCCAGGCCTTCATTCTCACCAAGCAGGAGTATGATCCCTCTTCGACTACCAGTTCCATTTCTGCCAGTCTGACCAGAAATACCACCGACTATCGCCTGGACCCGACCACCGGCACCATGAGTTCACTTTCTGCTGAATTTGCCGGTCTTGGCGGTACCAGCCGCTTTGCCAGGTACATCGGCGAAACAACCCTGTTCACCCCGCTTTTTTGGAATGCCGTCTTCTCGGTTCGCGGCGTCATGGGGCATATCCAGGGGATCGGCAAGGATATTCCGATCGACGAGAAATTTTACCTTGGCGGGATCAGCACCCTGCGCGGCTACGGCGGCAGAACGGTCAGCCCTTACAAGCTGGTTGAAAGCCGACAGAATGTCGGTGCAACGGCTTCAATAATCCGTTCTTATACCGGTGGCAACACCGAGGCGGTGTTCTCAGCCGAGATGACCATGCCGCTGATCAAGGAGGCTGGCCTGAAAGGTGTTGTCTTCTTTGATACCGGCAACTCGTATGATAAACCAAGCGATCTTTTCAAAGTCATGCAGAGCAGTTACGGCTTCGGAGTCCGCTGGTTTTCGCCGATCGGGCCGTTGCGCCTTGAATATGGCATACCGCTCAATCCGCGCACAGGCATAGACAGCAAGAGCGGCAAACTGGAATTTTCCATCGGAAGCTTCTTCTGATAACAACAAAGGAGAACAATATGAAATCAGGGATCATTGGATTACTTGTTTCGCTGTTAATGCTCGGAGCTACCAGTGCCGGCGCTGCAGATGCGCCTAAAATCGGCACGGTAGACATTCAGAAGGTCCTGTTTAATTCTGAAGCCGGCAAGACGGCAAAAGAGCAGCTGGCCGGCAAGATCGCCAAGCATGAATCAGAGAAAAACTCCAGGGAAGACGACCTGAAAAAGCTCAAGGCAGACCTGGAGAAGCAGAATATTCTGCTTAATGAGACGGCTCGGAATGCGAAAGAGAAGGATTACCAGCAGAAGCTCAAGGAATACCAGCGTTTCATCAAGGATGTGAATGATGAACTCCAGGCCAAGGATGAGGAGCTGAAGAACAAGATCATCGAAGAAGCCTTTAAGACCACCCAGGAGTATGGCAAGAAAAACGGGTTTTCCTTGATTGTGGCCAAAAGCGAGATGCTGATGTACATGGATGAGAATATCGATCTGACCGATGAGATCGTAAAGCAGATGAACAGCAAAAAAGACAAGAAATAAATATCAAGTGGTTATTATCTATCGAACAGGGTGTTGCACATGAACAAGTCCTTACAGGAGCTGGCAGACTATCTTGACGGTAAGGTAATCGGCGATCCTTCCGTATTGGTCAGTGGTCTTGCCTCATTAGATGATGCTCGGGAAGGGGAGATCACCTTTCTCGCCAATCCCAGGTATGCAGCAAAAGTCGCCTCAACCAAGGCCTCTGCCGTGGTTTTACCTCCAGGAGCGGATGGCCATGGCAAAAATGTGATCGAGACGGCAAATCCGTATCTCGCTTTTGCCAAGCTGCTGACCCTGTTCCATGTCAGGTCACCGAAGCCGCAAGGGGTGATGCCTGGGGCATTTGTCGGGGCGAATGTTGCTTTGGGTGCAGATGTGACCGTGTACCCCGGAGCAACGGTTCTGGATGGGTCAAAGCTGGGTGACCGGGTCGTCATTTACCCCGGTGCCGTGGTTTATCAAGGCGTTACTATCGGTGATGATGTCACCATTCATGCCAATACGGTGATTCGCGAGAGATGCATCATCGGCAACAGGGTCATAATCCATAGCGGGGTCGTAATCGGCAGCGATGGTTTTGGCTATGCGCCTGATGGTGAGCAGTGGTTCAAGATCCCCCAGGTCGGGATCGTCATTATAGAGGACGACGTCGAGGTCGGCGCCAATTGCACCATTGATAGGGCGGCACTCGAAGTGACCCGCATTGGTAAAGGCACCAAGATCGACAACCTGGTGCAGATCGCCCATAACTGCCAGATCGGCGAGAATTGCATGATCGTTGCCCAGGTCGGCATAGCAGGCAGTACCAAGATCGGCAAGCATGTGACGTTTGCCGGTCAGTCAGCGGTTGTCGGGCATCTGACCATTGGAGACAATTCGATGATCGGTGCCAAGTCCGGCGTGGCGTGCAATTTACCGGCAGGAAGCCTTGTGAGTGGGATTCCTGCCTATGATCATCGCCAATGGCTGAAGACCTCGGCGATTGTGCCGAAACTGCCGGAGATGAAGAAGACCCTAGGCACTCTGGAGAAGCGGATTGCAGACCTGGAGAATCTCTTGAATAGCAAAAAGTGACGTTATATTTGGTGAAATCGGTTTGTTCAAAAGGGGGACAAAATGATAATGGATGTAAACCAGATTATGAAGATATTACCTCATCGGTTTCCGTTTCTTTTGGTTGACAGGGTAATCGAGCATGACCCGGGTAAACGGATTGTTGCCTTAAAGAACGTTACCATCAATGAGCCGTTTTTCCCCGGACATTTCCCCGGTCACCCGGTCATGCCCGGTGTGCTTATCATTGAGGCCATGGCGCAGGTTGGCGGAATCCTAGCCTATTTGGCGACAAGTGATGATCCTCAGAATAAAGTATGTTATTTCGGTGCAATTGACGAAGCAAAATTTAGAAAACCGGTTGTGCCTGGAGATCAGCTCAGAATAGAGATTGACGTCATTGCCTGTAAACGGGGGATATGGGTGTTTTCCGGCAAGGTGTTTGTTGATGGCAAGCTGGCGACTGAAGCCAAGTTAAAGGCAACTCTAGCAGATAAGGACACGAAATAATGATACATCCAACAGCGATAATCCATCCCGGCGCGCAGATTGCCCCTGATGTAGAGGTTGGCCCGTACGCAGTGATTGGAGAGCATGTAAAGATAGGGCGTGGCACGAAGATCGGCGCACACGCAGTCATTGATGGCTGGACAACAATCGGCGAAGAGAACCAGATCTTCCAGATGGCTGCCATCGGCGCTGCCCCGCAGGATTTGAAATACAATGGCGAGGAAACCCTGGTCATTGTCGGGGACCGCAATGTTATTCGCGAATTTGCCACCATTCACCGCGGCACGGTCAATGGCCGCAAACAGACGGTTGTCGGCAGCAACAATATGCTGATGGCCTATTCCCACGTTGCCCATGACTGTATCCTTGGCGATGGCATTGTCATGGCCAATGCCACAGCCCTTGCCGGGCATGTAACCGTAGACAGTTTTGCCATTCTGGGCGGACTGGTTGCTATTCACCAGTTTGTCAATATTGGCGGTTATGTGATGATTGGCGGCGGCACCATGGTCGGCCACGACATTCCTCCCTTTACCATTGCCGCTACCTGTGACAAACGGGATGCCTCACTGCGCGGGCTGAACCTGATCGGCCTCAAGCGTCGCGGTTTCAGTCCTGAAGTGATTTCCGACTTGAAGAAGGCCTACCGCATCCTGGCCTTCTCCAAGCTGAAACTCCCGGAGATCCTCGCCAAAATCAAGAGCGACGTCAGAAAGTCAAAGGAAGTCGACTATTTTGTCGATTTTATCGAGCGGTCTGAGCGCGGGATCTGCCGGCCATGAGTAAGATCAGAACTGCAGTCATCGGGGTCGGTTACTTGGGTAAGTTTCATGCCGATAAGTATGCCGCTTGTGACGGCTCAGAACTTGTTGCCGTGGTTGATGCCGATCAGAGCCGTCTCGCTGAGGTTGCCGGCCTGCTGGGCGTCAATGCCGTGGCTGATTACCGGGACCTTGCCGGCAAGGTAGATGCCGTCAGTATTGTGGTCCCGACCAAGGCCCATTTTGAGGTTGCTGAGTATTTCCTTTCCCGCGGTGTTCATGTCCTGCTGGAAAAGCCGATGACTGCCACTCTTGAAGAGGCGGTCGAGCTGAATCGGATTGCTGCTGAAAAAGGGGTTGTCCTGCAGATCGGTTTTCTGGAGCGGTTTAACCCGGTTTATAAAGCCCTGCGCAATAGCCTGAAGACTCCGCGCTTTATCGAAGCGAGCCGGATCGGGCCATTCAAGGCGCGTGGTACTGATGTCAGTATCATCCTCGACCTGATGATCCATGACCTGGACATCATACTTTCCCTGGTTGACTCCCCTGTCCGGGAAATCAGGGCGACCGGCGCCCCGGTATACAGCGACAAGGTTGATATTGCCAATGCCCGGCTTGAATTCGAGAACGGCTGTGTCGCCAACATTACCGCCAGCAGGATCAGCCTGAAGAGCGAGCGCCGGATGCGGATCTTCCAGAACGATTCGTACCTGAACGTCGATTTTCAGGAGCGGAAGATCGTCAGGCTCACGAAAGGGGAAGGGGAGCAGATGCCCGGTGTACCTGACCTGGCAAAGGATGAACAGTCGTTTCCCGCCTCCGATCCGTTGCGGGATGAAGTAGAGTCGTTTATTGCTGCTGTCAGAGCCGGAGCACAGCCTCCGGTGACCGGATTGGACGGCAAGAGGGCGCTTGAAGCGGCACTGATGATTGAAAAGGCGGTTAATTTTTAAACAAACATATGCCATGAAAAGGAGAAGTTAAGATGATTCCCATGGTTGATCTGAAAGGGCAATACCACATTCTCAAAGAAGAGATCGATGCCGGAGTCCTGGCGGCTCTTGAAAATACCCAGTATATCCTTGGCCCGAATGTGGCGGCTTTTGAAAAAGAAGCAGCCGAGTACTTAGGGGTAAAGCATGCCATCGGTTGCGCCTCAGGCACCGATGCCCTGCACCTGGCGTTGGCCGCAGCCGGTATCGGCCCCGGTGACGAGGTGATCACCACTCCGTTTACTTTTATCGCTACCGCTGAGGCCATCCGCTACGTCGGAGCAACGCCGGTCTTTGTTGATATTGACCCCAAGAGCTTCAACATCGTCCCCAGCCTGATCGAAAAGGCGATAACCCCCCGCACCAAGGCGGTGTTGCCGGTTCATCTCTTCGGCCAGCCTGCTGACCTGAAGGCTATTGCAGAGCTGTGCAAAAACAAGGGGCTGCTTCTGATAGAGGACTGCGCCCAGTCATTCGGGGCCGATATTGACGGCAAAATGACCGGTTCCTGGGGGCTGGCTGGCTGTTTCAGTTTCTTCCCGAGCAAGAATCTCGGTTGCTACGGCGACGGTGGTCTGGTAACCACCAACGACGACAAAATAGCCGAAGAGTTGAAAGTGCTCCGCAACCATGGCAGCAGGGTCCGTTATCACCATCATGTTATCGGTTACAACAGCCGTCTTGACGAAATCCAGGCTGTTATCCTGCGGGTCAAGCTGAAGCGGATTGAGGAGTTCACCGCCGGGCGGAGACGGGTTGCCCATCTGTACAGCTCGCTGCTGGCCGGCTCGGCTTTGACCCCCCCAGCTGAAGACGGCATCGGTCGGCATGTCTATCATCAGTACACGACACTTACCGACAAGCGGGATGCTGTTATGGAGGCGCTGACCAAGGCCCAGATCGCGTCTGCTGTCTACTACCCGATCCCACTTCACAAGCAGGAGGTGTTTGCCGATGAGTTCAAGTCGGTTCAGCTTCCTGTGTCTGAAGCGGTCGCGGCACGCTGCATGTCTCTGCCGGTATTCCCGGAAATGACCGATGACCAGGTGCGTCAGGTGGTAGAGGTTATCAAGTCGGTTTGACGGGCGGGTTTCACTTTTTTGGCTGATAGAGACGCCCTGCCGGGCGTTTCTATGTTTATGGGAGCATTGTGCAGGCTAACAGGATCATGATCGTTTCCGGTGAGGCTTCCGGTGAGATGTACGGGGCACGCCTGGTTGAAGAGGCGCGACGGATTAATCCGGGGCTCTCGTTTTTCGGCATGGGCGGTCAGCGGATGCGTGAAGCCGGCGTTGACATCCTGGTGGATGCCGCTGACATGGCCGTGGTTGGGCTGATTGAAGTCATTGCCCACTTTGGCGTTATCAGAAGGGCTTATGCCACGCTGCGCAATATTCTCAGGGAGGATCCGCCACAGCTGCTCATTCTCATCGACTACCCGGATTTCAACCTGCTCCTGGCCAGGGTGGCAAAAAAGGCCGGAGTCAAGGTCCTCTATTACATCAGCCCCCAGGTCTGGGCCTGGCGAGCCGGCAGAGTCCACAAGATTGCCAGGCTCGTCGACCATATGGCGGTTGTCTTTCCGTTTGAGGTCCCTTTCTATGAAAAGGCCGGTCTCGCGGTTACCTTTGTCGGCCATCCGCTGGTCGATATGGTCAAACCGGCCATGGGGAAAACTGCTGCCTGCAGTTCCTGCGGTCTTGATCCTTTGCGCCCGGTAGTGGGGCTGTTCCCCGGCAGCCGCAAAGGTGAGGTTAAAAGGTTGTTCCCGGTGATTCTGGAAACTGCCAGGTTGTTGCGGGAAAGGTTTCCAGATCTCCAGTTTGTCCTCCCCATGGCATCAAGCCTTACCATGGATGATCTGCAGCCGCAGATTGCTGCCAGCGGGTTGGCTGTCACTGTTGTGGACGGCAGGGTCCATGATGTGATCCAGGCGTGCGACGTCATTGTTACGGTTTCCGGGACTGTTACCATGGAGATCGCGCTACTGGGCGTGCCGATGGTGATCATCTACAAGGTTTCACCGCTCACCTACGCTATCGGCACCAAGCTGATCCGGGTCGATCATATCGGCATCTGCAACATTGTCTCGGGAGAGCGGGTGGTCCCGGAACTTACCCAGCACGATGCCGTGCCTGAAAAAATTGCTGCAGAACTAGGAAAGATGCTGATTGATAGAGATTATAGCGAGAGCATCCGTGAGAAACTGCACCGGGTCAGGTCTCTGCTCGGAGAAAGCGGGGCCTCGCAGCGCGTTGCCAGGCTGGCAGTAGATATGCTCGAACAAGGGAATCCCAGATAATGAATTCATTCCGTCGTATCGTTTTATACAGCAAACCATACTGGAAGCGCATGGCGATTGCCGCCATTGTTTCGACCGGTGTCGGGGCCATGGACGGCGCCTTTGCCTGGCTGGTGGAGCCGTTGCTCAAGAAGATCTTTGCGGAGAAAGATCTCCTGGTATTCACTCTGTTGCCGTTCGGCATCATTATTCTGTTCGTTATCCGCGGGATATGCCGTTTCACCAATGACTACCTGATGCGTACCGCAGGACAGATGGCGGTGCAGGGGGTCCGTAACGAGATCTACCAGCGGAATATGAGGCTGTCGCTCGGCTTTTTCCAGCGCCAGACCACCGGTGGCCTGATGTCGCGGGTGCTGAACGATGTCAACATGATGCAGGAGGGGGTCGGGACCATTATTACCGGACTCTTCCGCGACGGGTTGTCCGCTGTCTCGCTCCTGGGGGTAATCTTCTACCGCAACTGGCAGTTGGCCTTAATCTGCTTCATTGTTCTGCCGGTCACAGTCTACCCGGCCCAGAAAATTGGCAAGCGGATCAAACAGATTGCCAAGGGGGGCCAGGAGACGATGGGTAATATCGCCGGCATCCTCCAGGAGACCTTCTCTGGGATCAAGGTGATAAAGGCGTTCGGCCTTGAAGAACGGGAGATTGCCAAGTTCAGGGATCGTAACCACGAGTTTTACTATTTTCAACGTAAATCGATAAAATACGAGGCGTTGTCAACCCCGGTGACCGAGTTCATCACCTCGTTCGGGGTGGCTGCCGTGATCTGGGTCGGCGGGGCCAATGTCATGTCCGGCAGGATGAGCGCCGCAGAATTCTTCTCTTTTATCACCGCGATGGTCATGATGTATTCACCGGTGAAAAAACTGACCAATGCCTACAATGTCATGCAACGGTCCATCGGCGCTTCGGAGCGGGTCTTTGAGATTATCGACGCTGAGCCGGAGATTGTCGATGCCCCGGATGCACGGCCGGTATCCCGGGTACAGGGTGAAGTTGAGTTTAGGGACGTCTCCTTCAGTTACCAGGATGAAGAGGTGCTGAAAAAGGTTTCCCTGTCTGCCAAAAAAGGTGAGGTGGTAGCGCTGGTCGGTCCGTCCGGGGGCGGCAAGACTACCCTGGTTTCTCTGATTCCCCGGTTCTACGATGTGAAGTCCGGCGCCATTCTTATTGATGGTCAGGATATCAGGGGCGTTGTCCTGGCTGATCTGCTGAAGCAGATTGCCCTGGTTGACCAGGAGACCATCCTGTTCAACGACACCATTGCCAACAATATTCGCTATGGCAGGACCGATGCAGCCGATGCGGAGGTCGAAGCAGCAGCAAAGGCGGCCTTTGCCCACGACTTTATCATGGAGATGCCGGAAGGGTATCTTACCAACATCGGCGACCGGGGGGTACGTCTCTCAGGTGGCCAGCGGCAGCGGCTGTGCATTGCCAGGGCGATTCTCAAAGACGCCCCGATCCTGATCCTGGATGAGGCCACCAGCGCTCTTGACACCGAGAGTGAGCAGATGGTCCAGAGTGCGCTGGAAAACCTGATGGCCAATCGGACCACCTTTGTCATTGCCCACCGACTTTCCACCATTTTCCGTGCTGACAAGATAGTTGCCATAGAAAACGGGGAGATCAAGGAGAGTGGGAGTCATGCCGAGCTTCTGGCAAAGGATGGTCTGTACAAGCGACTCTATGACATGCAATTCCAGGGATGAAAGAGCTAAGGCGTAACATACTCAACCGGCTCAGTCCGCAGATCGCCTGGTTGATCTACATCCTGTTGTGTTTTTTCCGGCTGACCATGCGGATTCGGGTGGTTGGTTTGGAAATCATGAAGGAGTTTGTCAAAAGTGGTGAGGGGTTTATCGGGATTTTCTGGCATGGCAGGCTGTTGATGATCCCGTTTGTCTATCCTGGGAAACGGATGAATGTCCTGATCGGCACCCACCGGGACGGCCAGTTGATCGCCGATGTCATGAAATGTTTCGGTTTTGGCCTGGTCCGAGGCTCCTCCTCAAAGGGGGGGGCGGCTGCCCTGCGAGAGATGAAGAAGCTGCTGGCCGAAGGTGATGATATTGCCATAACCCCGGATGGTCCCCGCGGACCGGCTGAAGTCGCAAAAATAGGGGTTGCGCAATCTGCCAGGGTAAGCGGCAGGCCGGTGGTGCCGGTTGCCTTTTCCTCTTCGCACAGCTGGAGAGGCACGAGCTGGGACAAGATGCTGATTCCCAAACCGTTTTCCAAAGGGGTTTTTGTGATTGGTGCGCCGCTTCGCTATTGTGAAGGCGAAGATCTGGAAGTTTTCCGATTGCGCATTGAGACTGCCCTGAAAGAGACTACGGCGCAAGCTGATTGTTTTTTCACCGAAACCCAGCAATAACCTGACAACCGACACTCCGGGCCGAAATGTATTTACTCTACAATATCCTACTGCTACTGCTGTTGCCGGTGATAATCGCCTGGCATCTGTATCGCTCAGTGAGCAGAGGGAGACCTGCCGCGTTGCGGGAGCGGTTTGGCTTTGTCCCGGCCATATTACCTCCCGCCGCTTCCCGTCCTATCTGGGTTCATGCCGTATCAGTAGGGGAATCAGTGGCCTGCCGCCCCTTGCTCAAGGGGATCAAGGCGCGTTTCACCGCTACACCACTGCTGATCTCCAATATGACGGAAACCGGACGGCAGGTTGCTTCAGGTTTTCCGGAAGTGGATCTGGCGCTCTATTTCCCCTTTGATTACCCGTTTGCCGTGCGCCGCCTGCTGAGGGCAGTCAAGCCATCGGTAATCGTGATTGTCGAAACCGAACTATGGCCGAACTTTCTCCGTGAAGCCAGGTTGGCCGGGATCCCGGTGGTTATCGCCAATGGCCGGATCTCCGACCGTTCCTTCCGGGGTTATCTTCGGGCAAAGGCCTTTTTCCGGCCGGTGCTGGCAAATGTCTCCCGTTTCTGCATGCAGGGGGAGGAGGATGCGCGGCGGATCATTGCCATTGGCGCTCCTGCCGACCTGGTACTGGTCTCCAGGAACCTGAAGTTCGACATAACCGCTTCTCCGGTAACGGTTGGCCGCAAGGAAGAGCTCAGGGACAAGTTTTCCGTTCCCGGTACGGCAACGGTTTTCACTGCCGGTAGTACCCATGATGGCGAAGAGGGGCAGCTGATTGCCGCGTATCTCGACCTTCTGGCAGCAGAGCCGAAGCTGTTCATGGTGCTTGTGCCGCGACACCCGGAGCGGGCAGCTGCCGTCGCTGAACTCTTAAAAAGACATGGCCTCAGTTACAGGCTGAGATCAGAGCTTGTTGCTGATTCCCAACCGTTGCAACCGGGAGAGCTGCTGCTGGTTGATACTGTCGGCGAACTGATGCAGTTCTATGAGCTTTCGGATATTGTCTTTGTCGGTGGGAGCCTGGTGTCGAAAGGTGGCCACAACCTGCTGGAACCGGCTTCGCTGGGGGTACCGGTCCTGTTCGGGCCGCACATGGCCAACTTCCGGGAAATTGCCTCGCTGGTGAAACAGTATGATGCCGGTCACGAGGTGGAAGATGCGCACCAGCTGGTCACGGCCATCCGCCAGCTGCTCAACGATCCGGTCAGACGCAACACGATGGGAGAGAACGGCATTCGTCTGCTCAGCGACAATGGCGGCGCCACTGCCCGGCATATGGCGGTGATCGAAAGCATGATCAAGGGTGAGGCGTGAAGGGTGAAGCGTATTTTAAAGATCTGATTTCCGGGAAACGGCACGGGGCCGGCGACCGTTTACTTTTCACGTTGTTGCAGATTGTTGCTTTGGTGTATGCCGCTGTCATGCGACTGCGGGCCTTCGGTTACCGGGTCGGTCTTCTTCGATCGCGCAAGTTGCCGCGACCGGTCATCTCTGTGGGAAACATCACCGTGGGGGGCACCGGCAAGACCCCGACGGTTCTGCATCTCGCCCGGCTGCTAATGGCCCAGGGTAAGCGCGTGGTAGTGCTCACACGAGGTTATGGTGGCACCCTGGAAGGGGAAACCAGGGTGGTCAGCGACGGTACTTCGCTGCTGCTTTCCCCTGAAGAGGCGGGCGACGAGCCGTGCCTTCTGGCTTCACAGCTTCCGGAGTTGATTGTCGTCATGGGGTCTGACCGCTATCTGGCCGGCATGCTGGCAATGGAGCGCTTTTCGCCGGACCTGTTTATCCTTGACGACGGTTTTCAGCACCTGCGGCTGCAGCGCGATCTCAATATCCTCCTGCTGGACGGACGCGATCCCTTTGCCGGTTCCAGGACCCTCCCGGCAGGTCTACTGCGTGAGCCGGTCTCCGCGGCAGGCCGGGCCGATCTCGTGCTATTCACCCGTTGCGGAGATGTGGCTCCGGAGATACCGCCAGCCATTCAGGAGATTCCGCACTGTACCGCTTCCCATGCCTTGACTGGCTGGCTACCGCTTGCCGGTGGAGAAGCGAGACCTTTTTCTGAGTTGAGTGGTCGCAGGATCATTGCCTTTGCCGGTATTGCCGACCCATCCGGTTTCTTTGATACCCTTGAGCAGCAGGGCTTGCCACTGCTTGCCACCCTTGCCTTTCCAGACCACACAAAGTATGGCAAAGAAGAGCTGGAGGCCCTTGGCGGGCTAAAGCGGTCAAAAAGGGCCGACTGCCTGATTACCACTGGTAAAGATGCCGTCAAACTGCTGCCGTATCGTGGCATCCTGAGGGACTGCTGTGTCGCCCAACTGGAACTGAAGATCAACGAACCTGGGCTGCTGCTGGCAGCGCTGGAAAAATTGCTGTAAAAGGGGAGATTCTATGGCACTATCACCCGAATTGATATCGATTCTTGTATGTCCGCAGTGCAAAGGGAAACTCGACATGGAGCCTAATGAAACGGCCTTTCTCTGTTCTGCCTGCAGACTTCGCTACCCGGTGCGGGAAGGGATACCGGTGATGCTGGTTGATGAGGCCGAGAAAATCTGATTGCCGTGAATCATAAAGACAACAAACTTATTTTTGACCGATCAGGTATCCGGAAAATCCTGATACGGGCTACCAACTGGCTCGGTGATGCGGTGATGACCCTGCCGGCTATCGGTACGGTCCGCGCTGCCTTTCCAGAGGCCAGGATCACTGTTCTTGCCAATCAGATGGTTGCCGGACTGTTCTTCACTCACCCTTGGGTGGATGAGGTGCTGATTTATGATAGAAAAGGTGCACACAAGGGAGTGGGAGGACGACTCAGGCTGGCAAAGGAGTTGCGGCAGCATGATTTCGACTTGGCCGTACTCCTCCCTGACTCATTCGATGGAGCTTTAATAGCCTGGTTGGCACGGGTCCCACGTCGCCTCGGCAACAGGAGCGATGGCAGGGGGATTCTCCTGACCCACGCCTTCCCGCTTGCGCTGCAACCCAAAGGAGTGCATCAGTCGGAAAACTATCTGGCAATGCTTGCCCATTTCGGGATTATTGCCGGGAAACAGCGCCAGCTGCTGTTCACTACCGATGCTGAGGATCTGGCTATGGCAGGACGGTTGGCCGAGGGGGGGATTGCAGCCGGAGACTTCCTTCTGGGTGTAAACCCTGGCGCAACCTATGGCTCAGCCAAGCGCTGGTATCCTGAGCGGTTTGCTGCAGTGGCCCGAGAGCTTGCATCAGCGTGGGGGGCAAAAATCGTCATAACCGGCGGGCCGGGTGAGACGGTCATTGCAGCGGATATCGAACGGGAGCTTGCCGGCAGCTGCATCAATATGGCCGGGAAGACCTCAGTCAGGGAGCTTATGGCATTGGTCAAGCGCTGCAACTTCTTTGTGACCAACGATTCCGGGCCGATGCACCTTGCCGCCGCTTTTGAGGTGCCTTTGGTGGCGATCTTCGGCTCCACGGATCACACGACCACCTACCCTCTGGCGCCGAACGCGGTGATTATCCGGCAAACCGTTGATTGTAGCCCATGCATGAAGCGGGAGTGCCCGACCGATCATCGATGTATGACAGCGGTAACGCCGGAGGCGGTGGTTGAGGCGGCAAAAAAGTTATTGTCACGTGTTACTGGTTGAAAATCAGCTACCGGATGGTTGATTTCAATCAATTTTGAACATTGACCTTATGGCGCTGCGTATGGATGTGCTTTGGAGAATGGTTTAGTGGGATTTCTGACAATATACATTCTCTGTCATAACAGGCCGGATTTCGCCAGGCAGACCATTCAATCAGTCTTAGGGCAGAGCTCTCAAGCGTTCGAGCTGATAGTATCCGACAACTCCAGTAATGACGACGTAGGTTTAATGTTGGGTGACGAGTTCCCTGATGTAACCTATATCCGCAGGGCTCCGATGCTTCAGCCTCTGGAACATTTCAACCGCTGCATAGAAGAAGCGCAAACCGATTATTTCTGTCTGTTCCACGACGATGACGTTATGAGTCAGGACTATGTTGAAGAGATGGAAAAGTGCCTTGAGGCTTATCCCCTGGCGATTGCACTTGGCTGCAATGCAAAGATAGAATCATTCGGAAAGCTAGAGGCGCGGAGCTCTTTCAGATCATTCCGGCAGCATGAAATTATTAAATCACCTCAAGATCTGGCACGTCGATACTTTTCCGGCGCTCAATCCGGGATTGCGCCGTTTCCCGGCTATCTCTACAACCGGCAACTGGTTGCCGACGAACGGTTGCCGGTTGAGGGTGGGAAATACGCCGATGTGACATGGCTTCTTAATCTTGCCGGCAAAGGTTCTGTCGTCTGGATCAATAAACCACTGATGACTTACCGGATACATGGCAGCAGCGACGGAACTGTCGAATCCCTGCGGGACCGGCTCCGGTTTCTCGGGTATCTCAAGAAGAATCGAACGATTTTGGGCAACGGAGTGTTGAGTGATTATCGCTCTTTCATTTACAAAAAGTTTCTTAAGTCCGAGATTGGCTCCTGTTCCAAAAGATATCTCCTGGCCGCCTCATTCCTGAAAAGCTACCGTTGGTCACGCTATGCGAGGGCCGATTACTGGATGGCCCTTGCAGTAAGGACAGTGGTCAAATTTGCGGCAACGTCATGAGTTGGCAATATTATATTATGACGATTAGCAGGAGTATCAACTTGCAAAGTATTCACTCTAACAGTCAGTCATGTCTAAAAAGAGGTGTCTTTCAATAGCGGACAAAGGCGGTTCATAGATTTATGGATTATAGCAAGTTATTTCGATGCTTCTCTCGTCGAGGGAAGATGCCCATCGTAGTTGTCTTTGAAGGTGGCATGGGTGCCCAGATTGTTCAATCTGCAGTTTACTTTTCGATGAAAGCGACCGGGCATATCGTTTATGCCGACATGTCGTACTTCGACAGTCCGAAAAACCTTGCACTGGTTGGCAATTCGGGGGAGATTATTTATCGACCCTGGCAACTTGAACCTTTCGGGTTGTTTACAGATTCTTTTGATGTTTCTCCTGGCCTCACCAGTAAAAATGCTGACATAATCAAAGATGGTGAGCGAATGTTGGCAATTGCTCTTAATGCGCTTGCTCAGCCCGAAATTCAGAGAAATTTTGCAATTCTGGACGATCTTAGCGATGTCCTTGCGGGCAACATCCCGGAGAGTTTTCTCTGTATGCATCTGCGACGTGGTGACTATGTCAATGTTGCAAGTCATCTATTAGTAGCGGACGATGAGTTCCTCGGTTTAATAAGAAAGTTTTCAAGATTGGTTGAAAATGTGGTAGTCATATCCGATTCTCCAATTGAGTCGGATTTTAGGAAAACAATATCACCAAATTTTAAGAAGGTCTTTTTCCTTGATAATATTGATGCATTTACATCACATCGGATCATGCGAAAAGCAATGGTTTTAATCTGTTCCAATAGCACTTTTAGTCTTACTGCTGCTGCGCTCAATTCTGATGCATTGGCAATTATCCCTAAACATTGGTTTGAAGGTAAGATTAGTTACATTGAGGCACCAATACACTCTAGGTGCTTTTTTCAAATCATTAAGAACAATATTGATCTATGAAAGACTAATGGGTACATTATTCTGAATAACGTCCTAAAATATATTAACTGCAAGAACATGCCTACCTAAATATTCTATAGATAAATACTGTCATTTATTAACATTAATGGAAAGGGTTAATGATGAGTATAATGCAAATTTATTCAGATTATAAAAGCAGACGCAAAGCACGTAAGGGGCTAAATAACGAGCATCGCGAGTGGATATTAAGGGGGTACGCATCACCAAGCCCTTCAGATATCAAAAGAAGAGTCTTGCTTCGTCTTGGGACAAAGAATGCAATATGGGTAGAGACAGGAACATTTATGGGAGATACCACGGCGTTAATTTCTGAAGGGTCTAAAGAGGTTTATACAATTGAACCTGATAATGTGTTGTTTGAGAAGGCAAATGCCAGGTTTCTCAATAATCCTTATATTCATGTGATACACGGTTTATCTGAAGACGTTTTCCCTACATTGCTTCCAACCTTGAGTGGAACAATTAATTTCTGGCTGGACGGGCACTATTCAGGCGGGATAACACATAAAGGTCCCACTGACTGCCCAGTTGTTGAAGAACTTCTGTGCATTGAGAAGAACCTTTCTAAGTTTAATAATGTAACCATTCTTATTGACGATATAAGATGTTTTGATCCATCGATCCCAGAATATGCGGATTACCCGGACATAAACTTTCTGGTAGATTGGGCCCGCAAAAATGCACTGAATTGGCACATTGAGCATGATATTTTTGTCGCGAGAAGTACTGTAAGTCATAATTCATATAGGGGCGATTAAGAGCATATATTATTTATGTGGAATCTATTACGGGCAATAAATAGGCTTACAACGTCCAGGCAAATAAAGAATGCCCGTTGCCTGGCGATAGCTCAACACATGGGTCTGGGCGATGTACTCGCATGCTTACCTCTGGCTGGTGTGCTCAAGGCTGCATATCCTCATCTGAAGATATGCTTCATAGGCAATTCCTATGTACGCCCGCTGATAGACTGCTGCCAGTATATTGACCTGCTTCTGGACGCAGAAACGGTTATTGCCGATCCCGGAATTCTAAAAAACCTCGGAGTTGATATCTTTCTAAATCCTTTTCCTGATCCGGAGCTTGCAATCGCTGCTTATAAAGCAAAAGTGTCGATTAGGGTGGGAAATCTGCGTCGGCTGAAAACAGCTCGTTATTGCAACCGCTTTGTTGCCTACAGGCGCCGCAGGTCTGGTCGTCACGAAATTGAACTAAACTTGGAAAACCTGGCAGGGCTTGGCTTGCCAGCGCATTACTCCAGGACGGAGATCGCCGGATATTTCGGCCTTACAAGGATACCTGAACTGAATCCTGGACTGAAAAATCTGCTAGTTTCTGACAAAATAAACATCATTCTCCATCCCAAATCCAGAATGCATGGTCGTGAGTGGCCCGCCCGCCATTATCTGGAGCTAGCGCGGCTGTTGCCAAAAGACAGGTTCCGAATTTTTATCACCGGAATTGACAGTGAAGGTGAGGTATTGCGCAAGGAAATCCCTGAACTGTTTGAATCTACAGATGTTATTGATCTTTGCGGGAAAACGACCTTGGAACAGTCAATTGCTTTCATTGCATATTCAGACGGACTTATTGCCAGTGGTACCGGTCCGTTACACATTGCAGCAGCTATGGGAAAGCATGCGTTGGGGATTTTTCCGCCACGTGACGAGATCGATCCGGCTCACTGGGGGCCTATTGGCATAAAAGGCCAATTCATCTGTCTTAAGGAGCGCTGCAAGCCAGGTGGGAGCCGTTGCCCCGATGGCAACATTGTCGGATCCTGTGCCTGTACCGAAGCCATAACTCCTGAGCAGGTTTTCGAAAGGGTCATAATGTGGGAGAGGTGACAGCATATGCTTTAGTGGTTTGGTGGTAATTAGCGTGCAATGGCCACTTCACATAATTGAACCAACCCTGGTGAGCGATGCTGGGCACTGTTCCAGTTTCATCCAAAGCATCTGTTCTTCTGCAGACAGATCAGCCGCAATTACTCTTTGGGCAGGCAAGGGATACTGCTCAAACGTCCTTCCTTTGTCGGTTCAGGTAAAGGGGCATTTTTACCGGCGCCTGAGGCGGGTGCAGGGTTATTTCCTGTACCGGGCCTTACTGCAGCAACCAGGTAGGTTATTTATTGCCACCGCAGGACGAACGGATCTTTTGCTCCTGGATTGGGCGGCGAGAAGCGAAATACCAAGAGGAAAGGTGTTTTGCTTTTTTCACTGGCTCAATCTTAACCTGAAAAAGCAGGGGCAGCTCTCCCGCATTGCCCGGCGTCAACCGGCACTTGACCTGCTTGCGCCGACAGAGCTCGTTGCGGAGCAGTTGCGTGAGTGCGGATTCCACAATGTCCAGGTGGCTCCTTACCCGATAACCCCCTCTGCAATGTCCGACGCTGAGCAGGAGCCGCAGTTCAGATTTATCCTCAGTGCCGGGGCAGCGCGTGCAGACAAGGGGATAGCGGATGTCGCCTCATTTGTCGAACATCTTGCGGCCAGCGGGGAAGCCATCCCGATAGTCGTGCAGACATCCCCCGATCATTACAACAAGTGCGATGATACGACCCGCAAGGCTCTGGAGCGTCTTGTTGCGCTGGGTTATCCGTCACTGAGCTTCAAATCTGAGACATTGCCGACGGCCGAGTATCAGAGCCTCTTTCACGGGGCTATTTGTCTTCAGCTCTATAATCAAAAGGATTTTAGAGACCGCGTCAGCGGCGTCACCCTTGACGCAATGAGTGGCGGAGCACCGGTGGTTACCCTGACCGGGACCTGGATAGCGGCTGTGGTAGAGCGGTTCTCTGCGGGAAAAGTTCTGGAGAAAGCTGACCCGCTCGCCATTCTGGCGGCAATACGCCACATCATGGCGAATTATGAGTCCTATCAGAAAAATGCCCGTCAGGCCGGGAACATTCTTCAGGTCGAAAACAGCGGAGAGCACCTGTACCGGGTGCTGACTGCATGAACCTGCGCGAGGCAACCTGTGGCTGAATCTCGAAAACTATCTGTTGTGATCATCGCCCTGAATGAGTCTCGCCGCATCGCTGGCTGCCTGGAGAGTGTTCAATGGGCAGACGATATCGTAGTGGTGGATTCTGGAAGCACGGACGGCACTGTTGAGCTTGCCCGCAACTACGGGGCAAGGGTTCATGATGTCCCCTGGATAGGGTTCGGGCCGCAGAAGCAGGCTGCTGTGAACCTTGCTGCTTACGACATGGTGTTTAATATTGATTGTGATGAACGGGTGACTCCGGAACTGGCTGAAGAGATCAAGCAGATTCTCGCTAGCGACGAAAAGAAAGCCGCCTATTCGGTGCCGCGCCGCACCTTTCTTGGCCTCAACGAGATTCGCCACTGTGGTTGGTATCCTGACCGGACAGTACGGTTGTTCGACAGGCGCATGGCCAGTTTCTCCTCGGAGCTTGTACATGAGAAGGTTGTTGTGAATGGGGAAACCGGCATATGTCATGGCGAGCTTTTGCATTACTCGTTTGACGGTTTCAGCGATCTCATCGTCAAAATGAACCGCTATACGGACATCGGTGCTGCCCAGCTTCTCGCCAGAGGTAAGAAGAGCTGTTTCAGCCAGGTCGTTTTCAGGCCACTGTATGCGTTCAGCAAAACCTTTTTTCTTCAGAAGGGGTTTCTTGACGGATTTGCCGGATTTGCCGTTGCTGTATCCAATGCCGTGTCGGTGTTTTACAAGTACGCAAAACTTCGCGAACTGCAACATGCGAAATCGGAGAAGAACCGTGAAGCCTCCTGAGTCCATACTGATCGTCTGCATCCGCCTGATCGGCGACGTGATTCTGACGACCCCACTCATTGGCCTGCTCAAGGAGGCTTATCCTGAGGCGGCAATCGATATCCTGGTAGGGAAAGGCACCGGCGAGTTCCTGGAGAAAGACCCGCGCGTGCGTCGTGTGCTTTATTCGGAAAAGGGTGGCAAGGGGTATTTCCGGGAGATATTTCGTCGCTACGATCTGGCGATAAACATGAACGCGTCGGACAGGGGTAATTCGGCAGTGCTGTTTGCCGGCCGGCGGCAGCGTGTCGGATTCTACCTGGGGCGGTCGTTTTGGAAAGATGTCTGGAAAAGGCTTTTTTTTACTCATTCTTTGGAATTCCAGGAGAATATTCCGGTTGCCAGGTATTGCGAGTTGGTGGCCGATGCCCTGAGCATTCCGGGGAAGCGGCTGCAGGTGAAAGTCTTCTGGGACGCAACTGACGAGTCAAAAGTGTCCGCTATCCTCAAGGGGCATAACTGCGCCACTCCATTTTTTGTGGTACACCCCTTTGCGCGCTGGATCTATAAATACTGGAAATTCGATCGCTTTGCCGCTGTCAGTGACGCCATTGCCGAGCGGTATGGCCTGCAGCCGGTCTGGACTTCTTCCCCGGCGGCTGAAGAGAAAAGGCTTTTGAACGAGGCTGCCGACCTGTGCCGCACCAGACCGGTATTGATAGCCGGCGAGTTGACACTCAACCAGATGACCTGTCTTATCAGCCGCGCCGCATTTTATCTGGGACTCGACACTGCGGTGACCCATCTTGCCGCAAGCACTGGAATTCCGATGGTTGCCCTGTATGGCCCGACTTTCACATCTCGTTGGTTTCCCTGGCATAATGACGGTGACCCCGCTCAGGGTTCCCCTGAAACGAGAGGGGTGCTTCAACGTGGCAACATTGTGGTACTGCAGAAAGATCTGGAATGCGTGCCGTGCGGCAAGGCCGGGTGTGATGATGGCGGAGATGCAGAAAGCCCCTGTCTGGCAGCGATAGGTGTCGATGAGGTACTGATGGCTGTCGGCCTGCTCCTGAAAGATGAAGCTGTGGCACGGTCAGTTATTGAGGAGAAGATGAAGCATGTCTGAACAGTTGCCCAAGTTGGCAGGCCAGAAGTGGCTCATTATTTCGCACGCCTTTAACATGGATGGCCGTGCTGCTAGCCAGACCATCACGGACAAGATCCCTTACCTGATGGAAAAGGGGATCGTGCCGGTAGTTATCAGTGCCCAGACCGGGGAGAGAGACACTGTGGTGGAGCATTATCAAGTCCCGGCTATTGCCCCTTCGGGATTAAAGTTCGACCTGCGGCATATTCTGAAAAAGCATATTCGCAGCCCTTTCTGGTATCGTGCTGCAAAGGGATTGGCAAACGTTATCTTGCTCCCTCTTTACTTTATAGAAAGGGCGATGATTCATCTGGAGAGCCAATGGTCATGGTTTGTCATGGCCTATCTCAAGGGGAGCCGCATCATTAATGAGCAGCACCCTGCCGTCATCTACTCAACCGGCGGCGCCAATTCTGCTCATTTTGCCGGATACCTGCTGGCCAGGAAATTTTCCATCCCCTGGATTGCAGAGCTGCATGATCCGATGATCCATGGTGACTGGCGCGGGACCGCCATGGCTTATAAATGGGCGGCATACCTGGAGCGCCTGATCTGTGAGAAGGCTGATGCAGCCTGGTGGTTTACTGAGGGAGCCTTGGCCAAGGCGATGGCAAGAAACCCGGAGTTAGGCGATCGCGGTCATATGATAATTCCGGGTGTTCAGGAGCCGGATTTCCAGGGCGCCATCTATCGCCGCCAGGAGAAACTGCACTTTGGCCATTTTGGTTCTTTGGCTGAAACTAGAAATCTCGCTGTTTTCATTGAAGGGCTGTATCGATTGCTGCAGGATTATCCCGACTATAAACAGTTGGTACAGGTCGATATTTACGGTTCGCGTCTTGATCCGGTATCGCGAACGGCGCTCCAGCAGTTTCCCTTGCCGGAGGTCGTTGTTGAGCATGGCCGGCTTGAGAGTGACCCCGTGACTGGTAAAAGCGGTCGCCAGCAGGTTCTGGAGGCGATGCGCATGTCAGATGCCTTGATCCTGTTGCATGGCAGCGACCCTTTCTGTGAAGAATACATCCCGTCCAAGCTGTTTGAATACCTCTGGTCCAAGCGGCCGATTATCGGTTTGGTGTGGAAGAATCCCCAACTAGAAGAGATCCTCCGGCAGCGGGGGCAGATTTCTCTCAATGCCCTTGATGTGGAAGGGGTGAAAGCGGCCCTGCTTGCGCTGCTGAAAAAGTGGCAAGCAGGTCAATTACATGACTGCGAAACTCTGGCTCCATTTACAGTGCAGAGCGCGGTCGAGAAAATAACGAAGATTGTCGCGGCAGTTTCAGGCACCTCTCAGAACCAGGAACACAGGCCGGTGTAATGGATACTATTGTCTTATTCTGTAAATCATACAAAAACGATTTGTTGCGTGCGAAACGTCTGGCTGAGAGTGTGCAGCAGTTCAATAAAGACTCGCTCCCTTTTTATCTTTCCGTTCCCAGAGACGATTTAACCCTGTTTCGTGAACACCTGGCCGGTATTGAACTTACCCTGCTTGCAGATGAAGAGATTTTGTCGGCCAATCCTCAGCACAGCGAGTCTCTGATCGCTAAGATGCCGGGTAATCACCTGCAGCAGGTCGTGAAGTCTGAGTTCTGGCGGTTGGGATTATGCCTGAATTACCTCATGATTGATTCTGACTCCTACTTCATTCGGAGTTTTGGGATCAGCGATTTCATGTATGACGACGTCACTCCATACACTGTTATGCATGAAGGGAAGGAACTGCTGGGGTTTGCCGCAAGGAGTGGGCAGGCAAAGATCAGGAGAAACTTCATCAAGGACCGGGCTGCGGCCCAAAACTATTTTGGACGTCCCGGCCGGATCTATGACTTTGGGCCGACTCCTATCATTTGTCATGCCGATGTTTGGAAGAGGCTTAGCGAAGATTACGGCAGAGCGCACGGGTTGAGTTTTGCAGAGATGATTACCCTGTTTCCCAATGAAATGCTCTGGTATGGCGAGGCGCTTCTTTATTACAAACCGATCCCGATTATGCCGGTAGAGCCGCTTTTCAAAGTATTTCACTATATTGAGCAATATGAAGAGAGTCTTGCCTTAATGGAAAACGAAAAAGTTCTTGCAGAGAATTACCTGGGCATTATAAATCAATCCAACTGGGATAAAGCATTAGATCTAATCCCTAAGAAAAAAAGAAGCTGGAAGTCATTGTGGCTGAAGCGATAAACCGGTGTAGGCAGATGTGCAGTGCAGAGTTATTGATATGCGTATATTGATCGTAAAAATGAGCGCCCTGGGGGACGTGATCCATGCCCTGCCGGTGCTGGATTATCTGCACCAGGTCCGTCCCGGGATAGAGATCGGCTGGGTTGTCGAGGAGCGATTCCGGGAGCTGCTGGAGGGGAACCCGCTGGTTGCCCATCTCCATCTCATCAGGACCAGGGAGTGGAAGAAGCGGCCCTTGTCCCGCCAGACCTGGAAAGAGGCGTCCCGGCTGCGCGAGGAGATAGTGGCGTGCGGCTACGACATCGTGTTCGATCTGCAGACCAACACCAAGAGCGGTATAGTTGCCTGGCTTTCCGGGGCTCCCCGCCGGGTGGGCGTTGCGCCTGACCAGGCCCGCGAACCGTTGAACCGTTATTTCATGACATCGTCGGTGAATATCAGGCGGCAGGATTATCACGTCACCGACCGGTGCCTGCGTATCGTCTCCACTGCTTTTGGCCGTGATTACGCCGGGATGCAGCTCTCAACAGACATTCATACCGGCAGTGCGGAAGAGGGTGAGGCCGAGGCTTATCTCGCCACCCTTGGTGACGGTTTTGCCGTACTGATCCATCCGGGGACTACCTGGGGCACTAAGCTGTGGCATGAGGATGGCTGGGTTGAACTAGGGCAAAGGATCCTGGCGGAATTTCCCGACAGTTCCATCCTGTTGTCGTCGGCAGGAAATGCGGAACGGGCCATGGTTGAGACCATTGCTGCGAGGGTGGGGGGGCAGTCCAGAGTGCTCCCTGCCATGTCGTTGAAACGACTCGCCGCTGTCATGCGCAAGGTCGATCTGGTGGTCGGTTGCGACAGCGGTCCGGTTCATATGGCAGCGGCAGTCGGCACCCCGACGCTCTCGCTCTACCGTGCTACTGACGGCAAACGTACCGGGCCGCGGGGGGAGTCGCATATTACGGTACAGTCGCCTTTGCCCTGTACCGATTGCCTTAACAAGCAGTGTGATAACGACCAGGAGTGCCGTTCAAGCATTGCGGTGGGTACCATGATCGAAGGGGTGCGGAAACTGCTTCACAAGACCACCGACGACGGGCAGTTGTAATGAAAATTGCCATTGTCCGCCTCTCTTCCCTGGGAGATATTGTTTTCTGCATGGCCTCGCTCCAGCTGATTCGCCGCAGGTTCCCCGATGCCGAGATCACCTGGGTCGCTGATGCGAAGTTTGCCGACATCCTTGATTGCAACTCGGACCTGCAGCGGGTTGTCAAGCTTGGGCTCAAAGGGCTGAAAGGGCGCTTGACCATCGCCGGGTTACGGGCGGAGCTGCAAAAACTCAGCGGCCTCGGCCCGTTCGATCTTGTCATTGATATGCACGGCATGCTGAAGTCAGCCTTAGTCTCCCGGCTGCTGGGGGGACCTGTTTCCGGTCTCCACCCGAGCATTGCCAAAGAACCGTTGGCAACAGCCGTTTACCGGCAAAGGGTGCGAATCCCTAAGGATGTGATCGGTGTTGCCCGCTATGCCGGTCTGGCCGCCGCAGCCTTGGGTTTCGAGTTAAACCAAACAGAATTGGCGGACCACTCACCATACCTGTTTGCCGGAGCTGAAGACCGGGCGGCAGTCAGCGGCTATTTTGCCGGCACCGGTCCCCATCTGTTGCTGGTGGCCGGGACCAGCATCGGCTACAAGAATTACCCTGCTGAAGGCTTTGCCGAAGTGGCAGCCGGGCTTGATGCCAAGGTTCTCATCTGCCACGGCAACGAACAGGAAGAGGCAACAGCTCAGGCAATAGCGCAGCGTGCGCCAAACGTATCGCTGCTTCCCCGGTTGACCATCAACCGGCTCAAGGCGGCAATCGGACTGGCCGATCTGGTGATCGGCGGCGATACCGGGCCAACTCACATGGCATGGGCGATGAACGTGCCGTCAATCGCCCTGTTCGGCGCCACGCCATCTAATTGCATCGTAGCCACAGAGCGAAACCGGGTTATCACCTCTGCCAGTCCCGCCAATTACGGCAGGCCAAACCCGGCAGACCTTTCCATTCGCAGCATCCCGCCGGCAGACATTGTGCGGGTTGCCAAAGAGCTTCTTGGAAAATATTACGAGGAGAAGAGATGAAACCGAATCTTATCGACCTTTCAGGGGTCAAGACATATCCGCTCTCTGAGCGGAAAAACAAGACGATCATGAGCCGGGACAAGTCCGGAGAGGTACGGCCGGGGATGACCGTGGCCGAGCTCCTGTCAGTCATGCCCGATCAGTTGGGCTCGCAGGCACTTAATGGGGTCATTGACGCCATTGTGTCAGCCAGGCAGAAGGGGAAGCCGGTGATCATGGCGATGGGGGCCCATGTTATCAAATGCGGCTTGCAGCCGGTGCTGAAGAGCCTGGTGGAGGCGGATGTCATCACCGCCTTTGCCCTGAACGGCGCCGGATCGATCCATGATTACGAGATCTCGCTCATTGGCGAGACCAGCGAGGATGTCGGCGCGGTGCTCCATGCCGGGCTGTTCGGCATGGCCGAGGAGACCGGGCGCGATATCAACGGCGCTCTGAAAGAGGGCGTTGCGCTGGGGTTAGGGTACGGCGAGTCGGTCGGCCGGTTCATCAATGCCAACAACAACCCGCATCGCGGCTGGAGCCTCCTGTCCCTGTGCGAGGAGCGCGGGGTGCCGGTGACCGTGCATGTTGCCGTCGGCACCGACATCATTCACCAGCATGCCTCGGCTGACGGTGCTGTTATCGGTGAGGCGAGCTTTCGTGACTTCCGGCTGCTGACCTCGATAGTCTCAGAGCTTGGTGACGGTGGCGTCTATCTCAACGTGGGGAGCGCCGTGCTGCTGCCGGAGGTATTCCTCAAGGCACTTTCCATCGCCCAGAACCTGGGACACCACGTGGATAACTTCACCACGGTCAACATGGACATGCAGCAGCATTACCGGCCACTGCAGAACGTGGTGAAGCGCCCCACGGCCGGCAAGAGCATGGGGTATACCATTACCGGGCATCACGAGATCATGCTGCCGCTGCTGGCAGCCGGTGTCCTCGATCGGATAGGGAGTTGCCATGGATAGAAGAGCGGTTGAATCATTATTTGCCGGCGCCGGGGAGATTCGGGCCCTGGTGGTTGGTGATCTGATGCTGGACGAATACCTCTGGGGCAAGGCGGACCGCATTTCCCCGGAGGCGCCGGTACAGGTGGTGGATATAAAACGCGAGGAATTACGGCTCGGCGGGGCAGGCAACGTCGTCAACAACCTGGTTGCCCTGGGATGCCGGGTTACGGCGTGCAGCATCATCGGCGACGATGAGAACGGCCAGATGCTGCTGGAGGCGTTTACCTCCCGCGGGGTCGATACTGCCGGGGTTTTCGTCGATCCGGCGCGCAAGACCAGCAAGAAGACCCGGGTGCTGGCATCCAACCAGCAGATCGTCAGGATCGACCGGGAGACACGGGGCGCGATCAGCGCCGAGAGCGAACGGCGTCTGGTGGAATATATCCGCAGTGCCGCCACAGGGTGCCGGGTCATTCTCGTTTCCGATTACCTGAAGGGGGTGCTTACCTCCGGAGTTCTTGCGGCAATCGTGGAATTCGGCAGGGGCGCCGGAATCCCGGTGGTGGTTGACCCCAAGGGCACTGACTATGGCCGTTACAGCGGCGTTACCATTCTTACTCCTAACAGGAAAGAGGCCGAGGCTGCCACCGGCATTGCCATCAGCGATGAGGCATCTCTGGGCCTGGCTGCCAAGCAACTCCTCGACGGTGCAGCCCTTGATGCGCTGCTGATAACCAGGAGCGAGCAGGGGATGTCGCTGTTCATGGGCGATGGCGAGATCGAGCATATCCCGACCGTGGCCCGCGAGGTTTTTGACGTCACCGGCGCCGGCGATACGGTGCTGGCGGTGCTGGGGCTGGCGCTTGCCGGAGGGATGCCGTTCAGTGAGTCAGCCAGACTGGCCAATGTGGCCGCCGGTATTGCCGTTGCCAAGGTCGGGACATCAACGGTCACCCCTGCGGAGATCATTGCCGAGGTCGGCCGGGGGCATCTTGACAGCGACTCCAAGATCAAGCATCTCGATGTCATGCGCCGGATCACCGATGAAGCCCGGGCGCGGGGGCAGCGGATTGTCTTTACCAACGGCTGCTTTGACCTGATCCATTTCGGTCATGTCAAATACCTGCAGAAGGCGCGGTCGTTGGGAGACCTGCTGGTGCTGGGGCTGAACAGCGATGCTTCTGTCAGACGGCTGAAAGGGGAGAAACGCCCCCTGATCAACCAGGACGAACGGGCGCATCTCCTGGCAGCCCTGGACTGTGTCGATTATGTGGTGATTTTCGACGATGACACCCCGTTGCACCTGATAGAAGCGGTCCGGCCGAATATCCTGGTCAAGGGGGGCGATTATACCCGTGAGGGCGTGGTCGGCCACGAGCAGGTGGAGTCGTGGGGCGGCAGGGTAGAACTGGTCGAGTTCGTTGACGGCAGGTCTACCTCAGGGATTATTGAGAAGATTGTCGAGCGCTATGGCGAATAATGAACGTTGACAGTTCATTAGACTCTCTAGTATGGTTACAAGGTAATTTCCATCCGGATCAAAGGGTCACTACGCAATTCATGAACAGAGCTGTCATCGCAATCCTGGTAATTGTCTCTCTGATCGCTTCTGTGGTCGGCGGGCTCTGTTCCGACGTGCATCCCGATGCTCACTGTTCGCTTGAAGCGGGCAGCTCCTGCGCAAAAATCAGCAAAGCCCCCTGCAGCAGCACCCCGTGTAACCCGGATCACGACGGCCATTCCGACGACGGTCATTGCGACGACTGTTGCGGTTGTTCCTGCAATAGGTCCGTTGTTTCTACTGTGGTTTATCTGCACTACTCACCCCTGGTAACAACCCTCTCCGGCAATGAGCCGTCATCGGTTTTTCCCGAAGTATTCATCCCCAAATTCGTTCCGCCTGAAAGTCTCGCCTAACCTGAGCCAAGGCATAGCCACGTCTTGAGCCTCGGGGAGTGGTCCGTTCGTTGTCATAGGACCACTGATCTGCATTTGACAAGCAACTGCTGACACGCACTACATTAATTCAAAAATGGGAGGTTATCACTTTGGGAACAACTGTTCTTACTAGAGGAGCCCTGCTCCTTGTGCCTGGAATTCTGGGTCTGCTTTGCTCCGCTCCGGTGTGGGGAGAGTCGCAGCCACTGGCATTGCCGCAATTGGTTGACTATGCGTTGCAGAATAATGGTGAGCTCAACGCGCTCCGTGCAGAAAAAGGGAGCCGTGATGCCGCTAAAATCAGGGCCGGGCTCCTGCCGAATCCGACCCTTGAATTGGATGCCGCTACCGGTGCTTTGACCGGCAGCAGTGCCGAAAATAGCCTGTCAATCGGTTTTTCCCAGGAGTTACTCCTGGCGGGGAAGCGTGACAAGCGGCGCGCTATCGCCGAACAGGAGATGGAGAGCTATCGCTGGCAACTGGCCGATCGGGAGCGCGTGCTGGCCGAAGAAGTGAAGACGGCATTCTATGACGTCGTTCTTGCTGAACAGCGTCTGACACTGGCAGACCGCTTTATTGCGCTCAATCGTCAGCTGCTTGAGGTGACGAACGAGCGGTTGCTGGCCGGTGACATTCCGGAATTGGAACTGAACCTGGTTAAAGTCGAGCTGGCCCGGAGTGAAGGGGCCAAAATCGATGTCGAAAAGTCTCTGCAGCAGCGCCAATCGAGACTCTGGACCCTCATGGGGTTGCCCCGCGGCGAATCGCGGCACGTTGCCGGGAACCTGGACAATAAAACCCAGGTAACTGGAGAGCTGGCTGACCTGAAACAGCTGGCGCAGGGCAAGCGGCCTGATCTCAAGGCCTTGGCTGCAGAAAAAGTCCGGGGCGACGCAGAGCTTGTCCTTGCCGATGCCGAGTCTATCCCCAATCTGACCGCTGGCATTGCTTTGAAACGCGACACGACAGCCATGGAGATCGGCGGCGTCGAGGGGAAGGACACAGCCTATACGCTCGGCCTGAAGCTGTCGATCCCGATCCCGGTGTTCGACCGGAACCAGGCCGGGGTCCAGGAGGCCCGGGCCAGGCAGAACAGCGCTGCAAGCCGCTGGGCGGCTGCGGTAAACAGTATTGAGCGGGATGTGGCAACCGCCTATCTCAGCTATCGTAATACCGAAAAAGTCCTTGGGCTGTACCGGTCCAACATACTCCCCCAGCTGGAGGAAAATCTGAAACTGACCCAGGAGGCCTATCGGCTCGGGGAACTCGGCATTCTGAGCGTCATTCAGGAACAGAAGCTGTTCTTCGAGGTCAACGACAGTTACCTGACTGCACTGCATGACCGGCAGACAGCGCTGGTAAAGCTTGAATCAGCAGTGGCAACCGATCTTACCGGAGGTGTGCAGTGACAAAAAAGGGAATCATTATCGGAGTTATCCTGGCTGTAGCCATTGGCGGTGGCCTTTATTATCGCAATCTTCAGTCTTCTGGCAACGAAGTGCATGCGGAACATAAGGAGGCCGGCCACAAGGAAGAAAAGGGCGGCCATGAAGCAGCCGGGGAGCATAAAGGCGAGAAGGAGGGGCATGAAGGCCACGCCGAGCATGGCGAGGCGGGGTGCATCAAGATGACTGCCGAGGTGCAGAAGCAGAACGGCGTGGTGGTCGTTCCGGCAAAAAAACAGAGGCTGGCAGGCGTCATCAGCGTTACCGGCAAGGTGGAGGCCAATGCCGACCGGATCGCCCATGTCTCGCCGCGCATCAGCGGCAAAGTCGTCAGCGTCAAGTCATCGTTGGGCGACGCCGTTTCAGCCGGGCAGGCACTGGCGACCCTGGATAGCGTCGAGCTGGGGGAAGCGCTCAACCGTTACCACCAGTCAAAGACCAAGCTTGCCCTGGCTCAGTCCAACATGGACCGGATCAAGAATCTGGTGGAGAAAAAAATTGCGGCCCGCAAGGACATCCTCCAGGCGGAAACCGATTACAAAACCAGCCAGACCGAACTGCACACCGACGAAGAACGGTTGTCCCTCTATGGTGTTGCCAGTTCTGACCTGAAGGGAGAAGGCCGCAAAAAGCCGCTCCTGCCGGTCCGGTCACCCATCGGCGGCATCATCACCGAAAAACACGCCATTGTCGGCGAGCTTGCCGATCCCTCCAAGAGCCTCTATACCGTGGCTGATCTCACCTCGGTCTGGGTCATGGTTGATATCAACGAAAAAGATCTGGCCAAGGTGCATCGCGGCCAGGCGGCAACCGTCAGGGTCGGCGCCTTTCCCGATCTTAAACTGAAAGGGCGCATCACCTACATTGCCGATCTGGTCAACGAGGCCAGCCGCACGGTCAAGGCACGGGTCGAGGTTGCTAATCCGGGACGCAAATTGAAACCGGAGATGTTCGCTACCGTGGAACTGACGCTGGCAGCTGACGCGCCGCCGGTGGTGGCTGTTCCCGAAGATGCCGTGCAGGATCTGGATGGCAAGAAGGTGGTCTTTGTCGCGGAAGGAGACGCTGAGTTTGCGGCACGCCAGATTGAGCCGGGCCGGATGGCAAGCGGCATGGTGGAGATTGTTTCCGGCCTGCAGGAGGGAGAGCGCTATGCGGTCAAGGGAGCGTTCATTCTTAAATCGGAACTGAAGAAGGGTGAAGTTGTCGGTGATACCTGCGGGAGTGAGAAAAAATGACGACAGATGCCATTGCGCCATTCCCGCTGTTTTCTTATTTCCGAACTGAAGCGAGGCACAGATGCTAGAAAAACTGATTGCCTATACCTTACGGCAGAAAGGGATGATCATATTCCTGTCGCTGCTGATTATCGTATTCGGATTGTATTCCTATCTACGGCTGCCGATAGATGCCTTTCCGGATGTCACCAACATCCAGGTTGAAGTCGTTAGCCACGCCGATGGTCTGTCCGCCTTAGAGATCGAACGCAACGTGACCTATCCGATCGAGATGGCCATGCGCGGCCTGCCGGATATCGAACAGATGCGGTCGGTCACCAAGTTCGGCCTGTCGATTGTCACCATTGTTTTCAAGGATGACGTCGATATTTATTTTGCGCGGCAACTGGTGTTCGAGCGTTTGGCAGAGGCGCGGGAGAAGGTTCCCAAGGGGGTCGAAGTCGCCATGGGGCCGATCGGCACTGCCATGGGGGAGATCTACCA
The DNA here is from genome assembly GCF_018476885.1 of Geoanaerobacter pelophilus. Lineage (NCBI taxonomy): Bacteria > Pseudomonadati > Thermodesulfobacteriota > Desulfuromonadia > Geobacterales > Geobacteraceae > Geoanaerobacter > Geoanaerobacter pelophilus. The sequence continues at coordinate 142,598 of NZ_JAHCVJ010000006.1, forward strand.
ATACACGCTCGAAGGCAAGATGCCGCAAGATCCGCAACAAAAGCTGGCCTACCTCACCAACCTGCGCACCATTCAGGAGTGGATCGTCACCCCGCAGTTGAAGAGCGTTGCCGGGGTCAATGAGATCAACTCCTTTGGCGGCTATTTCAAGCAGTATCAGGTGCTGGTGTCCCCGGAAAAACTGCTGAAATATGCCGTTACCGTGGATGACGTCTACACCGCCATCGGTAGCAACAACGAGAACGTCGGCGGCAACCTGCTGGAACGGGGCACTGACCAGTACATCGTCCGCGGGGTCGGGCTGATCAAGGATGTCAGCGACATTGAAAATATTGTACTGAAATCTGCCGGCGGCACTCCGACCTTTATCCGGGACGTGGCCCAGGTGAAGGTCGGCGAGGCCGTGCGGATGGGTGCGGCCATGAAGGATGGCAAGGATGAGTGTGTCGGCGGCATTGTCATGATGCTGCGCGGCGAGAACAGCCGCGACGTCGTAGCCCGGGTTGCGGCTAAAGTGAAGGAGATGAATGAAAACAATGTCCTGCCCGAGGGGATCAAGCTCGTTCCCTATTACGACCGGAGCGACATTGTAAGAGCGAGCGTTGCCACGGTCAACAAGGCGTTGCTCGAAGGCTCCATCCTGGTGCTGATCATCCTCTATCTCCTGCTGAACAGCTTCCGGGGAAGCATTGTAGTGCTCATCGCCTTGCCTCTGTCGCTGCTCGCGACCTTTATCGTCATGAAGCTGGTCGGCATAACCGCAAACCTGATGTCCCTGGGCGGCCTGGCCATCTCCATCGGCATGATCATCGACACGACCATCATCCAGGTGGAAAACGTCCAGCGCCATTTGAGCGAGGAGGGGGGACGGCACCCCAAATTACTGACCGTGCTGAAAGCAGTCATGGAGGTCAGAAAACCGAGTATCTTCGGCGAGCTGATCATCGCCCTGACCTTTATCCCGATCCTTTCCCTGGAGGGGATCGAAGGGAAGATGTTCTCCCCGCTGGCCATAACCGTGGCGATCGCGCTGCTGGCCTCGCTATTCCTGTCGGTATTCGTCATCCCGGTGCTCTGCATCATGTTTCTGAAACCGCACCCGGAAAAAGAGAGCTTCATCATGAAGCATGCCAGCAGGCTCTATCTGCCTCTGCTCGAATATGCCATGAACACCAAGGGTGTGGTGCTGAGTGTTGCCGGTATTCTCCTGGTTGCCTCGCTCTTTCTGGTAACGCGGCTGGGAACGGAATTCATCCCGATCATGGATGAAGGCTCATTCGACATGGATGTTGCCATGCTTCCCGGCGTTTCCCTGGCAAAGGCCATGGAGGTAAACCAGATGGCCGCTGCCAGGCTCAAGCAGTTTCCGGAACTGGATACTATCGTGGGGCGGACCGGGCAGACCGGGGTCGCCCTGGATACCAGGGGGTCGGACAAGACCGGCTATGTGGGGATCTTCAAGCCGAAGAGCGAATGGAAACGGGACATCTCGAAAGAAGAGCTGACCAATGAGATGCGCAAGTCCCTGGAATCGGTTGCCGGGATCACCTTCGGTTTCAGCCAGCCGATCCAATGCCGGATCGATGAACTGGTTGCCGGTACCCGGGCCCAGCTGATCCTCAAGCTGTTTGGTGAGGATATCGGTGTCCTCAGTGAAAAATCGGCCGAGATTGCCAGGGTGCTGTCCACGGTCAAGGGCGGGACCGATCTTAATGCGGAAAAAGTCACCGGACAACCATACCTGACTGTCAACATCGACCGGTCGCGAATTGCCCGCTATGGCCTCAATATCAGCGATGTCCAGAAGGTGATCGAAATCGCCGTTGCCGGTAAAGCGGCATCACAGCTGTTTGAGGAAAACCGGAGTTTTGATATCTCGGTCCGGTTGCCGGAAGAGAAAAGGAATTCCCTGGAGGCGATCAAAAACCTGATGATCACCACAAAAACCGGAATCAACGTGCCGCTCGAACAGCTGGCAGAGGTGAAGATGATCGAGGGGCCGGCCCAGATCAGCCGTCAGGATGGCGTGAGAAGGATCGGCATCGAGATGAACATTACCGGCCGGGATATCGGCAGTTTCGTCGCTGAGGCCAGGCAGAAGATCAAGGAACAGGTCAAACTGCCGCCAGGTTATTATCTCACCTGGGGCGGCCAGTTTGAGAATCAGCAGCGGGCCATGAACAAGCTGATGATCATTGGGCCGGTGGCCATCGGGATGATCCTGTTATTGCTCTATGTCACCTTCAGGTCGATCCGGCTGGCGCTGCTGGTCATTTCCAACCTGCCGTTTGCCCTGATCGGTGGGGTCTTTGCGCTCTTCATCTCCGGGCAATACCTCTCGGTTCCGGCATCGGTCGGGTTTGTGGTCCTGTTCGGCGTTGCCGTGCTGAACGGGCTGGTATTGGTGTCGCGGATCTCGCAGCTGCGCGACGAAGGGCTTGAACTGCAGGAGGCGATCAGGAAAGGGAGCCTGGACCGCTTGCGTCCGGTAATGATGACCGCATCGATCGCAATCTTCAGTCTGATCCCGATGCTGCTTGCCGGTGGAGCCGGGTCTGAAATCCAGAAGCCGCTGGCAACTGTTGTTGTCGGTGGTTTGGTGACTTCAACCCTGCTTACGCTGCTGATCATTCCGTCGGTGTACAGCTGGTTTGAAAAGAGAGAGCCTGAAGCAGAGATGTAGCAGCCTTAATTGATCAAGGGGGAGATATGAAAGAGATCAAGGCAATAATACGGCCGGCCAAATTACTGGAGGTAACCGAAGAACTGCAGAGCATTGCCGGCCTGCCGGGAGTGACCGTGTCGGAAATCAGGGGCTTCGGCAAAAGCAGGGCCAAGGGTGCAAAAGACAAAGTCATGTATGAGATGGTGGAATTCATTCCGCGGATTCAACTGGAAGTCGTGGTCGATGACGCGATGGTTGATGCTGTTGTCAATGTCATCCAGAAATACGCCCATACCGGCAATACCGGTGACGGGAAAATATTCGTCTCGACGATTGATGACATAATAAAGATCAGAACCAATGAGCGGGGGCGAGATGCTCTTTAGCGTCTCGCCTGCAAAATTCAGATGCCTGTAAAACAGCAAGCAAAAGGAGCAAGAATAATGAAAAGGGTAACGTTAATCTGTGCCATTATCCTCATCAGCGCATACCTTGGCGGGTGTGCGGCAAGTCTCAGCAAACAGGCTGCCGTCAGCAGCAGGAGCAATGTCTTTAGCAGCAACGGCGATACTGTCCCTATTCAGGCAGGCCAGTCGGACTTGAACATCTCGGCGAGCCTGAAGACCCACCGGGAGTTTGACTGCCCCATCAACCAGCAGCATTCCCACGGCACACCCGACTACAAGCTGTTGATCAATATTGACGGCCAGCCGCTCCTCATATCGGGGGAGCTGAAGGAAGAGAACCTTTCTGCTGGCTCCAGCGATCCTGAGGCCGGGGTTGGCGTCAGATACAATTTTCGGCAGAAGCTGCGGCTGGCGAGCGGTAAGCATCAGCTTATCGTCAGTTTGCCAGATGATGGGATTGCCGTGGCCAGGGAGATTGTGCTCGATGAAAAGACTATCAACAGTGTGAGAATTGAGCCGGTTTATAATTCACGATCAGGTTCCCAGCGGAGCTCGACCGTGCCGGTCGCCGACTTCCATGAAGGTATCAAGGGAGTAAAGGTTACCATCAATGGAGTGCCGCTCTGAGAGAATTGCCGGTAAAATCATGTAGTCGGCACCTTGACGCGCCGCTGCTTCTGTGCCATAAACAAGCATCATGATAAAGCGCCAGACAACAATCAACAGGATCTTTAAGATCACCGGAATCGGCCTGCACAGCGGCAGAAATGTCACCCTTGAGTTCCTGCCGCGACGCGAGGCCGGGATAGCTTTTATTGCTAACGGCTGCATGATTCCGGCGCGCTACGATCATGTGGCTGATACTCGGCTCTCCACCCAGATTGCCAGCGAAAACGCTTCTATCTCCACCATCGAGCATCTGATGGCTGCCTTTTATTTCGCAGGTGTTACCAACTGTCTGGTGTACATCGATGGCCCGGAGATCCCGATTCTCGATGGCTCGGCCTGGGAGTTCTACCATGAAATGTGGCGGGCCGGGGTCTATGAATTCCCGGATTCCGGGGTTTATCTCAAGGTGCTCAAGCCGGTGGAGGCGCGCAATAACGACGCCTGGATTCGGGTCAAGCCGCTCAATACCCTGGATATAACGATGTCCATTGATTTCAGGGAGCCTGTCGGCAAGCAGAAGAAGCGGGTGACCGATGTCGAGAACGCCTTTTCCATCATAAACTCGCGCACCTTTGGCTTTTTAGAAGAGCTTGAGGCGATCCAGAGAGCCGGTCTGGCAAAGGGGGCATCCCTTGACAATGCCGTGGCCATTGGCGAGGACAGCATCGTAAATCCCGATGGTCTGCGCTACAAAAAGGAACTGGTCAACCACAAGATACTGGACTGCATCGGCGATCTCTACACCAGCGGTTATCGGCTTCTCGGCAAGGTCGAGGCGTTCAAGACCGGCCATTACCTGAACAACCTGCTACTCCGCGAAATCTTCTCTTCTCCGGACAACTACGCAATTTATTGAACCTATTCACTGCTTAATAAAACGGTGGCATTACTTTGTCTTTTACCATTGAAGTGACTGAACAGCAGATCCGCCGGGAAAAGGACAAGGCCCGAGAGCTGCGGAAAAGCCGCTGGTGGCAGAATATCGTTGCCAAGGGGGTCTGTCACTGGTGCGGTGGGAGCTTCCCCAAAGAGGAGCTTACCATGGACCACGTGGTGCCCATTACGCGTGGAGGGCTGAGCAGCCGTGGCAACCTGGTGCCTGCCTGCAAAGAGTGCAACAGCCGGAAGAAGTACCTGCTGCCGATGGAGTGGGAGGAATATCTGAACAGTGTCAAGGATGAGAAGTGAACGGTAGCGCAAAAACAAAATCCTGCAAGGCGGTTATTTACGACTGTGACGGCGTCATGTTCGACTCTTTCGACGCCAACCTCCGTTTTTACCAGCGGATCATGGAAATCATGGGGCGTCAGCCGCTGGATACCGCAGATGAAGAGCATATGCGGGTGTTGCACACCTATGCCAACCGGGAGGTGCTCGCCTATTTTTTCCCGGAGCCGGCCGGGTTCCAGGCCGCAGTTGCTGCGGCAGCGTCGATCGATTACCTGGAGCTGGTGCCGTTCATGATCATGGAAGACGGTTTCCGCGAGACCCTCGATAGCCTCAGTGGCAGGGTTGAGCTTGCAGTCTGTACCAACCGCTCCACCTCGATGGACATGGTACTGGAGTCGTTCGGCCTTGCCCGATATTTCGGCTGTGTCATGACAGCCAGCAAGGTTGCCAATCCCAAGCCCCACCCGGAGCCGTTACTCAAGGTGCTTGACCATTATGGCATTGCTCCGTCTGAGGCGCTGTTTGTCGGTGATTCCGAGGTGGACCAGCTCGCGGCCAGAGCCGCACAAGTGCCCTTTATCGCCTACAAGGCCGACCATCAGGCTTTTGCCCGCATCAATAACCACCGTGACATTCTGCAGCTTCTTTAAAATAATTAATTAACTCTGTTTACTGTTGAATTAAAAGCCTTAGAACCTTATAATCCCGACAGATTCCCGGTCAAACCGGAAATCTCTGCTGGGAGGGGTTATGCAAAGAGTCTTGATAGTGCTGTGTGCAATCGCGCTTGCCTTCTGTTGCGGCTTTTATGCTGCTGACCGGCGCAGTAAACCCTCGGATGTTTCCTTCCATAACATGATCGTCGATCCCCCCAAGTCCCTGACAGTGTTGATTACCCCGAAAGACAAGCGGGTCCGGAAGCTTGCGGCCCAACTAAAGACCCCGGAAAACGCCTTCTCGTATGTGCGCGACCGGATCGCCAATGACCCTTCGCTGCCGGTCACCTCCGCCGGGGAGATCCTGTCCGAAGGGCGGGCCAGTTGTATCGGCAAGGCGGTGCTGCTCTGTTCACTGTATCGTGCCATGGGGATTCCGGCTAAATCGGTCCGGGTGGTTACCGGCGAGGTGGATGATCCGAATGCCATCATCGACCATGCCTGGGTCGAGACCGAGCTGGGAGGGGTCTGTATCCAGCAGGATGCTTCCAACCTGCTGGGGCTGTTCATGTTCGATCAGTTCAAGGATCTTCTCTATACCCGCACCTTCATCCGCCGCGAGGGTTTTGCCTTCAACGACAAGTCGTTTGCCATCGTATCCCGGCTGAACATGTTGAAAGGTTTCGGCCACCCGGCAGTGCCGTAAAAACACTCCAGGCTCATAACCTCGCATCTTTCTTGTATCCCCTTCGGCAGTTGCAGAAACGCCTAATTGCTGAGATACCGCTCAAGCCGCTGTTTCCAACTCTCCACAGTAGCTCTGTCCGATCCTCCTTCGAAAAAACGTCCCGGAGGGAATAGCGGATAATCCTTACCGCTTCTGAGCTTAAGCACCAGGTAGTACCAGGTCACGAAATTGGACTTTTTGCCGAGATACCCTATGCCGACGCCGACTATGTCGCTAAAGGGGATAGTCTGCTTCTTCGTGCTGAAGCGGTTGGTGTCTTCAATGGTGATGGAGCGCTTTTCGGGGTCAACGGTCACGGTCTGTTTGCCGCTTGTCAAGAGACTGGCAACCCCAATGAGCAGGAGGAGCAAGCCCAAAAGAAACCCAGCACCGGTGTTGCTGCCAATACCTTCGAATCCATGGCAGCCGATCGCGAGTATCATCCCCACTGCCGCGCACACCATTGAGAGCATCTTTTGTTTACTAGGATTGTTCTGAGTCTTCCAAGCTTCCATAGCCAAGTTCCTGAAGCGATGCTAAAAAGATTCGATAGTAACGAAGATTTCTTCAAATTATGCTAACGGTTATGAGGCTCACCCGCCCTCGGCGGGTCTTGCCGATAGTTGGGGTGAATATATGAATGACTCTCGCAGACATCCCCAAGCCTCTTTTCAACCCTCCTTGCGCTGCACCGCCTTGGACAGAAGGTAGAAAGGGAGGGAGATAATCGACCAAGTGGCAGGGTCTGCCAGTGTTGCCGCCAGGGGCCAGAAGCCTAAGACGGATTTGCCCGTGTAGTATGCTGCCCCAGCAAATAGCAGCGAGAGTATGGGAATGAAGGAGGCGGGCCTGTCGCCGGATTCTCCCCGCTTCCTGCGGTTTCCGGCCATGATCGACATGTTTAGCACCGCAATCAGCAGTGCCAGGCAGATAAAAAAGCCAGATATTGCCGCCAGCAGCGTCCTCAGGGTGCTTTCTTGTTCTACGGTCATTATTTCGGCACATCCTCTCTCTGCAGTTGCGGTCTTTTATATTCCACAGGTTGCACTAGCCAAGGAGGCGTTTGACAAAAATTATGATGGCGAGTATCCCTGCTACCCAGACAAGTGTTCCGATAGTGCCCATTGGATGCAGAAACATGGCACGGTAATAGTGTTTCTTGCACCACCCACCTGTGAATGGTGCCGACCCGGGGAAATGCCGCAGATGGCCAGGCGCTCCGCACACATCGCATAATCCACAATACCCTTTGGGAATCCCCTTTTTTTCGAGAGTATCCGGGGCACTCTCCCACAAACTGCAATAACAGTCACCGCTTGCCCATGGCAATGGCTTGTAGCGAACAATCACGATTTTCCCACCATAATTCGAGTGACGGCACTCGTCTTCTATCAGTTTCTGAACGCTTTCCTCAGATCCACCACCGGTGCCGGCACCGATCAGAGGTAGTGCCACGGACGCAAAACCTCGACTTCTGGCATCGTCAAGAGCGGATTTTACTGAAGATCGAATTGACTTCTCTGATGAACACCAATTATGACCTATACCTGCCACGTGGATAATCGCTTTGAATGGCAGTCGCCCTGCAGAGGTAACGACAGAAGCGCCTAGAGCGAGAGTCCCGGCTCGCCTAAGTTCAATGAATGGCCCGAAACCGGCTCTTCTCTTTATTGCACCTGAGACACCTTTCGGTATAAGAAGCCACCAAGGAATGAGATTGCGGTTCCATGGATTAATTATTGCTTCTACCTTTTGATCCAATAAATCGCCTGTCACCACAATCAATTCCATTGATATTTTCATCACCTTTCAACGGGTCGGGAGATCACCGGGCAGTATTTTGGCCCGGTGTATCTTCATGGTAGAGACTAGTCTGTGACACCTTGCTGCTAAGATTTCCATACCTTATCTGGGTATAACAACTGGGTATAACAAGTATACGGTAGAATAATTGTGTCTGCGGCGCAGGGTAAGGGATTTCAACTTCGATGCCGGGGTGCTGATAGTGCATGGCAAGGAGACGAAAGACCGGACTGTGCCACTGCCGGAGTCGATCGTGGAGGAGTTGCAGAAGTAGATTAAGCGAGTGGCTGTTCATGCCAAGGAGCTGGCCGAGGGCTATGAAGGGGTGTTTCTGGATGACCGCTCCATCCAGACCAAGCTCGGACACTCAAGCCTGAAGATCACCATGATCTACACCCACTGCGTACCGGTTCGGACCATCACGGAGGCAAAAGCCCGCTGGATTTCTGAAGCATCATCACTGCCTATATCCCCAACACCTCGGCCAGCCGCAGCATTTCATCCTGGGGTCGTTTTTCCCCCTTGATCACATCCTCTATCGGCACTGCCAGCACTGTGTTGCAGGAAAGCCCGACCATCATGCCGTTTTGGCCTGCTACGAGCAGTTCTACCGCCTTTTTGCCGAACCTGCTGGCCAGCAGCCGGTCGAAGACCGTCGGTGCTCCACCGCGCTGATAATGGCCCAGAACCGTTACCCGCGTTTCAAAGCCGATGGCATCCTTTACGGCGTCGGCAATGTCCTGGGCCTTGCCTGCACCCTCTGCCAGGATGATTATGGCGTTGTCGCGCCCTTCTTCATATCTGACGCGGAGTTGCTGGCAGATTTCCGAAAGATCGACCTCTCGTTCCGGGACCAGCGCAAACTCGGCCCCGGTTGCTATGGCGGCAATGCTTGCCAGGTAGCCTGAGTGGCGCCCCATGACTTCGATGACAAAGGCCCGAGCGTGCGAGCTGGCAGTGTCCTTGATGCAGTCAACGGCGTAGAGGATATTGTTGAGGGCGGTATCAACGCCCAGGGCCATGTCGGTAAACGGGATATCGTTGTCGATGCTCGCCGGAATGCCGACCACCGGGAGTCCCATTTTGCTCAGCTCCAGGGCGCCGGTAAGTGATCCGTCGCCGCCCAGTATTACCAGCCCTTCGATCCCCAGGGCCTTTAAGTTATCCATGGCCAACTGCCGTCCTTCGGGCGTCTTGAATTCCTGTGAGCGTGCCGATTGGAGAAAGGTGCCACCACGATGCAGGATGCCGGAAACCGCCTTGGTGTCAAGCGGGATGCAGTCCCCTTTCATGAGGCCAAGATATCCTTTGCGAAATCCGACAATCTCGATATTCATCCGGATGGCGGTGCGCACTGCGCTCCTGATGCAGGCATTCATCCCGGAACAGTCGCCACCGCTGGTCAGTATCCCGATTTTTTTCATACTTTCCCCCTGAAAACTATGACAATATGTTGAGGAGTTTACCGGCAACCAGTGCGAATGCAACATCTTAATTTTGATGGTGGCATGCCGATACATTATCTGTTATGAGAGTATTCTGAATAAAGGAGGGGAGATGCTGGGGAACATACGGTTGATAGTGGCTGTGGTGGTGCTTTTGGGGGGCTTGCAGACTGTTGAAGCTGCCGACACCATTCGGATCAATGGCTCAGGAAGTGCTCTGGATATGCTGAGGCCGATGATTAGCGCCTACCGGAAGGCCAATCCCGGAGTGACGATCATCATGGAAAAGCCGCTGGGGAGCTCGGGGGCAGTCAAGGCGCTCCTGGCCGGCGTGCTGGATATCGTGGTCAGCAGCAAAAACCTGAAACCGGAAGAGACCCAGCAGGGTGCCATTGCCAGGGAATACGGCAGAACGCCCCTGCTGTTTGTAACCAATATGGATGTCAAAAAAGACAACTTCACCCTGCAGGAGCTGAAAGAGATCTATGAGGGGAAGATGCTTAGCTGGCCTGACGGCAAGCCGTTGCGCCTGGTGCTTAGGCCCGAGGGGGATATCGACACAAAAATAATCAGGGGGCTTGCGCCGGCTGTCGATGCTGCGGTAACAGTGGCCATGAAGAGGCACGGGATGAAGGTCGCCATTACCGATCCTGATCTCATCGAGACCGTGGCAAAGACCCCCGGCGCCGTGGGGGCGACATCGCTCTGCACCCTGCTGGTTTTAAAGCCGAAACTGAACCCGCTTGCGTTGAACGGGGTCAAGGCCAGCACCCGGAACCTGAGCGACGGCAGTTACCCTGCTGCCAAGGAGATACGCTTTGTGACAACAGCGAAGAGCCCTCTGGCGGCAACAAGGTTTCTCGACTTTGTCTACTCTGCCAAAGGGCGTGGGATCGCGGAAAAATCAGGAGTACTCTTGACTGCCCAAACTCAGGCGGCCAAATGAAAGGCGATGCCCGCTCCATCGTTCGGGTCACCTCGATCATTGCGGGCATTTTTGCGGCATTTGTCGCCATTGTCATCCCCCTGGGCCATTTTACCATATCCTATCAGTTCCTTATGGGGAGCCTCGACGCCCAGGCTGATCTCTCTTCCCGGAATATCAACAGTATTGTCCATGACAGCCCCAACATGTGGCAGTTCGAGCAGATCCGGCTCATCGAGATGCTGGAGCGGCGGCCGTTGGGCAACATTCCTGAGCAGCGCCGCATCATCGATACTAGCGGCACCATCGTTGCCGAGAGCGCGGACCGTCTGACCCCGCCGGTGGTTGCCAAGAGCCATAATATTTATGATGCCGGCAGGGTTGTGGCCAGGGTTGAAATCTGCCGATCCCTCTATCCGATCTTGTCGCAAACTGTGATGCTTGCCTTTGCTTCCATCGCCCTGAGCATTATTGTCTTCATTGCCCTGAGGACCATCCCGCTCCGCGCTGTCAGAAAGGCCTACGCCTCGATGGAAGAGAGCGAGGCGCGATACCGCTCGCTTTACGAGTCAATGAACGAAGGGGTTGCCTTGCACCGGATTGCAACCGGTCCTGGTGGGGAAGCGACATTTACCGTCATCGACATGAATGCCGCCGCGGAACTGATCCTGAATATCGACAGGAACAGCACAGTCGGCAGTGACGGCGCCAAGGTCTTCGGCGCCGCGATTAAAGATCATCTGCCGGATATTCTGTCGGCAGCCAAGAGCTCGGGAACCATCTCGTTCGAATATCCCATGGAGTCGATCTCACGGGTTCTCAGTATTGCGATCTTTTTTCCGAGCCCGGGGGCCTTTGCCACGCTGATCGAAGATGTTACCGACAAGAAGCGATCTGAAGAGCAGATCAAGCGGCTTGCCTATTACGATATTCTGACCGGGCTGCCCAACCGTCAGCTGCTGCAGGACCGCCTTGACCAAGCACTGGCCCGCGCCACCAGGGAAGGGGGCAAGGTTGCCCTGATGTTCATCGACCTGGACCGGTTCAAGTTCATCAACGATACCCTGGGGCACGCCTATGGCGATCTGCTTCTGGTCCAGGTATCGCTGCGGCTCCGCGACTGCCTGAGGAGCAGTGACACTATTGCCCGGCTGGGTGGCGACGAGTTCGTTATTCTCCTCTCCTACATGGGAGAAGAGCTGAACGCTGCCCATGTTGCCCAGCATCTGCTTGAACAGGCAGCTCTGCCGTTCGATCTCGGCACCAGGCAGGTCAGCACCTCGATCAGTATCGGCATTGCCATATTTCCTACTGACGGCCTCGATGGTCAGGCGCTTCTCAGCTCTGCCGATATGGCGATGTATGCGGCAAAGGAGCGGGGCCGGAACATGTATAACTTCTTCTCCCAGGAGATGAACGTCAAGGCCCATGAACGGATGGAACTGGAAACGAGCCTGCGGGCAGCGCTGGAGCGGGACGAGTTTTTTGTGGAATTCCAGCCGATCGTTACGGCCCGCACCTGCAAGGTGGTTGCCGCGGAGGCCCTGGTGAGATGGAATCATCCGGAGCAGGGCAGAATCATGCCGGATTCCTTTATCCCGCTAGCCGAAGAGACCAATTTGATTGTAACCCTTGGCGATTGGGTGCTCAGGACCGTCTGCCGCAAGATGAAGCAGTGGGCTGACTCAGGGGTGCCGCCGTTGCGGGTCTCGGTGAATGTCTCTGGCATGCAGTTCAGGCAAGCCAATTTCGTGGATGATGTGGCCAAGATCATTGGGGAAACAGGGGTGGACCCCAGGCTGCTGGAGCTTGAGCTTACCGAAACCTCTCTGATGGAACATGCCGATGCCACGGTTAAGAGCCTTTTCCGGCTCAAGGAACTGGAAGTGGGGATCGCCCTGGATGACTTCGGCTCAGGGTATTCGTCGCTGACCTATCTGAAGAATTTCCCGATCGACAGGGTTAAAATTGACCGTTCGTTCATCAAGGATGTCTGTGAAACCCCTGATGACAAGGCAATCGTCGAGGCGATCATTGCCCTTGCCATGAGCCTCAACCTTTATATCATTGCCGAAGGGGTGGAAACGCCGGAGCAGGTTGCCTTTCTCCAGGCCCGTAACTGCGACGAGATTCAGGGGTTCCATTTTTACCGGCCGCTGTCTGAGGAGAAACTGCTGGAGCTATTGAAGTCGCTATGATCTACACGAGCAAACGATTCAGTAAAAAGCAAAGGCTCTCGTGAAACGAGAGCCTTTGCTGTATCGTCACATGATGTGACACCCGAAGCAGAGGGAAGGGTTGGTATCCGCAACTGCCAGGTTAAAGCGTTCAGCGTTCAGCGGGTTATGGCAGGTTATGCAGGCAATTCTGCCGTTGACCAAGGTCATGCTGGGCGGGAGGGCATCCGGCTTGCGCAGGCTCGGGAGTTTTGAGCTGGCGTAGATGTAATCAGTCCCTATGGCGTGGGTTACGGAAATGGCCGCCATCCCCGGATGATTCTTGTCCTTAATGTCATCGGCCGCATTGCGCCCCTTTTGTTCATGGCAGGATATGCACTCCTTGGAATTTTCGTCGAGCTCTCTGGTGTTTTCCGATGAGCCGAATGTCCAGATGCTTTCGCCTTTCGCAAGATTATCCATCCTGATCCGGGCAATAAGCTCCATTTCTTGCTTCATGGCAAGGTATTCCGTCTTTTCCGCCGGGTCATCCAGGTAGACCTGATAATCACACCCTGGCTTGATTCCTTCTGTCGTGGCGGCGGGACAATCCATGCCCCTTGCCAAAAGGAGTGTTGCCATTCCTGCCGCCAGCGTTAATTTTTTCAAGCGAACTTTGATTCCGATGATGTTCACCATGAATAGACCTCCGTGGCCCCGGTGCTGAAATACAGACAGCCGGGGCCAAAGCTGTGATATTTCGGCAACCCGGCTGTCTCGGTGAGACCCAGTAGGCTTTCCGCCCCATCCTCGCGGATGGTTGAGTATTATCGTCTATCAGGTGAAAGTGACTTTTCTCTCGCTGCTCAACAAAATCTTATTCTATTCCTGTTACTGATTATCACCCCCCTTCTGATGCAATAAAAAAAGCCGGGTTGCCGAAAGTGATATTTCGGCAACCCGGCTGTCTCGGTGAGACCCTATGGGCTTTCCGCCCCATCCTCGCGGATGGTTGAGTAGTATCGATATCTGCTTGAGCGTCAGCGCTTGCGAAGTATGCTTCTCATTAAACTGTAATCTTCGCGATGTCAAGCAAGAACTTTATTCCTTCAGTGTTGACGGGGAGTTTGGTGTAGCAGCAGAATCTTCATCGGCGGCACGTTTCCCGAGGCTCTTCAGCCACGCCATCCGTTCCTTGATGCTCTTCTCGTAGCCCCTTTCGGTAGGCTCGTAGAACTTCCTCCCGCGCAGCTGGTCCGGCAGGTGCTCCTGAAAGGCATACCCTTCCTGAAAGTCGTGGGCGTACTGGTATCCCTGGTGATACCCCAGCTCTTTCATCAGTTTGGTCGGTGCGTTTCTGATATGAAACGGCACCGGCAGTGCCCCGCTGCGCCTTACCTCTGCCAGGGCCGCGTCTATACCGAGATACGAGGCATTCGACTTCGGCGCTGTTGCCAGGTAGGTGACTGCCTGACCGAGGATGATCCGGCCTTCTGGCATGCCGACCAGCTGGAAGGCCTGCACGCTGGACATGGCGATCTGAAGAGCGCGCGGATCCGCATTGCCTATATCCTCGCTGGCAAGGATCACCATGCGCCGCAGAATGAACAACGGATCCTCGCCAGCCTCGATCATCCGCGCCAGCCAATAAAGGGCGGCATCCGGGTCACTGCCGCGCATTGACTTGATGAACGCGGAGATGACGTTGTAGTGCTCTTCTCCCCCCTTGTCGTAGAGCAGGGCCTTCTTTTGCAGGGCCTCACGGGCGGTTTCCAGCGTTACCTGGCCGTTCTTTGCCAGCCTGGCAGCGGTTTCCAGGGTATTCAGGGCAATGCGGGCATCGCCGCCCGACTGTTCGGCAATGAAGGCCAGGGCATTGTCGTCAGCGGCAACACCGGACGAGCCAAGGCCCCGTTCCAGGTCTGTCAGAGCTTGCCGGAGAATTGTCGCAATCTCGCTTTCGTTCAGCGGATTCAGGACCAGGACCTTGCAGCGCGATAGCAGCGGGGCGATAACCTCAAATGACGGGTTCTCGGTGGTGGCGCCGATGATGGTGAAGATACCCCGCTCGACATAGGGCAGGAAGGCATCCTGCTGGGCCTTGTTGAAGCGGTGGATCTCGTCGACGAAGAGGATGGTGCGTTTTGCATGGTACTTCAGCTCATCTTCGGCTTCCTTGAGAACCTCGCGGATCTCCTTGACCCCGGTGAGGATCGCTGAAAAAAAGATGAAGTGGGCGCTGGTGGCATTGGCAATGACCCGGGCCAGGGTGGTCTTGCCTGACCCCGGAGGCCCCCAGAGGATCAGCGACGGCACCTGATCCGATTCGATCAGGCTCCTGAGCATCTTACCTGGCCCCAGCAGGTGCTCCTGTCCTACGTATTCGTCAAGGGCGCGCGGTCGCATCCGCTCGGCAAGCGGGGCATTCCTGCTAGCGTTATTGTCAGCGGCAGAGGAGAAGAGATCCATTCAGAAAACACCATTCACGGGGTATGCCCCTTGTGATCCAGGCAGGCTCCCTCATGCAGACAGTGTTGTTCCGTTGCTTCCACTGCCAGGGTCTTCACGTCCCAGATCTCCTCGGCATATTCCGCGATGGTCCGGTCGCTGGAGAATTTCCCCATTCTGGCGGTATTGATGATGGACATCCTGGCCCATGCCTTCTTATCGCGATACAGCTCGCTCACCTTGTCCTGGCAGGCGATATATGAGTCATAATCAGCGAGCAGCATGTAATAATCCCCCTGGTTAAGGAGGTTGTCGGCGATCTGCTTGAACTGGTCTGGGTTGCCGGGGGAGAACGCCCCGCCGGAGATCATGTCGATGACTTTCTTCAATGCCGGGTTGCGCTGGTAGAACTCCCGTGGATTGTAACCCCTGGTGCGGAGCGCATGCACCTCCGGGGTGGTGAGTCCGAAAATGAACATGTTTTCGCGACCGATCTCTTCCATCATCTCGATGTTGGCGCCG
Organism: Geoanaerobacter pelophilus; assembly: GCF_018476885.1. NCBI lineage: Bacteria > Pseudomonadati > Thermodesulfobacteriota > Desulfuromonadia > Geobacterales > Geobacteraceae > Geoanaerobacter > Geoanaerobacter pelophilus. The sequence continues at coordinate 158,191 of NZ_JAHCVJ010000006.1, forward strand.
TCCAGGGTGCCGATGGTCAGGGAGCCGTTCAGAGCAAACTTCATGTTGCCGGTGCCGGACGCCTCGGTCCCGGCAGTCGAAATCTGCTCCGAAAGATCGGAGGCCGGGAAGATCTTCTCGGCGAGCGATACGCCATAGTTGGCAAGAAACACGACCTTGAGCCGGTCACGGACATCGAGGTCGTTGTTGACGATATTTCCCACGCAGTTGATCAGGTTGATGATCAGCTTGGCCATGAAGTAGGACGGGGCAGCCTTGCCGCTGAAGATGAAGGTGCGCGGCACCATGTCAATATCAGGGTCTTCCTTGATTCGGTTATAGAGGGTAATAATGTGCAAGACATTGAGCAGTTGCCGCTTGTATTCATGAATCCGCTTTACCTGGCAGTCGAATAATGAATCGACATCGACCTTGATGCAGTTGTGCCGGGCGATGTAGCTTGCCAGGCACGCCTTGTTGGCTTTTTTTACCTCTTGCCACCGGGCAACGAACTCATGGTCCTCGGCAAGCGGCACCAGTTGTTGCAGCTCGAAAAGTTCGGTGATCCAGGCTTCCCCCAGTTTTTCGCTGATCAGGTCGGACAGCAGGGGATTGGATTTCTTGAGCCAGCGCCGCTGGGTAATGCCGTTGGTCTTGTTGTTGAACCGTTCCGGATACATTGCAAAGAAATCCCGGAACAGGTCGGTCTTGAGTATTTCCGAGTGCAGGGCGGCAACGCCGTTCACCGAATGGCTGCCGACGATGCACAGGTGGGCCATCCTGACCTTGCGCTCCCAGCTCTCTTCGATCAACGACATCCTCTCAAGCTTGCCGTTGTCGCCAGGGAACTTTTGCCGCACCTCTTCGAGAAAGCGATTGTTGATTTCGTAGATTATCAGGAGATGCCTGGGGAGAATCTGCTCGAAAAACCAGATCGGCCATTTTTCCAGAGCCTCGGGGAGGATGGTGTGGTTGGTGTAGGCAAAGGTATGGGTGGTTATCTTCCAGGCGGCTTCCCATTCCAGGCCTTCAAGATCAATCAGCACCCGCATCAGTTCCGGGATGGCCAGGGCCGGATGGGTGTCGTTCAGCTGGATGGCAACCTTTTCCGGCAAAAGGTTCAGATCGGTATGCATCTTCTTGAAGCGGTAGATGACATCATGGACCGTGGCCGAGGCCAGGAAATACTCCTGTTTGAAGCGGAGCTCTTTCCCCTCGATGACGTTATCGGCAGGGTAGAGCACCTTTGAGATGTTTTCCGAGAGCATCTTCTTTTCAACGGCCCGGATGTAGTTCCCTTCGTTGAAGAATTTCAGATCGAACTCACGGCTCGACTTGGCGCTCCAGAGCCGCATGGTATTGACGGTGGTGTTGCGGAATCCGGGGATCGGCGTGTCATAGGCCATGGCCATGACCTCTTCGGTGTCAACCCAGTTGTGCTCGGTCCGCCCCTCGCGGTTGGTTGTGGTAATCACCCGGCCGTAGAACTTGACCGGATGCAGATGTTCCTGGCGGTCCATCTCCCACGGGTTCCGGTAACGGAGCCAGTTGTCGGGCCGCTCAACCTGGGCGCCGTCAATAATCTTCTGGCGGAAGATGCCGTATTCATAGCGGATGCCATAACCGTATGCCGGTATGGACATTGTTGCCATGGAATCGAGAAAGCAGGCGGCCAGCCTGCCGAGGCCGCCGTTGCCCAGCCCGGCATCCTGCTCGTCATCGACGATGGTCTCGAAATTGTACCCCAGCAAGGTCATTGCTTCCTTGAACTCATCATACAGCCCGAGGTTGATCAGGCTGTTCTCCAGAGTTCGCCCCATGAGGAATTCCATGGAGATATAATAAACCCGCTTCTGGTCGCTGTTGTAATAGGCCTGCTGGGTATCCAGCCACCGCTCGACCATCCGGTCCCGGACCGCATAGGCCAGGGCGTTGTAGATGTCGTATCTACTGGCTGAATACTTGTCCTTGCCCAGGGAGTACTCAAGATGTTCGAGGAATGATTTGATTGTCAGCATCATGCTGTCGAGTTCTGCTGATTCAACAGGTTCCTGCGGAAGTTGATCCATGTAAAAACCTCGAAAAAGTGATTTACCGCCTGCTGGAAAAACCGGTGACTACATTATAGCCGCTGTCTCCGGAATTTCCATTGGACAGCTAAAATGAACTCTGTTATTACCTTTTGATAGTTTCCATTGTGCAGGAGCCAAGAATGAAACGGGTTGCCATTATTGCCAAGGTCCATGACCCCCGCTGTCAGGGGATAGCCGGCGAACTGATCGAGTGGCTGTCCGACCAGGGGGTCGAGCCGCTGGTTGAGGCGCATCTGGCCCACCATCTGCTGTATCCCAAGGGGATCGACTCAGCCCGCTTTCCTGAACTGGCTGACTTGGTAGTGGTCCTCGGCGGTGACGGCACCCTTATTTCCGCGGCCCGTTTGATCGGCGGCAGGGATATCCCGATCCTTGGGGTCAACCTCGGCAGCCTCGGTTTCATGACTGAAATCACAGTGCCTGAGCTTTACCCGATGCTTAGTGACTGCCTCCGGGGGGATTTCAACGTCTCCGAAAGGATGATGCTCGATTGCACTGTCGAGCGGAGCGGGGATGAAATCGCCCGTCATCAGGTGCTCAACGATGTGGTCATCAACAAAGGGGCGCTTGCCCGGATCGTAGATCTTGATACCAGGGTCAACAGCAACCATCTGACCACCTTCAAGGCCGACGGCCTGATCATCTCGACTCCGACCGGCTCCACCGGCTACTCGCTTTCCGCAGGCGGACCGATCATTCATCCATCGCTGCACTGCATCGCCATAACGCCGATCTGCCCGCATACCCTTACCAACCGGCCGATCATCGTTGCCGAAGACTCCCTGATCAGCATCACGGTATCTTCCCTTGACGATGAGGACGTCTACCTGACCCTTGATGGCCAGGTGGGGGTTGAGCTCAAGAGCGGCGACCTGATCCATGTCAGCCGCGCTCAACACTATTCGTGCCTGGTTATGTCCAATAAGCGCGACTTTTTTGAGGTGCTGCGGACCAAGCTCAAATGGGGCGAACGATGATTCACGATGAAAAACGCCCATCTGTGGTGTTGCCTGCGTCGCTCGTTGCTGCGGCGTACCGATGTACGCCTCACTCCTCGCTTCTTGGCGCCTTGCATCTGGGCATTTTTGATCGCGAATCTTTTTTGGGTGGCTTAAAATAAAAATATGCTGACCGACCTTAACATAAAAAATGTTGCCATCATCGACTCCCTGCATGTCTCGTTCGGACCGGGTCTCAATGTGCTGACCGGTGAGACCGGGGCCGGCAAGTCGATCATCATCGACGCGGTCGAGCTGCTGCTCGGGGGGCGGGCGTCGGCTGACCTGATCCGCGCCGGGACCGATGAAGCAACGGTAGAAGCGGTGTTCGATCTCGCCGGAAGGCAGGATGCCGTTGCCATGCTTGCCGAGGCCGGCGTCGAGGCGGACGGGGAGCTGCTGGTGAAACGGGTTGTTGCCAGGAGCGGCAAAAACCGGGTGTTCATCGGCGGGAGCCTTGCTACGGCAGCGCTGCTTGGCGAGGTTTCCCGGAGGCTGATCAATATCTATGGCCAGCACGAATCGCAGACCCTGCTGCGGCCGGAAAACCATCTCCTGCTGCTGGACGGCTTTGCCGGGGCTGATACGCTGAGAACTGAGTTTGCCGGTCTGTACGCCGAATACCGCACGACTGCCGACCGGCTCAAAGTGCTGGAAGAGGGGGAGCGCGACCGGGAGCACCGGATCGACCTGCTGTCGTTTCAGCTGGACGAGATCGCAAAGGCATCTCTGAAGGGTGACGAAGAGGAGGAGCTGGAGGCCGAGCGCCAGGTTCTGACCCATAGCGGCCGGCTCTTCAGCGCCAGCCAGGGGGGATACGAAACCGTGTATGCCGGTGATGGTGCGCTGCTGGGGCAACTGCGCCGAGCCATCGCTGCCATTGCCGACGTCGAGCAGTTTGATACGACGCTGGCGCCGTTTCGCGAATCACTGGACGATGCCTATGCGCGGCTTGAGGACGTTGCCCTTGCCCTGCGCGACTATGCCGCCAGGATCGAGTCTGATCCGGACCGGCTGGCGCAGCTTGACGACCGGCTCGACCTGATCAACCGCCTGAAACGGAAATATGGCGCAACCGTGGCCGAGGTCCTGGCCTATGGCGAGACGATCGAGCAGGAGCTGGCAATGCTCCGCAACTCGGCAGAGGCGCGGGGTGGCCTGGAGGAACGGCTTGCCAGTCTGGCTGCAGAGATGAACCGCATCGGCTCCAAGCTGACCGATGCCCGTCAGGCGGCATCTGACCAGCTGGCCGGGGCGATGCAGCGCGAGCTAGCCGAACTCTCTATGCCCAATGCCATTTTCAAGGTTGCCATTGATACCGGCAGCGAGCCGAGGAACACCGGCCTGGACCGGGTTGAGTTTCTCTTTTCCCCCAATCCCGGCGAACCGCCACGTGCGCTGGCCCGCGTTGCCTCTGGCGGCGAGCTGTCACGCCTGATGCTGGCGCTGAAACAGATTCACCCTGAGAGTGACGTGCCGACCCTGATCTTCGACGAGGTTGATACCGGCATCGGCGGCGCCACATCAGCCAAGGTCGGCAGAAAGCTCAAGCGCGTTGCCGATCAGCAGCAGGTGCTGTGCATCACCCATCTGCCGCAGGTGGCGGCATTTGCCGACAGTCATTATAGTGTTGAAAAACATCAGGAAAATGAGCGCACCGTCACCAGGGTGGTGCTGCTGGAAGAGGAAGAGAAGGTGAATGAGGTGGCCCGCATGCTCGGCGGAGTCAAGATAACAGAGACAACCAGGGAACATGCCCGGGAACTGATCAAGGAGGCCAAAGTCCATGCTGCGTAAGGCAATACTGACCGATATCAAGCCGATCCAGAAACTGCTGGCCCATTATGCCGGGAAAGGGGACATGCTGTCCCGCTCCCTGTCGGAATTATACGAATCGATGCGCGATTTCTATGTGGTCGAGGAGGATGGCGTGCTGCTCGGCGCTGCCGCGCTGCATGTCGTCTGGGATGATCTTGCCGAGGTGCGCTCAGTGGCCGTGGCTGAAGAGGCCGGCCGTAAAGGGGTCGGGACCCAGGTGGTCCAGGCATGCATCGATGAGGCGCGGGTGATCGGCCTGAAACGGGTTTTCTGTCTCACCTATAAACCGGATTTCTTCGCCAAGTTCGGCTTCCGGATCGTTGATAAATCCGAGCTGCCGCATAAAGTCTGGGGCGATTGCATCAAGTGCGCGAAGTTTCCGGATTGCGACGAAATTGCCATGATCATGGAGCTGTAGCTCCGCGGCCTGAATCCGTCAGGCCGCTTGCCCATCCAGGGCGGACCTTAACAGAGGCCGCACTCGGCGAAATGGCCTGAATACTTCATGTCAGTGCCGAGAATGTGGTTTTCCAGCCAGCCTTTGAGGAATTCCAGTATTTCGAGGGTGAACACAAACCCGGCTTTTTCCACCCGCGCTTTTAGATCAAGGGCCTTTATCGTGAATTGATCGTGTTCGAGCTTGTGGAGGGGATAGCCGGGGTAATCGAACTTCTGCATGTACTTCTCTTCTGTTTCAAAATGGCTTTTAGCATAGCTCACCATGGCATCGATGATTTCTTTCTGCGCCTCGCGGCCTTTTTGCGCCATGTGGGCATCATGCAGCTTATTCAGCATGCCGATCAACGTCTTGTGCTGCTCATCGATCTCCCTGACCTTGACACTTAAGGTATCTGACCACTGAAAATATGACATGCCCATCTCCTTCATGCGAACTTTCGGACCGTTCTGAACGGCGCCCAGGAATTGGCTTTCACGCCTCACGTCCTAATGAATGTAACGATTCCATAAATTACCCAAGAATACAAGTGCCAGTCTGGTCAATAAACTATTTAGTTTTGATTGTGGCGAAAAGTTTTATGTAAGTCACTGGCTTGATCAGGTAGCATTGGATCCGTCAACAATTGTTTCTGAAGCAAAAAACATTTATTCCCTTCCCCTGCCAAATTGTCCTGGTCTTATCAACGATTCGCTACATTTTAACTGCACCGTTAATTGCAAGATCGATCGGACGGTTACTCATTATCTATACAAGTAACTGGTCATAATGATTGGCAATTTTGATGTAATTAAAAATGGCGCGATTAATGCCTATTATGATACAAGACTATTTTGGTCCCTTTAATCCAATTCAAGAGTTCAAAAGAAACGGAGGAATCAATCATGAAAGCAAGACGACTAATAGTATCAGCAATGGTAGTAACCATGGCAGTCGCCGCAGCTGGTTGCGGCAGCAGCTCTTCCGGAGGCAGCGGCGTGGCTGGCACCAGTAAGGGGGTCATCACGGCGTTGGGGAGCATTTTCGTCAACGGCGTCGAGTATGCGACCACTTCGTCCAGTGTGACTGTGGATAAGAGTTCGGGAACAGAGTCAGAGCTTAAGGTTGGGCGTGTTGTGACCGTCAAGGGCTCACAAAGCGATGACCTGCACGGTATCGCAACTACCGTAGAGTACAAGGACAATCTTGAAGGCCCGGTTGATGTCACCCCGACTGCAGGGGCTACGCAGTTCCAGGCGTTTGGTCAGACCATTTCCGTCAACACAACAGCCGCCACTGTTGCCGCAGGCAAGACAGTGTTCCAGGGGTTTACCGCTTTGACCGATCTGGCGGCAGGGTCCGTGGTTGAAGTGAGCGGGATGCCCGATGCCAACGGAATAATCCAGGCGAGCTATATCGAAAAGAAGAGTTCGACACTGGCTACCAGCAGCATCGAGTTAAAGGGAGCGATCTCCACACTAAACACCACGGCCAAGACATTCAAAATCAACGGCTTGACAGTGGATTACAGCGTCGCCTCGCTGAATGATCTGTCGAGCGGCATTGCAAACGGGCTTTATGTCGAGGTAAGCGGTAGTGGCGGAAATTACACGCTAGGCGCATCGCCTACGTTCAAAGCAACCAAGGTGGAGAACGACAAGGAAGACGCCAACGGCACAGAAGGTGCCAAGTTGTCCGTGGAGGGGTTTGTCACCGGCTTTACTCAGGGGAACAACACATTCAAGGTAAATGGACAAACGGTAAATACAGGGACACTTTCGCTGTCAGGGATAGACATGACGAAGAAGATAGAGGTCGAAGGAGTGTTAAGCAGCGGTGTTCTTATGGCATCCAGGATCAAAATGTCCAGCTGATAGTAATTGATTAATTGGTTGAGTGACGTGTCATGCAGTAACGATGGGGCCTTGCTTTGCCCCATCTTACAACAAACATAAGCACGCAAATAAGGGGGCAGGCAAGGTGTCTGTCCCCCGTCTTTTCGGGCGCACGCAAATAAGGGGGCAGGCACACGGGGCGGCAGTTTTTTGCCGCAACCGCTCTGCTGGCCTTGTTAGATATGATTTTTCTCGAATACCCACGCGGCTGAGAAAAAAATGAATAACCCTGAATAAGTCACACTGTTGCATATCCAATTCAATTTTTCAGGAGTCATCTTGCCTGTAAATTCCCGCTTTTCCCATCGTCTACGTAAAACCTTAGTTTCATAACGCACCGTGAGGAAATACGTCACCAGTAACCAAAAGGCTGTCATGGACATTGATAGCTTCGGATATTTAATCCCTTCATAAACCCACGTTCCAAGGGCTAACAGAACATCTCCGACACCCCACGGGATGAAAAGTCCGACCCAACTGATCAATCCGATCACGAATGGGAAGCCAAAACCCACGACTACTGTTGAAAGTAAGTTAGTGACCAGAGAGTCCCAAAATGCTGGCCCTTTTGGAACCGAAGCCAGTCGAACGTACAAAAGCCACTCAACAAGGATGATAAGGATGCTGCCGTAAAGAAATGCGAGGAAATTTACAATCAGAAGTAGGGGGCCGCCACCGTCTGCAAATGCTACGGAGGGAATGAGCAGCAAGAGCGCAACAACTCTTGAAATTGATTTTATTTTATTTTTCATCAATTGCATTTCTTCATTATCTAACGGTAGCGAGGCTGACCGGGCGGTTTTTTTTGGCCCGGTCGTACCGATTGTTGGCTGCTTCTTCCCTTTTTCTGCTTGTCATCAATCATTCAGTCGGTTAATCAAATTTATAATTACTTTGACGATGGTGTCCTTTTCAATGGGTTTACTCTCGGCAATCAGGAGTGTCAGAGCGACCAGAGCGTTGTCTGCCAAACGCTTGCTGCCGTCGGAGCGATAGAGAATACCATTCGTGCCTAGGAAGAAGATGAAGATGGCGGCGGCGATCCGCTTGTTGCCGTCGCTGAAAGCATGGTTTTTAACAACGAAGTACAGGAGGTTTGCTCCCTTCTCTTCAATGCTGGGGTAGAGTTCCTTGTCGTCAAAGGTCTGATAAATTGTCCCTAAGGCGCTCTTAAATCCTTGGTCTTTCTCGATGCCGAAGAGACCATCGAAATCGTGCTTCATGGAAGTGATTATTTCCATTGCCTCGTCGTAGGTGATGATATGCAGCGTCTTTCGAGTAGTTTCCTCAATGGTCAGGGTGCCATGATCATAACGATCCAGAAGCGTCAAGGCATAGGCATAGTCGGTGATAACCCGGAGAACGTCTTTCCCTGTTTCGCTGACCAGTTCCCGATTGGCAAGGGTGCGGGCTAATAGTTCCACAGTCTGGCGCATATCCGCCAGCTTTTCGGCCTGATCACGAAAACGCTGCTCGTTAATGGTGTAGCCTTTGACGATGTGGTCTCGCAGAACTCGCGAGGCCCATTGGCGGAACTGGGTTCCTTGTCTGGATTTGACCCTATAGCCTACGGAAATAATGACGTCAAGATTATAGAAACGGATCTTTCTGCGAACCCTGCGGGTACCTTCGATTTGAACTACCGAGGAATCCTCGGTAGTTCCATCCGGTTGCAACTCTCCCTCTTTGTAGGCATTACGGATATGCAAGCCGATAGTGTCGCTGTCCTTATTAAACAATTCCGCCATCTGTTGTTGAGTCAGCCAGACAGTTTCATGGTCAAGGCGAACGTCGAGTGATGCGTTGCCATCGGGACTTTGGTAAATAATGATGTCGTTAGTGTTGTCGGTAGTCATATGTTATCCAGTGGAAGTTGCATATAAATGAACCACATGGGGCACATTTAAGGTTTTCCCAAAAGTATTAATATGGGCTAGGGTTAACGAGATTTGCCGACTCAAAATTTCACTTTTTTCAGATTGAGGCAAATAGAATCTAATCCAGGGAAAAGAGCTTCCCTGCTAATACCGAGAGTCCTCAACTCAGAAGCAATATTAGTTGTAGCTTTTGAAGAGACGAAGAAATGCCTTATGCTTCTACCTGGAGTACTGCTCTTGGGTAATTTGGGGGGCTCAGCAGTAAAGACCGATCCTTGGACTGCAACTCTTGGGTTAATATGCGGAGGTACATATAATTCAATTTTCTTTATAGCAAAGGGGTCTGCTGCAAAAGGATCAATTGGAGGTTTTTTGTGTTGATAGGCCACAACAATGGCATCACAGTCATTTTGATGGTCATCAACAGCAAAAAAAAGCGCTACAAGAGGATTGACTGTCCAATCCAGAAGCCTCGTTGGAAGGCCATGATGTTGAGCGAGAGCCAACCATTCCCAATCATTCTTCGGGCTAATGTTAAGATATGGAATAGCACGTAATTTAAATTGATCAAGTAATGCTTTTTCATAGTTTTCAACTTTGACTCTGCCACGAATTGTTTTAGCCGATTCACGATAGAGGCTTGACTTGAATTCCCAAGTACATTTTTGTTGGCCACGAAATAACCAACTATCGTTGCCAAAACGAGTAACCTCTCGGATAAAATCTTCAACTGTTCTTATAAGTGATGGATCTTTGCCCAGTAACCCTTCTTCAATTCCGGCTACAGCAAATTGTCTTCCTTTATATAGGGTAATATGTCTACCTTCAATCATGGTAAAAGATGCACCTAATTTCCGCAATAACGGTTCCCGAGCATAATCCGGTAGATCATGTGAATTCTTTCCCAAAAAATCAGCGTAAACTTGCTCGAAGTTATTAGGAAGATGATCTACAAATTCAGCATGAGCATCTCCGAGAGCCATTCCACTACTCCTGATTTCATAAGAAGCAGCACTTTGAACATTCTTGGCAATCACAAAACAATTTTCATCGGGAGAATGAGGAACAGTAACCCAGTAAAGATTCCATTTTGCCATATTGTCTCCTAATCGAGATGTAGCAACTACCTGGGTAAACGCGGGATAGATTAATCTGTTATCATTCCTCGGACGTCCTGGTTTCTTGCCTCGATCCTTTGAGCAAATAATTTTGCAGCGGCCACGATGATAGCTCTCTTTCTTCTTCCTTTATGTCAACGGTGTGGCGCTTGACCTGCTGGGCAGTTTTATCGCCCGGTCATGGTCTGAGCGTCTGGTTGGGCTGTTTGTACTGGGACTTTTAGCCGATTTGAGAAACGCCATATTTTTATCCAGTAAATAATCCAGCATATTATTGCAGGAAGACCCGCAATAACGGTCAAATCCAAAATGTAGGAAGGAATTACGGAAATGATAAACAGAGTACTTGCGGCAAGTCCTAAGGTCTGACCTGGAGCTTTGTCTGTCTCTATGCCTCTTTTTAAAAATTCATTGTGGAGGGACTCAGCAAGTTTTACGACTACTATGAACTCCCACACAAAGGAGAAAAAAGGAATAATAAGCAGCCATATTAAACGCGGAGATAATGTTCGGGACTCCGGTGAACATCTCAACATGGCTTTGTGTAAAGTTAGAGTATATGGCACAAGGGCAGCCGTACTTAAAATAAGTCCTGATAACGTCTCTACTCGCATGCCTTCACCTTTTTATGTTTTTTGCTGCCCAACTCGTAATTGAACAGTTTCCCTATATAGGAAACTTGTTTCTTATATAAGAAATATTTACCGTTCTCGGCGTTTTATAAATTCTTCCGGCATTCTTTGTTCTAATTCTGTCCCACGCACAAAGCGATACGCTGTCAGCCATACTTTGGCGTGAGAATCCCATTGTGCGCGGGCTTTGCGCAGTTTTGCCCTGAGTTCTGTTTCCTCATATCCAACTGCAACAGGTACTATGTCGTCATCCCTGAAGCGGAACGGAGGTTGCCAAGGTCTTTCTTCAATAACAATTTCAACTGTCTTTACACGTAAGCCCCGCGTTTCGTCATACCGATAACGCACACAGAGCAGAGATTGTCCATACTGTTCTACAAGCCGTTTCGTGCCGTTTTGTCCTGGCTTTAGATGGCAGTAGGTCAACCCACGAGGGTCTTTTCATAAAATGAATCATGCTGACGTGCCACCCGACTTATTAGAAATTTTATACTTATATGTGGCTTTGCGGAAAATTAATAGATGGGGATATCCCTATCATCGGTGAGCCATTACTCACGAAAGTAGATGTTAAAGGCTCGCTCGACACATGAAACGATTATCAGGCTTTACCTCGGATCTCATTGCCGAGATAATTCCCAGGTTGAAAAACTTTTTAGATTGAGATCTGTTGGCTGCCTTGAATAGAAAGCAGTTGCCGTTATGTCGTCTATGGATGTTAGAAAGCGGTTTATTGGTTTTTGAAGTGTTGACTCAGGATGCGATAGAGTCGGGTTGAGTATTCCGTCAAGAAAGGCTATAGTCTCCTGGCTGGAGAGTCCTAATGGGCCGGCTTGAATCATTACCTGATAGCAACGAGGGATATATGAAGCTGCAACAGATGATTGATCGGATAGAAGCGCTTCTCAAGGGGCGGGCGCTGGACGGCTGGGAGATCATGGCCGGGGAGTCGCGCAACCTCTCCATTGAGGTCAAGGACCAGAAGGTCGATACCTTCCGCTGCTCCGAACCGATCGGGGTCAGCGTCAGGCTGCTGCAGGGGGAGGGGCTTGGTTTCTCGTACTCGACCAGCATGGCTGAGGCCGATCTCAGCAGGATGGTCGACAATGCCCTGGTCGGCGCAGTCACCCAGACCCCGGACCCGTGCAACGGCCTGCCGCAGGCGATGCCGATCCCGCAACTGACCGGGCTGTTCGATCCGGAACTGGAGCAGGTTACCGAAGAGGCAAAGATCGCCAGGGCCATGGATCTGGAGCGGCTGACTCTGGCTTCCGATCCGCGTCTGAAGCGGGTCCGCAAGAGCAGCTACGGTGAATCGTTTTACTCGGTTGCCATTCGCAATTCGCACGGCATTGCCGCGGAGTATTGCGGCACCTCGGTGTCGTCGAGCATCGCTGTCATTGCCGAGTCTAAGGGCGATTCCCAGATGGGGTGGGATTTCGGCTTCAGCAGCCGCTTCGACGGGGTGGATGTGGCAAAGATTGCCGCCGAGGCGGCCCGCAAGGCCACAGCCCTGCTGGGAGCCGCAACGATCCCCACCATGCGTTGCCCGGCAATTCTCGACAGCCATGTCAGCGGTGAAATCCTCGGGGTGCTGGCGTCATCGTTTCTTGCCGAGAGCGTGCAGAAGGGGCGGTCGATGCTGGCCGGTAAGCTAGGAGAGCGGCTGTTCTCCCCGATCCTGCGCATCCGTGACAACGGCCTGCTCGAAGGGGGGATGGCCACCACGCCGTTCGACGGTGAAGGGGTGGCGTCGCAGGACACCCTGCTGGTTGAGGACGGCCAGCTGCTGCGCTATCTGTACGACAGCTACTGCGCCCGGAAGGATGGCTGCGCCTCCACCGGCAATGCCTCCCGCGGCGGGGTCAGAGGGTTGCCGCACATGGGGGTCACTAATTTCTACATTGAAAACGGCGCTACTTGCGCTGGTGATCTGCTGACCGGCATCAGCCGCGGCCTCCTGCTGGTGGATGTCATCGGCATGCATACCGCCAACCCGATCTCCGGCGATTTCTCGGTCGGCGCCAGCGGCTTCCTGATCGAGAACGGGGCGATTACCAGGCCGGTCAAGGGGATCGCCATCAGCGGCAACATCATGGAGCTGTTCGCCAAGGTGGAGGCAGTGGGCGATGACCTCCGCTTTTACGGTTCCATCGCCTCGCCGTCGTTGCGCATTGCATCTCTGGACGTGAGCGGCACATGATGGCTTCGCCAAAAGTCCATCTGCTGCGTTACGCTCAATCTTCGTCACTGCGACGTAGCCTCCGGCTACGCCTCGCTCCTCAGATTTCGCAAGCCTTGCATCTGGAGCTTTTTGCTTTGCCATCAGGAGCGCGATATTGAAACCGATTGACCTGCGCAGCGATACCGTTACCCGGCCGACTGCTGCCATGCGTCTTGCCATGGCCGAGGCAGAGGTCGGTGACGACGTCTTCGGCGAAGACCCGACGGTCAACCGGCTGGAGGGAATGGCGGCCGAGTTGCTCGCCAAGGAGGCGGCGCTGTTCGTTGCCAGCGGCACTCAGGGGAACCTTATTGCTCTGCTTGCCCACTGCGGGCGGGGTGACGAGTATATTGCCGGTTCCATGGCCCATTGCTACCGCTGGGAAGGGGGCGGGGCAGCGGTGTTCGGCGGTATCCAGCCCCAGCCGGTGGAGTTCGAGCCGGACGGGACCCTGGCCGTTGCCAGGGTGGAGGCGGCGATCAAGCCGGTTGACGACCACTACGCCCGGACCCGCCTGATCTGCCTGGAGAATACCCAGGCCGGCAAACCGCTGCCAGCGGCATATCTCCCGGAGATCCGTTCTCTGGCTCTCCGATGCGGACTAAGGCTTCATATGGACGGGGCGCGGCTCTTCAATGCCGCGGTAAGCCAGAATCTCCCGGCTGCGACAATTGCCGACCATGTCGATTCCATCAATGTCTGTCTCTCCAAGGGGCTGGGCGCGCCGGTCGGCTCAGTGCTGTGCGGCAGCAGGGATTTCATCCGCGAGGCGAGGCACTGGCGGAAGATGGCCGGCGGCGGGATGCGCCAGGCCGGCATGCTGGCAGGCGCAGGGATCTATGCCCTGCAGCACCACATCGAACGGCTCAGTGAAGACCATGCCAACGCAACCCTGCTGGCTGAAGGGCTTACCGCTATCGAAGGCCTGGAAGTCACCAGCGCCCAGACCAACATGGTGTTCGTCACGCTGACAGCCGCCGACCCTGCAGCCCTGGAGTTCCACCTGAAACAGAGCGGGGTGCTGGTCAGGGGAGGGCGGACCATGCGGCTGGTGACCCACCTGGATATCGACCGGGCGGATATCGAGCAGGCAGTGGCGGCATTCTGTGCGTTCTTTTCCGGACGAGATCATTGACGCCACTCAAGCCGTGGTGGTAGTATCGCCCCGGTAAAAAATACACTCAAGCGAGAAGCAAACGTGAAACAAAACCGTCCCGGAAGGCTCTTTGCCTTCGTCTCGACCTATCCCAGGGCGATCATCGTGGTCGCCCTTCTTCTTTCAGCCCTGTCGCTCTTCTACGCCAAGAGCAGCATGACCTTTCTTACCGGTCGCGATTCCCTGATGCCGAGCAATGCGCCGTTCCAGCGGGAATACTACGCCTATCGGGCAGAGTTCGGCGACCAGGAAGATATCGTGGTGGTCATCGAGTCGGGTGATGCCAGCCAGTCGCTCGCTTTTGGCGATGCCCTGTATGCCAGGCTTAACAAGACGCCCGGCGCCTACCGGGAACTGTTCTACCCCGGCGGTCTGCCGTTTTTCCGGAAGAACGGGCTGTTGTTCATGCCGCTGGAAGAGATCCAGGGCTTGAGCAAGACCCTTACCCTGGCAGCGCCGGTGCTGAAGGACCTGGCAGCAGCGCCGTCGGTGCAGACCCTGTTCACCAGCATCACCGGCCAGATCGACAGTTATCTTGCCCTGCCGCCCGATTCCGCCGAAGCCCGTAACAAGCTGAAGAGCCTGTCTTTCATGCTGGCCAGCCTGGATACCGGCTTTAAGGGGTTTGACGGCAAGAACAGCGCCCTGTCCATGGATTCGTTCCTCAAGGGTAGCGGCAGCGGCAAGCCGTCCCTGCTGGAGAGCGTCGGCAAGCAGCAGGTGATCACTATCCTGCCGGTGAAAGACGAGACCAGCTTTGTTCCGGCGGAAAAGGCGATCAAGTCGATCCGGGCCGAGCTGGCCGAACTCCTCAAGAAGCCGGAGTTCAAAGGGGTCCAGGCTGGTTTGACCGGCGTGCCGGTGCTGGAATACGAGGAGATGGCGACCAGCCAGAAGGATATGGAAACCGCCACCTTTCTCTCCCTCGGCCTGACGGTGCTGCTCCTGCTGGTTGCCTTCCGCGGGGTGCTGAACGTCATCGCGGCCATGGTTTCGCTGCTGGTGGCGATCTCCCTGTCGCTCGGCTTCGCCACCCTGGCGGTTGGCCATCTCAATATTCTCTCCATGGCGTTTGCCGTGATGCTGATCGGCCTGGGGGTGGAATACGGCATCCAGGTGGTGCTCCGCTACCAGGAGGGTCTGAAGGCCGGGCTGCCACATATTGAGGCGATTGATGGCGGGATCACCAGGAACATCCTGGCGATTATCATGGCTGGGGCTACCGTAGCGCTCGCCTTCGCCACCTTTGCCATGACCGATTTCAAAGGGATTGCCGAGCTGGGGATCATTGCTGCCGGCGGCATTATCTTCTGCGTGCTCTGCACCTTCACGGTGCTGCCGGCGATCCTGGTGCTTATGGCAAAATGGCGCAAACCAAAGCCGGCACAGACAGGCAAAGGATCAGTCAGCTTTGCCCATCCGGTGCTGGCGGCGCTCTTCGGTCGGCCGTGGCCGATTATTGCCGCCACGGTTGCGCTCTCGCTGCTCTGTGCCCTGGCACTGACGCGGACCGGCTTTGACTACAACATGATGAATTTGCAGGCCAAGGGTCTGGATTCGGTTACCTACGCCTACAAGCTTATGCGGAGCCGTGAAAACTCCGGCTATTTCGGGGTGGCTGTGGCCAAGGACCGCAGCGAAGCTCTGGAGCTGACCCAGCGGCTGGAAAAGCTGCCGGCAGTGGATCATGTGGTGAGCGTTCTGTCCTTTGCGCCGGACGGCCAGGAGGCGAAGCTGGCCGAGATCGCGGCCCTGCGCCGGGTGTTGGCAGAGGTGAAACCGGTGCCGTATGACGAAAACCTGAGCGTCATGGAGCTGCCGGCGGTATTCGAGGGGTTCCGCGACCGGGTGGCTAAGTTGAAGAGTGCGCTGGAAGGGCGCAAAGCTGGTGAGGCGCCGGCTGTAGCCGGATTTCTCCAGACCCTGGACAAGTTTTTCGGATCGCTGGAAAAGGAGAAGGACCGCAATGCCCTGGGCATGCTCCGGGAGTTCCAGGGGAGCATGTTCGCCCAGTTCCCGGCCAAGATCGCTGAGCTGAAGTCGAGCCTTGAGGCGGCACCGGTCACTGACAGCGATGTGCCGCAGCAACTGAAATCCAGGTTTGTCGGCAAGACCGGCAAGCTGCTGCTGCAGGTTGCACCGAAGCAGGAGATCTTCGACCGCGAGCCGCTGGCAGAGTTCATCGCCCAGATCAGGACTGTGTATCCTAAGGTAACCGGCGAGCCGGTGAATGTCTTCGAATCGATGACCATCCTCCGGGACGCCTATTTAAGGGCGTTCGGCTATGCCTTTGCCGGGATTGCCCTCATCCTGCTGGTCACTTTTCGCAGCGTCAAGTTTGCCCTGCTCGGTTTGCTGCCTTTGTTGGCCGGGCTGTTGCTGATGATCGGCGGGATGTGGCTCGGCGGAATCAGGTTCAACGTGGCCAATATCATTGTCATGCCGCTGTTGCTAGGGGTTGGGGTCGATTCGGCCATCTACATCATCAACCGTTATCGCAACGAGGGGGAGACGCCGCTGCAGGTGGTGACCAGCAGCGCCGGGGTCGGGGTCCTGCTGAACGCCCTGACGATCCTGTTCAGCTTCGGGGCGTTGATGGTGGCGCGGCACCAGGGGGTCTTCAGCATCGGCGCGGTAATGTCAATCGGCATGACCGCAGTGGTGGCTGCTTTCCTGGTCTTTCTCCCGGCGCTGCTGATAATTGTTGAAGGAAAGAGACGCTAGCCTCCGTTGTCAGTTGTGATCAGCTGTCGAGCAGGCTGGTCACATACTTCCGGATCAGCTCGGCCGGGGTGCTGCCGATAATCTTGAAGCGGATCGTGCCGTTTCGGTCGAGGATTATGGTGCGCGGTATCCCTGCCACATCGTACAACTGCACACTTTGCCTCTCCGGGTCCAGCACCAGGCTGTAACTGATGCCGGTCTCGCGGGCAAACTTTTCGACTTCACTCCTGCCCTGGCCCATATTGACTGCCACGATTTCGACCCCTCGGGCCCGGAGCTTCCGGTATATGGAATCCATGGCCGGCATCTCCTCGCGGCATGAACTGCACCCCAATGCCCAGAAATGAATGACCGCAACCTTTCCCCTGACCGCATCGGGCAGCCTGACCGACCCGCCTTTAAGTCCCTGGAACTGCCCGGCAGGAAGGTTCATGCCGATCTTGACCACTGCTTCTGCTCTGCCAGCCGGGAAGAAGAGCAGCGTTAGCAGTAGCAACAGGGTGACTAAGAACGCTTGTTTCATTGACCAGCTCCCGATTTTCTCAGCTCAGATCGCCATTTCCAGTTGTCGTATATTACCGGGTAGACCAGCAATTCCAGCAGGAACGAGGTGAAGATGCCGCCGATCATCGGTGCGGCGATATGTTTCATGACATCGCTGCCGGTGCCGGTGGCCCACATGATCGGCACCAGGCCGAGAAACATGGTTGCCGTGGTCATGAACTTGGGGCGGATCCTCTTTACTGCCCCGTCAATGACCGCTTCATGGAGATCGGCCCGGCTGCAAAGCCGTCCCTCCCGCCGGGCGTTTTCATAGGCCAGGTCGAGGTAGAGCAGCATGAACACACCGGTCTCGGCATCGACCCCCAGCAGGGCGATCAGGCCGACCCAGACACCGACGCTCATATGGTAGCCGAGCAGCCAGAGGAACAGGAAGGCGCCGATGGCGGAGAACGGCACTGCCAGCATGACAATGGCGGTTTTGGCGGTTGAGCGGGTGTTGAGCCAGAGCAGCCCCACGATCAGCAACAGGGTGACCGGCACCACGAGCTTGAGGCGCTCCTTGACCCGTTGCATCGCTTCATACTGGCCGCTCCAGCTGAAGGTATATCCTGGTGGCAGCTCAATCTTCTTGCGGAGTTGCGGATCGGCCTCATCGATATACCCCTGCGGGTCGCGGTTCGCCAGGTCGATGTAGACATAGCCGGTAAGCAGGCCGTCTTCGTTGCGGATCATGGCGGGACCGCTGGCAACGGAGACTTCAGCCAGTTCGCCGAGCGGCACCTGGCGTTTGCCCCCATCAACCGGCACCAGCACGCGCCGGAGAGACTGCAGATCGCTGCGGAAATCCCGCTGGTAGCGGACATTCACCGAGTACCGCTCCCTTCCCTTGATGGCGGTAGTGACGTTGTCCCCGCCGATGGCGCTCTGCACCACCCCTTGCGCCTCATCCATCGACAGGCCGTATCGGGCCAGTTCGTCGCGGTTCCAGGTGATGTCGAGGAAGTAGCCGCCGCCGGTCCGTTCCGCAAATACGCTGCGGGTCCCTTTGACCTTGCCCAGGATCCCTTCCACCTGGGTGCCGATCTGCTCGATCTCGGTCAGGTTGGCGCCGCTGATCTTGATCCCGAGCGGGGTACGGATGCCGGTGGTGAGCATGTCGATGCGCCCCTTGATCGGCATAGTCCAGGCGTTGGACAGACCGGGGATCTTGAGCGCCTCGTTCATTTCGGTAACCAGCTCGTCGCGGCTGATCCGGTCTGACGTCAGGGGGCGCAACAGCGGCTTGAGCCAGCCCGGCGCCCAGCCGGAATACCAAGTTTCCCTGGCCCGCCACTGCTCCTTCGGCTTGAGGGTGATCACTGTTTCCAGCATCGACAGCGGCGCCGGATCGGTCGAGGTCTCGGCCCGGCCGGCCTTGCCGAGTACCCGCTCTACCTCCGGGAACTTGGCGATGATCCGGTCGGTTACCTGGAGCAGTTTCTGCGCCTCGCCGACGGAAATGCCCGGCATGGTGGTCGGCATGTAGAACAGGGTGCCTTCGTCGAGCGGCGGCATGAACTCGCTGCCGAGCCGCATGGCAACCGGTATCGTTGCCAGCATGGCAATCAGGGTCGCGCCGATGATGATCCTGCCGTGTCGCAGCCCCCAGCGGGCCACCGGTTCATAAATGCGGATCAGGAAGCTGCTGATGGGGTGCTCGTGCTCTGGTTTGAATGGGGCCGCAGTAAAGGCGTTGATGAGCCTGCTGATGAAGAGCGGGCGGATGTTCACCTGGCGGGTGTGAGTCAGCATGACCCGCAGGGCCGGATCCAGGGTTATGGTCAGGAACGCGGCCACTGCCATGGCCAGGGTCTTGGTGCAGGCGAGCGGCTTGAACAGCCTCCCTTCCTGGGCCTCCAGGGCAAAGACCGGCAGGAAGGCCACGGCGATCACCAGCAAGGCAAAAAAGCTTGGCCCGCCGACCTCCTTGATGGCGGCAATGACCACTGATTGCTGGTCTTCGACCCGGCCGCCTGCCTCCCACGCCTCAAGCTTCTTGTGGGTCTGCTCCACCACGACGATGGCCGCATCAACCAGGGCGCCGATGGCGATGGCGATCCCGCCGAGCGACATAATGTTGGCTGTGACTCCCATCAGCTTTAAGGGGATGAAGGAGATCAGCACGGCAAACGGAATGGTGATAGCCGGAATCAGGGCGCTCGGCGGATGGCGCAGGAACAGGAAGATCACCAGCATGACGGTGACGATCACTTCGAGCAGGGTCGATTTGAGCGTGGCGATGGCCCGCAGGATCAGCTCGGAGCGGTCATAGACCGGCACTATCTTCAAGCCATTCGGCAGGCCGGGGCCGATCTCTGCGATCTTTTTCTTGACCCGGTCGATCACCTCCAGGGCGTTGCTCCCCTCGCGCATGACCACAATGCCGGACACCACATCTCCGCTGCCGTTCAGGTCAGCCACGCCGCGCCGGATATCCGGGCCGACGGTGACACTCCCCAGGTCTCTGACCCTGATCGGGGTGCCGGTGTCGCTGACCGACACGGCAATGGCGCCGAACTCCTCTATGGAACGGGCGTAGCCGCGGCCTCGCACCATGTACTCGGTGCCGCCGAACTCTAGCAGTCGACCGCCGGTCTCACTGTTGCCTGTCCTGACTGCTTCGGCCACCTTGTTGATCGACAGCCCGTACAGCTGGAGCCTGTTGGGATCGACATTGACCTGGTACTGCCGGGTAAAGCCGCCGACCGGCGCGACTTCAGCCACTCCGGGCACTGACTTCAGGTAGTAGCGGAGATACCAGTCCTGGTAGGAGCGGATGTCGGCCAGGCTCTTGCTGCCGGGAGTGTCGACCAGCGCATACTGGTAGATCCAGCCGAGGCCGGTGGCGTCCGGGCCGAGCTCCGTCCTGACCCCCTGGGGAAGGCGGGAGAGTGCTCCGGACAGGTACTCCTGGGTGCGGGACCTGGCCCAGTAGATGTCGGTTCCTTCCTCGAAGATGACGTAGACGAATGAGTAACCGAAGTCGGAGAACCCCCTGACGGTCTTGACCTTGGGGGCGCCGAGCATGGCCGAGACAATGGGGTAGGTGACCTGGTCCTCGATGATGTCCGGACTGCGGTCCCAGCGGGAGTAAATGATCACCTGGGTGTCGGAGAGATCGGGAATGGCGTCCATCGGCAGGTGGCGCAAGGACCACCATCCCCACAACGCGGCAATCAGGGCAACAACAATGACCGGAAACCGGTTGCGGGCCGAGAAGTCGATGATCCGTTCGATCATTTCATCCCGCCCTGCATATCGTGTCCGGAGTGGTCCATCTGGCCGGAAGCCGCTGGCGCAGCCTTGTGGCCGGCATGCGCATCATGCTCCGCCGGGTTAATTACTTCGGTTTTGGCGGGCATTACCGCTGGTGCCTTGGATTTGGAGGTGCCGCTGCCAGGCTTGACCGCAGGCTGTTTTTTAAACTTCCCTTTGCAGTCATCGGAACAGAAAAAGTTGGTCTTGCCTCCGGCTTCGATCATCAACCCTTTGCTGCGGGCCTTGGTCTCATCCACGTACATGCCGCACACCGGATCTTGCTGCGGGGTGCCGGAAATCCCGGAAGCAGCGCTTTTCATCCGGCTTTCGGAATCAAGCAGGAAGGTGCCGGAGATGGCGATCCGCTCCCCCTCCTTAAGACCGGTAAGGATTTCGATCCGATTGCCGATATTTCGGCCCGTCTCCACCTCACGCGGCACGAATATGCCGGTCCCTTTCTCAACGAAGACGGTCTTTTTCAGGCCGCTGTCGAGAACCGCATCAGCAGGCACGGACAGCATCGGAGGGGTGTTGAACGGAAGCTCGACGTCAACGTACATATCAGGGCGGAGCAGATAGTCTGGGTTGTCAACCTCAAGCCTCACTTTCAAGGTCCGGCCCGTGGGATCGAACTGCGGCAGTATCGGAGATACCCGGGCAAAAAAAGTCTTGCCGCGGTTCGGCAGAGAAATTTTGACTCTCATGCCGGGTTTGAACTGATCGACTTCCGCGCCGTAGGTGTCGGCAAGGACCCAGACCTTCGAGAGGTCAGCAATGCGGTACAGTTCCTTGCCCCGCTCGAAACGTTGCCCGGCAGAGACATTGCGCACCAGGACCAGGCCACTGGCCGGCGCATCGATGTCGACGTTTTCCATATATTTGCGGGTGCGGATCATTTCATTGATCTGGCGATCTCCCATTCCCAGGTTGCGTAGCGAATCGCGGTACTGCTTGAGGCTCAGGTTGAACTGTTGCATCTGGTCATGCTGGGCCTGATTCATAGAGGTCCCGCCACCCGGTATTCGATCCATTGAGCTGAGCGCATAGATGAGAGCCTGACCAGCAGAGAGGAACTCGGAACTGTAGAAGGTAGCCAGCACTTCATTCTTGCGGACGATGCTGCCGGTTGTGTTGCTGCCGACCGCCGTAATCCAGCCGTCAATAGTGGCATTGATTACATAGACCTTTGATTCATCAGGTGCTACGCGCCCGGTCAGCCGCAAGTTCTGGCTGCCGCTGCTCTTTTCCACCGTTCCGGTCACAATACCAATGGTCTGGAGCTTTTCCGGCGAAACGCGGACTGCCCCAGGTGGAAGGGACGTCGAACCATCGCCGACCGTGCCGTCAGCATAAACCGGTTCCAGCGGCATGCCACAGTCGGGTGCGGTCCCGGGCTTGTCGGAACGGTAGGAAGGGTGCATCGGATCGACGTAGTAAAGAATTTTCCGGCCACCGGCAGGAGACGCTTTTCCTGCCTTAAGGTAGCTGATCCATGCTCCAGCCAGGAAAGAGGCAGCCATCAGGAGCAGGATAATCGAGATAACCAGCCGCTTGCTCATACAGTGGTTTCCCGGGTTGGGTCAGATGCGGAATCATGTGATGCCGTATCTGGGAGGTAGATATCCCAGACATGGTAACCGTCCTGGTTTATCAGACGCGCGCGATGGTCGGTATAGGTTGACATAAGACGGTTGACCAGCAAGCTGCAGTTGTCGGCAGAAGGCTGGCCGGGGGGTACAGAGAGGAAGGCATCGACGACAGTTTTAAGGACACCCTGGCATTCGAAAGGTTCTTCCAGGTAGTTAATTCCTTCGGCGATCAACAGCGCTGCGTCGAGGATAATCTCAAGGGGGGGGAGCTGTGGCGCGGCAAGGACCTCTTCGGCAATAGGGATATTCTCCTGCAGCTGTTTTCGCGCCTCCTGGGGTGAGAGTTCCATCTGCCAGTGGCCGATGAACCAGTCACAGGCTGCGTTCAACGCGGGAATTGCCATCAGAAATTGACGCTTGTCCTTTTCCGAACTGAACTGGCTCGTAGCTGAGAAGACCGGGTGGACTTTTTCGCACAAGTAAGCATGTCCTAGTTCGTGGAGATAATCCAGATCGGTGCTCTTGTTGTGAAGCTTGTTCGGCATGAGAAAGACATGCGAACGGGTGCGTGGGTAAGAAGCGATGCGAATTACCGGCATTTCGTGAGACTTTTCGAGGATTGGCCATTCGAGTTCGGCTCGTACCTGCTTGATGAGGGTTTTTAGCGATTTTTTCTTCATAGGCATCTCCGGAATCAAGTCGATAAGCCTGCTGCCATTATCGCAGGGTTAGAAGAAGAGTAATTTCCCCTGCCCGGTTGTCAAGCCCTGCGGGGCAAATGCAGCAGATGAAAAAAGCCCCGGTGCCGAAGCGCCGGGGCTGGCAACTGCCTAGAAAGTTTAAAGCAGAAGCACCATTAGATCAGGACGCGACAATGGTTATCGACGACTTCAGCCCGGTGCTGTCGGTTACTTCGTAATTCAGCTTTATCGGTGTCGCCGGGGCCATGACCAGCGTCGGGAGTGTCACGTCGAAGCCGGCCGCATTGGTTGCCGCAGCAGGTGCCGGATAGGCCGGATCGCTGGAGGTCGCTGCGATCGAGGCGATCGTGCTTCCCGGAGCCAGGGTAACCGTGAAGTTCAGGAGGAGAGGCGCCGGGGCGCCGGTAACCGTGGCTGCCGCCGAGGTCGGCTTGATGTTCGGCCGCTGCGGGTTCACGCCGGTGATGACCAGTGGCCGCATCATGTCGTGCTCTTCGTGTTCCAGGATGTGGCAGTGGTAAACGAACTCGTTTGCCTGAGGTATGATGCCGCCAGGATAGACAAGCGGATCGCCCATAGTGCGGTCGCTGAACGGTACGGTGAACGGTACGGCGGACATATCCCACTTGAAGATGACCGAGGTGACTTCGCCCGGATTCATCCTGATGGTTTCCTTCCACCCCATCTCATTCGGCTCCGGCCCTCTGGCAACACCGGTCGGGGTGAATCTGCCGTTTATAATCTTGAACGGCTGCCGTGACACGATCTGGCAGGTTTGCAGATGGAAATGAAGAGGGTGGGTATCTGCGGTCAAATTGAAAACCCGCCAGACTTCAGTGGCACCGGCAGCGATGATTTCCGTGGCCGGGGCCAGGTAATCCAGGCCAAACCCTTTGCCGACCAGGGCCGGCTTGGTGGTGCCGATTAACTGGCGCAGGCGGCCGTAGGGGTCGAAATCCTCGTTAAGGGTCAGATCACGCACAGCCGCATTGGCCGGTACGGTCAGTGGGCCGCCGGCAACTGCTGCTGCCGTGGCGAGCGGTGGCGGGTCCATGGCTGGCAGAGTCGGCAATCCGACCTGCGGATCAGGGGCATTCCCTGTCTTGAACGGAATCACCCGGAAACGGAGGATGTTTCTGGTATCCACGGTAGAACCCAGCACTGCCGCCGGCGTGGCTGCATTACCTGCATAGTAGTCGTTGGTCGGGGCACCTGCCGGGAACGGGCCCGGGGAATCGTTATAGAACACGAACTCTGTCCCCGGAGCGTATGCGGAGAAATCTATGATGAAGTCAGCCCGTTCCGCGTTGCCAACAACCAGGTTACCACTGAAGGTAGCAGGATTGAAGGGAACGATGTTACCGGTGGCTGCAGTCGGTGCTACCGCCGGGAGAGTCACTGGTTTCTGCAAGTACCCACCCTCGGTACCGATCTGGATGATTTGGGGGCCTGGAGTCGGCAGCGCTGCAACCGGTGTTCCGGTAATGTAATTGTATTGGCCGATCGGCACTCCCACAGCGCCAGGGAGATTTCCGGTCGTTACTTCGCAGCCGGGCTGCACCTGTAGCATGTTTATGTTAAAGAAACGGGCGTTGCAGGCATTAAGGAGCATGAAGCGGAACCTTCTCGGTTCTACTTCAACCACCGGGGCTACGGTACCGTTGCAGAGCATGGTGTCGCCGAAGAATTCCGGTACGCAGGAAGGGTCCGGAGGTGCCAGGAAACCACGACCTTTTTTCAGACGGTACAGCTTTGGATCATAGATATGAGCATACCAGAGGCTGCCGGGGGCCTGCACTCGTGCCGGAGCGACGTTCGCCCAGGTCGGGTCAGTCTTGAGCGTTCCGGTGACCGGGTCGCCATTCACGAAGATCTTGTCCTGGAATACCAGTGGGACGAGGCTGGTGACCGGTGGTATGGAAGTGCCGAGCGCTGTCTCCTGGGCGAGATCAAGGCAGAGGTAACCGGTGGCCACTCCGGCATAGGCGTTGGTGCGCGTGATGCCGTGGGCGTGGTCGTGGTACCACATGAGCCGGGTACTCTGATCGTTGGGGTAATAGTAATCGGCCTGGCCGGGGACCATGGGGTCGGCAGTATCGAACAGGCTGCCAGGACCGTTCTTGAAGCTCAAACCGGTGCCGCCGGCATTGTTCGGGGTCCACCAGTCGAACGGACCACCATCGCTGATCCAGGGGATGTAGCCGCCATGGAGGTGGACGGCGATGCGATTCTGGGCCACTCCCATGCCGGTTCCCGGGATTGAGTTGTCAATGGGGATAATGCTGTTAAGTGCCGGGCCGGTTGGCGAGCCGTTGGTGGTCAGGGCGTTGGTCATCCGGATTCTGGTTGCGGTGCCGCGGGCGGCTATGATGACTCCGCCCAGGTGCTTCTGGCTCGCAGGTGCGCTGGCAGTATCCCTGTAGCCCCAGAGTCTGGTAGGTCCCATGCCCGGGTGGAGCTGATCGGTAAATTCACTGGCCGTTACGTTGTACTTCAAGGTATTGGCGAATGCCGGGTCTGGCGTACCGTCGAGCACCGGAATGCCCCCAGCGTCGTTGGCGTAGAAAGCAGAATTGGGGATCAGCCCCAAGACCATGGGAGGAAGCGCCAAGCCGCGCAGCTTATAGGCATCTTTTTTCAAAAGCGGCGGGCTTTGGGCGAATGCCTGGGCACTCCCGGTTCCCAACCAGCGTACCGGCATCGGCAGCATGGTTGCCCCGGCAGCCAGGGCGGATATCTGAAGAAATCTTCTGCGGCTTATTTTTGCGTCCATATGTGAACTCCTTTCGTGTTAGGGGAGGATATCAGTTGTATTGGACTATTACTCCCGGTTTCGCCTAGCTTCTGCTGGTACGCTTACGTAAAAATCCAAGACCGATGAGACCGGCACCGATTAAGGCAAAGGTGGACGGCTCCGGAACCGGTGCAGCATAGACCATGGTATTAGGGCCGAGGGTCAGAACATCGCCTGTCGACATCGCGGCAGTAAATTCAGAAACCCACATGAAGCCGGTTGCGTTGAGCGGGTCAAAAGCAGGATCAATAAAACAGGTAACAGGGCCACTGCCGGCAAACGGATTGAGTGCCGTGCCGATATCAAAACGCCAGAATGCATTTGCTCCAAAAAAATCTCCATTGCCAGGATCGTTTGCCGCTACATCGAATGAACCGAACTCAAGGCTTTTTGAGTTGGCATCAAACGCCAGATAGAGATTATCGACAAAATTCCCGACGTAGCCTTTGTAGGGCACTGTGTTTGATGGCTCGGGGAAGGCGTCCGGACCGAGCCCGATCTTGCCCTGCAGACCAAGCAGATAGGTGACGCCGCTGTAGGTAGAGGTGTCTACGGTTGTGCTCGCATTTGTCGCCAGGTTGATTTTGTAGGAAACTTCGTTAAAGACCGGGTCTCCATTCAAATCGCCGTAACCGCTACCTGAGAGAATGTAATTGGTGGGCATAGCAAAGGCCTGGGTAGCCCAGAGTATGCCGATGATAACTACGAGGATGATGCTGCGTGAGTGAGTTGCTTTCATGATTTGTTTACCTCCCTACTAAATGTGAAACCTTTTTCAGGTTTCCTGTTGTTTTGTCCACCGCTCAATACAAGAATTACCTACAAAATGATTTGTTAGAAGGATATAGGCAATCAAAGTGCCAAATGGTGGCCTTCTTTTGTAACTTGATTGAAATATTGGTGTTTATGCAGCTTGGGTCGTCTTATTTTAATGTGAGAAATGCAGAGATGTAAGCCCAGTCGACATTTTACCTTGGGGGTAAAGAAGCATTTGTTGCAGATATGAGGATTTGGTGATTGCAACTGAACAGTGAGTCAAGCTCAGTCCTTAGCGCCTTTAAAGAGCCACAAGTCTGTTTGGGAAGGGATTGTGCCAGTGAATGGGGATGCTTAAATGCTTGTGGGTAACGCCGTTTGTCATCCGGCAGGTATGCTTTTGCAATATTTATTTCAAGATGAAAGTGTAAGTAGATTCGACAGGTGTAGTGCGATTAGTTTTAGCTGGCTCGTTTGCCGCATCATTAAGCAAAATTTGATGTGTGTATAAATAGTTAGTAAATATAATAAGTTGTGGGGGCTGATTTCCTGGGTATATCTGTAAGGGGTGTAAAATTTTTTGCAGTTACAAAGACGTAAAACCTGATTTGCCTGAAATTTTTACTTGGTTTCGGAAATATGTATTCGATAACTGGTTGTTATGAGAGTATGAAATGGCAATAACCCTTTTGGGGTAGGGGGGATGATTGCAGAATGTTAAAGATGGGGGGCTTGTAAAAAAAGTTTCAGGTCTACGATGCCTGAAAAAGTGTTGTAATTCCCGACATTACAAAATGTTGCCTGTGATTTAATGTTAATGGCGCACCCGAAGGGGGCGGAATAACCGCCCCCTTTTTAATACGGTTGGTTGTTATTCGCCGAAATAGGTGTACCCCAGCAAGGTCTTGTCGAGCAGTTCCAGGAAATGGCTGCTCTCCTCAATGGAGACCTTACGGTGGGCAACGCTCTTCTCCAGGGTGTCGCGGACATGCTTGAGGATCTCCGGCCCCTTGTACTGCACGTATTTCAGGCTCTCCCAGACGGCGTCGCCGTTGATCACCGTATCTATCTTGTAATTGGTCTTTTTGTTGAAAGTGATATGTACGGCGTTGGTATCGCCGAACAGGTTGTGCATGTCGCCAAGGATCTCCTGGTAGGCGCCGATCAGGAAAAAGCCGATATAGTAATCCTCGTTCTTGCGGACCTTGTGCAGTGGCAGGAACTTGGAGCGGCCATTTTCGCCGACAAAGCTGGTGATCTCGCCGTCGGAGTCACAGGTAATATCGGCAATGGAAGCCATGACATCCGGCTTCTGGTTGAGCCGCTGGATCGGCATGATCGGGAACAGCTGGTCAATGGCCCAGGAGTCGGGGATCGACTGAAACAGCGAGAAGTTGGCAAAATAGGTCTGGCGGAGGCTCAGGTGGAAGTTGGACAACTCTTCCGGGATCGGCTTGATCTTCTCGACGATGCCGTTGATTTTTTTGAATATCCTTGAGCAGAGCCATTCGGCAACGGCGCGATCCTGAAGGTTCAGGTAGCCGAGGTTGAACAGGCTCACCGCTTCCTGGATCAGCTGCAGGGTGTCGTGGTAATCCTCGCGCAGCGAGTGGCGGTCGATGCTTTTGTAGATGTCCACCAGCTTGCGCACCGTAGGAGAAAGCTTTTCGGTGGTCTCCAGGACCTCTTCGAAATCCGGGGAAAGGCTCTGGGTGTTGGTGTCCAGGGCGTTGGTGATCAGTACCGAATAGTGGGCGACAATGGCCCGGCCCGATTCGGAGATGATGTTGGGGCATTCGACCCCTGCCTCGTCGCAGATGTTCTTGATCTGGTAAACGACGTCATTGGCATATTCTTCAACCGTGTAGTTAACACTGGAGAAGTAGCTCGATTTGGTGCCGTCGTAATCGACGCCCAGTCCGCCGCCGATGTCGACGTACTCCAGGTCGACCCCCATCTTGCGCATCTCGGCGTAGACACGGGTCCCTTCGATCAGGGCGTTCTTGATCTTGTCGATCTTGGTGATCTGGCTGCCGATGTGGAAATGGAGCAGTTTAAGCTTGTCCACCATCCCTTCTTCTTCCAGCAGCTCGATAGCGGTGATCAGTTCGGAGATCCGCAGACCGAATTTGGCGTCTTCGCCGCCTGAAGTGGCCCACTTGCCGGTCCCTTTGGAAGAGAGTTTGACGCGAATCCCCAGCTTCGGCACGATGCCGACCTTCTTGGCCAGGGCGATGATCTTTTCCAGCTCGAACAGTTTCTCCACAACGATGGTGATATCAAAGCCGATCTTGGTTGCGTAAAGGACGGTCTCGATAAATTCGGCATCCTTGTAGCCGTTACAGATGATCGGAATGTTGGTCCCTGAGGCAAAGGAGATCGCCACAACCAGCTCCGGTTTGGAGCCGACCTCCAGGCCGATGTTGTAGCGTTTGCCGAATTGGGTGATCGCTTCCACCACCTGGCGCTGCTGGTTGACCTTGATCGGGTAGAAGGTGCGGTACTTGGCCGGGTAGTCATTCTCGGAGATGGCGCTTTTGAAGGCGCGATTGATGGCGCCGATCCGCCCTTCGAGGATGTCCATGAACCGGAGCAGAATCGGGGGCTTGATCTTGCGCTTGATCAGGTCTTCCATGAGATCCCGCAGGTCGATGGAGTATTTTGAGGTAGGAGAAGGGTGGACGCAGACGTGGCCCTTCTTGTTTATCGAGAAGAGCTCAGAGCCCCAGTTGTCGATGTTGTAAATCTTTGCAGAATCGGCAATGGTCCATTTTTCCATGGGTTCTCCTGAACGAATCCGCCTTCGGCCGTATAGCTGTGTTGCCTCGTCAGGGCTCTCCTCGACGTAGCCCTGCTACGCCTGCGTCAACCCTTCCTCGTCGCCTTGCTCTACGCCCGAAATCGAATTCGGGTGGTTTTGGTGTTATCGCCTATGAAAGGCGTCCTTTGAAATCTTCGTAATCGAACTGCCTGATGACCTTGAGCTCCCCGCTCGCCGGCTCATAGGTGCAGATCGCCGGGTGCTGGATGCCGTTGAAGGTAGTGGTCTTGACCATGGTGTAGTGGGACATGTCCTCGAAGGCCAGCCGGTCGCCGGGATTGAGTGGCTTTTCGAACGACCAGTCGCCGATTACGTCGCCTGCCAGGCAGGATGGCCCGGCGAGACGGTAAGTGTGGGACTTTTCCTCGGGATTATAGCCGCCGGTGATGCCGGGTCGATAGGGCATCTCCAGGATATCCGGCATGTGGCAGGTGGCAGAGACGTCGAGGATGGCAATATCCATCTCGTTGTGCACCACATCCAGCACCTCGCTCACCAGGATGCCGGTGCCGATGGCGATCGCCTCGCCTGGCTCCAGGTAGACCTCAATGCCGTACTTTCCTTTGAAATGCTTGACCAGCTCCACCAGGGCGTCGATGTCATATCCCTCGCGGGTGATGTGGTGGCCGCCACCTAAGTTCAACCATTTCATTTGAGGGAGAAACTCGCCGAATTTTTCCTCGAACACTTTGGCGGTCCGCGCTAGCGGCTCGAACAGCTGCTCGCACAGGGTATGGAAGTGCAGCCCTTCAACCCCGGCCAGCGACCGGCCGTCAAACTCTTTCCGGGGGATGCCGAGCCGCGATTTGGGCGCGCAGGGGTCGTAGATAGGGGTGTGACCTTCGGAATGCTCCGGGTTGACCCGCAGGCCGATGGAGACGCCGCTCTGCTCCCACAGCGGTCGGAACCGCTCCAGCTGGTTGAAGGAGTTGAAAACCAGGTGATTGGAGATCTGCAACAACTCAACTACATCTGCTTCCTTGAACGCCGCGGCAAAGCTGTGGACCTCGCGGCCGAACTCCTCGCGGCCGAGGCGTGCCTCCCAGGGGGAGCTGGCGCAGACGCCATGCAGGGTTTCCCGGATCAGCGGAAACACCCCCCACATGGCAAACGCCTTCAGCGCCATGAGGATCTTGGCGCCGGAGCGCTGTTGCACCTCGTCCAGTATCGCCAGATTATGACGCAGCTGACCCAGGTCCACCACATAGGCAGGGGAGGGTGAGAGCTTCAGGATTTTGTCGATGTCGATACCGGTCAATGCGCTATAACTCCGGCCATTCACCGCCGTCGATGACCACCGTCGGCAGACCCATTGGGCCGAGCACATCAAGGAACAGCTCCGGGTCAAACTGCTCCATGTTCCAGACCCCAGGTGCGTGCCACTTGCCGGTCAGCATCATGATGGCGCCGACCACCGCCGGGACACCGGTGGTGTAGCTGATCGCCTGGGATTGGACCTCTTTGTAACAGGCCTCGTGGTCACAGATATTGTAGATGTAAACCTGCTTGCGTTGGCCGTCCTTGGTGCCGCGGGCAATGACGCCGATGCAGGTCTTGCCCTTGGTCAGCGGACCCAGCGAACCCGGATCAGGGAGCAACGCCTTTAGGAACTGGATCGGCACGATCTTCTGACCGTTAAACTCCACTTCGTCGATCCTGGTCATGCCGACGTTCTGCAGTACCTCCAGGTGCTTCAGGTAGTTGTCGGAGAAAGTCATCCAGAACTGGGCTTTCTTGATGGTCGGGATGTGCTTGACCAGCGACTCCATCTCCTCGTGGTAGAGTCGATAGCAGTTCATCGGCCCGATCCCTTCCGGGAAATCAAAGACCCGCTTGGTGGAGAGCGCCGGGCTCTCGACAAACTGGCCGTTTTCCCAGTGGCGGCAGGTAGCGGTCACTTCGCGGATGTTGATCTCCGGGTTGAAGTTGGTGGCAAACGGCTGGCCGTGGCTGCCGGCATTGGCGTCGATGATGTCGATTTCCTCCACGACATCCAGATACTTTTTGGCTGCCAGGGCGGTGTAGACGTTGGTAACACCCGGATCGAAACCAGAACCCAGAAGCGCCATCAAACCGGCATTTTTAAAGCGGTCCTGGTAGGCCCACTGCCAGGAGTACTCGAACTTGGCGGTGTCCAGCGGTTCGTAGTTGGCAGTGTCGAGGTAATCGACACCGGTCTCCAGGCAGGCATCCATGATATGCAGATCCTGGTACGGCAGCGCCACGTTGATCACCAGTTTTGGCTGCTCTGCCTTGATCAGGGCAACCAGTTCGGGGACGTTGTCGGCATCTACCTGAGCGGTTTTTATGCTGTTGTTCAGTTGGGCGGCAATGGTGTCACACTTGGCCTTGGTGCGCGAGGCCAGGGTGATCTCGCTGAAAATGTCACGACGCTGGGCGCATTTATGGGCAACGACCTGGCCGACGCCCCCTGCTCCGATTATCAGAACCTTGCTCATCTATTTATCTCCCTGTGCGATGGAGTAATTTATCGGACCTTTCCAAATATTCTTTACGCGGCTTGCTGTCAAGTGAAAAGTTTAGCATTAATGCCGGTAAAGTCTAAGTATTACGGGAAATTTAAGTGGGGCCTGGGTCGATAATCAACCCCATGCACGGTTTGCTGATTCTGGCACTGTAAACGGTGTGTGAATTGTGCGACATGACGATCTTTTGCGTCCGGGGGCAGATAATGATTTTAAGTTGACATGGGAAATTTCTTCTATAAGTTCATTGGAGAGCATGAATCAAGATTGCGCAGGGGGGATAGCACGATGTTCCGGAATCTGGGAATAGGCATAATTGGTGGCGGCAACATGGCCGAGGCAATGATCAAGGGTTTGATCCAGGGGGGGATTGCTGCTGATAAAATCGAGGTAGCTGAGCCGGTTGCCGGACGCAGGGATTTTCTGGCAGAGCGCTATGCCGTGGGTGTTTCTGCTGATAACACCAAGGTGGCGACAGGTTGTCGCCTGATACTGCTGGCGATCAAGCCGCAGATGGTTGATTCTGTCCTGTCAGGCATATCATCAGCCATAAACGGTGATACCTTGCTCATATCGATAATGGCCGGGGTGCCTTGTTCAATCATTGAATCTTTATTCCCGACACCGGTCAAGGTTGTGCGGGCAATGCCCAATACCCCGGCACTGGCCCTGCAGGGTGCAACAGCAATAGCTGCCGGGACACATGCGTCTGCCGAGGATATGACGCTGGCTGCGGAAATCTTCACCATGGTTGGCAAGTGCTGGCAGGTGGATGAAAAACTGATCGATGCCGTGACCGGTCTTTCCGGAAGTGGCCCTGCCTATGTGCTGACGTTCATCGAGGCCCTTTCCGATGCGGGCGTCAAGAACGGACTGCCCCGTGAGGTCGCATCCGGCCTGGCTCTCCAGACAGTATACGGTACTGCTTGCCTGCTGAACGAGACCGGAGAGCACCCGGCGCTGCTCCGTGAAAAGGTGACTTCTCCCGGAGGCACCACCATCGCCGGGCTTCAGGCTCTTGAAGTTGGCGGGTTCCGCGGCACGGTCATGCGCTGTGTCGAAGCGGCGACGCAACGGTCAATGGAACTCGGGAAGAAAAAGTGAATGACTGAGGGAAAGAAACACCCGTGCCAGGACTGTAGCTATTGTCAGTGGTGCAGTGACGACCGCTGCCGGTTGTGTCTTGCCACCGGGTGCCAGGCAAAGAAAAAGCTCTCTCTGCAGGAGCAGATTGAGCTTTTTGAGAAATTGAACAACAAAGACCGTATTTAGTAAGCGATGTTTCGTTTAGGCGCTGTTCCTGCCAGTATCTGGGCAAATGCCTTGCCCTGGTCCGAATTGATCAGTAGATAACGGGGGAGTTTCATAACCGAGTCGCTGGCTCCGGCATGGTGACGCTCTATGGTGAAAGTAGTGGTAAACCCGTTAGCTGCGGCCATCTTCAGCAGATAGTCGTCGTAGATGCCGAACGGCCAGGCAAGCATATCAACCTTCCCGCCTAGTTCCTTCTCCAGTTTGTCCTTTGATTTTTTTAACTGGGTGTTCACCAGTTTATCCAGTTCTGCCGGCTTGAGCTTCTTTCGCTCTTTCTTGAAGTTCGGGTGCCAGTAGGTATGCGACTGGATGTCGACAAGCCCGGTCTTCTTCAGTTCCCGCAGCTGGTCCCAGGTCATGGCGTATTTGGCGTTGGAGATCGCCGACGGATAGACGAACACGGTCACAGGCACCTTGTATTTTTTGATCAGTGGCAGCATGTCACTGTAAACGGTCTTATGGGCATCATCCTCAACGATCACCACTGATTTAGGCGGAGGGACCGGTGCCTTTTTCTGGTACCAGTCAACCAGCCTTCTCAGGGGGATCACTGTGTAGCCATTGTCTTTAAGGTACTTGAGGTGTGACTCGAATACCGGTGTGGTGATGGTCATGCCATCGGCGACAGTGGGTCCGAAGCGGTGATAGAGGAGTATCGGCACTCCTGATTGCTCTGTTGTTTGAGATGCAGAGGCAGTGGTTACTAGCAGTGACAGCAGTAAAAGAGTTGTAAGGATCCTTAGCATTATTGAGTCTTATCACCTTTCATAGTTTCCAGTTTGATGTCAGTCACTCGACCGAAGATCGATAACGGTTTGTCAAAAGCATTGTCGTTGCCAGCCACGGAGATCACCATTTTATCCGGGTGAAGATGGTTTTTCGCTGCCTGCAGAATGTCATCTTTGGTGACTTTTGCGATGTTGTCCCGATAGTTTTCGAGGTATCCCTTGGGGTAGCCGTAATACTCCAGCCTGGCCTGCTGGTTGACCACGGCTTCAGGCTTGGCAAAGCCGAAGATAAAGGCATTGATGATCGAATTCTTGGCCAGATCAAGTTCCTGGCTGGAGACCGGCTCTTTGGTGATTCCGGCAATGATATCGCGCATCAAGGTTATTGCCTTGGCCGTTGATTCAGATTTGGTCTCGGTCTGGGCGATAAAGGTCCCCACAAAGCGGCGTCCGATATCGAAATGGCTCTCGACATTATAGGCAAGCCCCTGATTCGAGCGGATCTCCTGGGTAAGCCGTGAAGTAAAGCCGCCGCCAAGGATATAATCCATCACCCGTATGGCATAGAGGTCCGGACTGTCCTTATCGATGCCGAGATGGCCGATCCGGATCGCCGACTGGTTGACGTCCTTGTGTGCCAGCAGAACCTGCGGCTTTACCTCAGCGGCTGGCGGGGCAACCTTTGGCAAAGACTCGTCCGTTTTTTCCCAGCCGTTAAACAGCTTCTCAAGCTTGGCGGATAACTCCTCTGTCTTTACGTCACCGGCAACAGCAAGAATCACCCGATTCGGTCTAAAATATCGGCCATGGAATTTGATCAGGTCATCACGGGTAATCCCTGATATGCTTTCTACTGTCGGGTATGCCCCCAGGGGATGGCCGGAGTAGAGGGCTTTCCGGAGTTCACGGTCGGCGATCGCCTTCGGGTTGTCATTCTGTCGGCGCAGTGCCTCTATTGTCTGCTTTTTAGCGAGGTTGAGCTTCTCTTCGCGAAATGCCGGTTTCATCAAAACATCGGCATAGATCTGCAAGGTCCTGTCGAAATTCCTTGTGAGGGTGGCCATTGATACATTGCCGACGTCGGACGAGATCCCGGCCTCAACTGAAGAAGCCATGAATTCCAGTTCGCCATCCATTGCGTCAGGTGTGATCGTATCGGTACCCCCGGTCCTCAATACGGCAGAGGCGAGCGATGCAAGGCCTGTCTTGTCCGGCGGTTCATAAATGCTTCCTGTGTTGATATACGCGGTAATGCTCACCAATGGAAGTTCATGGTCCTCCAGAAGGTAGACCACCATGCCATTAGGCAGTTCCATCCGCTGGCTTTTGGGGATCTCGAAAGAGAGCGGTGGGAACGACATGGAACGAGGGTTCACCTGGGTACTCGGACCGGCGCATCCAGATAGTGCGAAAACGGTTATGATGAGTGCAAGAAAGCGACAGGTGGCTCTGGTCATTTGGATTCCTCCTTAAGCTTCTTGGTTATGAAACCGACAGTTCTGTTTTCTCTGGTGAAATATTTTCTCGCAACATTGACGACATCCATCGGGGTAACAGCCGCCACTTTCTGGCGGTGTTCGATCAGGTAGCGCCAGTTGCCGGTAACCGCTTCATACTCGGTCAGGTTTCTGGCCAGGCCGCCGTTAGAGCCCATTTGGCGGAACTCTTCATATTCGAGCCGGTTCAGTATCTTCTGCAGGTCTTTTTCCTGGACCGGCTCGCTCTTGAACCGCTCCAACTCAGCATATATGGCATCTTCAACTTCCTTGACGCTATGTGGGGCTCTGGGGGTCGCTGAAATGACAAAGAGATTGGGGTAGCGGCTTCCAGGGGCAGAGAATGAACCGACCTCTGTCGCGATCTGTTTCTCGATAACCAGTTTTTTGTAGAGGCGCGATGTTCTTCCGTCAGCAAGCAGCATATCAATGACATCGAATACGTAATCGTCAGGGTCGGGCAGGGTAGGCTTGTGGAAGCCTATCATTAATTCCGGCTCGGCATCCCCAATGATTTCAACTCTCTTTTCCCCATGTTGCTGGGGCTCCCTGACTGCAACCGGAGGCACAGATTTGCCAGGGGGGATATTGCCGAAGTACCGTTCAACCATCGCCACGGTTTTCTGCGGGTTAATGTCACCGACAATTGCGATTATTGCATTGTTGGGGGCATAGTAACTCTTGAGAAAATGCTCTGCTTTGGTCCGGGTGAGGTTTTCCAGATCTGACATCCAGCCGATTATCGGCTGGCCGACGGGATGGGCCATAAAGGCAGTTGCCAGGAAGGTCTCCCAAAGTCGTCCGGCAGGTTCGGCATCATACGACCTTCTCCGTTCTTCCATGACAACGTCCCGCTCGGTATAGAACTCCCTGAGTACGGCATTCTGCATCCGGTCTGATTCAATGGCAGCCCATAATTCCAGCTTGTTTGACGGCAGGCCTATGAGGTAGGTCGTGCCGTCCTTGCTGGTGAAGGCATTGTAGTTGTATCCACCGTTTCTGGAGTAAAGGTCAGCGAACTCTTCTTTGATGACGAATTTACCTGCTTCGCTCTCAAGCCGGGAAAGCTCGCTTTGCAGAGATTTAATTTTTTCTTTATCGCCGCGCTCCTGCTTTGCTTTTTCCTGGACCAGGTTCTGCGCAACCTCTTCGATTTTGTCGAGCAGCGGTTTTTCCGAGGCATAGTCCTTTGTGCCGAGCGTCTTGGTCCCCTTGAAGAGCATATGTTCCAGGAGATGAGCCACCCCCCTTTCATCGCTCCGCTCATCAACGCTGCCTACCTTGAAACGGATCCATGCTGAGACAGTTGGAGAGGTGTGTCGTTCAACCATAAGGATTTTCATGCCGTTTTTCAGGGTATGTTCTATTACCCTTTCTGATAGGCCTGCAGCTGATGCCTGGACGGCCATCATGCTAAGCAGCAGGAGCGGCAGGGTGATTCGGATGATCAGTTTCATTTTAGATTACCTCTTAAGGAGTTCTGCAGTATGACTTTGTTTTTAGCGGCCACATATTACCTTGTAGTCTTTTAATTTGCAAGGCAAAGGGGTGGTAAATAAAGGCGTGTCCCGATACCACTCTAACCAGAAAAACTTTGACAAACTGTCCGGGGTTCCTATAGTATTGGCGCAGATTTTAAAGGGGTAATCATTAATGGAAGCAGTTCTGGCCCTTATCGGGGATGAACTTATACAGGTAGAGCAGCAGTTTCGTAAGGACTTGGCGTCCGATGTTCCGCTTATCCGCAAAGTTGGCGAGTACGTGCTTTCCAGCGGTGGGAAACGGATAAGACCGGCTTTGCTTCTTCTCGCGGCTAAGCTGTGTGAATATAGTGGCGACCGTCATGTGCCGTTGGCAAGTGTGGTCGAATTCATCCACACTGCAACCCTTCTTCATGATGACGTTGTCGATAACGCCAATCTCCGCAG
Organism: Geoanaerobacter pelophilus; assembly: GCF_018476885.1. NCBI lineage: Bacteria > Pseudomonadati > Thermodesulfobacteriota > Desulfuromonadia > Geobacterales > Geobacteraceae > Geoanaerobacter > Geoanaerobacter pelophilus. Next base: position 195,555 of record NZ_JAHCVJ010000006.1, read on the forward strand.
GGGCATTGCCTCGGCAAACACCCTTTGGGGTAACGAAGCTTCCGTGCTGGTCGGCGATTTCCTGTTCTCAAAATCATTCTCTCTTATGGTGGCAGACGGCGACCTGGATATTCTCCGGGTTCTGTCGGGCGCAACCACCATGATTGCTGAGGGCGAGGTACTGCAACTGGTCTGTACCAGTGATCTCACCATGACAGAGGCCAGGTATATTGATGTCGTCAAGTGTAAGACTGCAGTTCTGATCTCAGCAGCATGCCAGGCCGGGGCCATCCTTGGCAAGGTTTCCACTGAGATGGAAAATGCCTTGCGAGATTTCGGCATGGATTTGGGGATTGCCTTCCAGTTGATGGATGATGTGCTGGACTATTCCGCTGACCAGGAGGAGTTTGGCAAGAGCATTGGGCACGATATCGAAGAAGGGAAGATAACCTTGCCTCTGATCCACGCCTTGATGCATTGTACCGATGTGGAGAAGGACCGGGTCGGGGATATCGTTACTGCGGAGATTGTCGAAGATCAGGATTTCGCCTTTGTCTTTGATCTTGTGCAACGGCACCAAGGTATTGAATTCACTGTGTCGAGGGCTCGCGATTATGTAGAGAGTGCCAAAGCTTCTTTAGCATCATTTCCAGAGTCAACCATTAAGTCTGCGCTTTTCGACCTCTCCGACTACGTGGTTACCAGGCAGCGCTAAAACCCGGAGTTCTGGTTAAATAACCATCCGCTGTCACCATAAAAACTCAAAAACCGCTTAATATTTAATGCTATTTTGCTTGGTGTGTATTTTGCACTTAGCCTGCGTAGGAATATAGTTATTTTATTTAATGTTATCGATTATGTGGTGAAATGCTATGGGACACGGGACTCTGGTGCATCAAGCACGCGTTCAGGTAGACGGCGACTCTTATCACGTTCAGGTTTACTGTAGAGACGACGGTCGTCATTTTGCCAAGACTTATCTTGGCGGGGATGACATCATAATTAACGATGGCATGTCACTCGAAGATGTCTTGACAAAGCATACGGAGCTGCTGCCACTTGCTGTCTCCACCCGCAGGGTTCGCCAGCAGATTCGTGGCGAGGACGCTTAAGTCATAATCTGTTCCTTCTGTTGTTTTACCTAGCCCGCCATTCCTGCGTCTGCCTTCTCGCGTTTGCACTTTTAAAATCTCCTTGCTTTACAATGATCCTTGCCTAAAATATAACTCAGCAATTATCCAAACGAAGATTATCGAGGTATGTATGAAGAGACTTGTCTTGATCGTAATACTGCTCTGCTTGGCTTTATTTGGCTGTTCAAAGGAGGAAAAGGGCAAATCTTCATCGGTCAGCCAATTGCGTGAGGGCACAGCAGCGCCGGATTTTACGCTGAAAGATCTTGACGGCCGTGACGTTACCCTTTCTTCCTTTAAAGGAAAGGTTGTTTTTTTAAACTTTTGGGCAACATGGTGCCCTCCGTGTAAGGAAGAAATCCCTTCAATGATGAAGCTTAACCAGCAAATGGCTGGTAAATCATTCCAGATGCTTGCTGTTTCTATCGACGAAGGTGGTAAGGATGCAGTTACGGCTTTTTTTAAACGTACCGGTTTTAATCTGCCGAGTTTGAATGATCCTGAACAAAAAGCCGGCAAAGTTTATGGCATAACCGGTGTGCCGGAGACCTTTGTCATCGACAAGAACGGGGTCGTGGTAAAAAAAGTCATAGGAGGGATGGACTGGGCGTCTGCTGATTCAGTTCAGTTCTTCTCCGAGTTGGCATCAAAATAATGTCCGGAGCAAACATTTCTTTTGCAGGGGCATTCATCGCCGGGTTACTATCGTTCCTTTCTCCGTGCGTTTTGCCCCTTATTCCTTCGTACATAACATATATTACCGGCCTTTCCTTCGCTGAACTTCAGGAGGAAACCCCTTCCCACAAAGTCCGAAATCAGACAATTATCCATTCTCTCATGTTTATTGGTGGATTCACTTTGATATTTGTGCTTCTTGGTGCGTCTGCGACCTTTATCGGCGGTTATTTGCAGTCAAAGATGGATTTGCTGCGGAAGCTTGGCGGGGTGCTGATTGTCCTTTTCGGGATTCATATAACCGGGCTTATCCCCATCAGTCTTCTTCTGGGAGAGAAGAAGATCAATATTCAGCGAAAACCTGCCGGTTACTTAGGGACTTTGCTTGTCGGCATTGCCTTTGCCGCTGGTTGGACTCCCTGCATCGGTCCGATACTGGCATCGATTCTGATGGTGGCAGCTGCAGAGGATACTGTTTATCATGGCATCGCCCTGTTAATGACTTATTCCATGGGATTGGCGATCCCATTTTTCTTGTCATCGCTGGCGTTGAACCGTTTCATCCAGGTGTTTAACAGGTTCAAGAAACATATCCGGCTCTTTGAAATAGCGACCGGAATATTTCTGATAGTTTTGGGCATCATGTTGTTTACCAATTACCTGAGTATCTTGGGCAGGTATTCTACCAAGCTGATTGGATGAAAGGGTCTATGAGCCGCCATACTCCGGCAATGTCAATCCAGCTCACAGTGGCAGACTTATCGACTACCGAAGCCTTCTATGCAGGAATTCTGGAATTGCCGATCCGACGAGCACTTACAGTGCCTGGTGCCCCGGAACATCTTGAGATGAAAGTTGAAGGGTGTAATCTTATTTTTGTGGAAGAGGCGACAGTATTGAAGGTGCATCCGGTACTCGAAGAGCGGTTTGCCATGTTCCCGAAAGGGGTTGGGGCAACTCTCCATTTCAGGGTTGAAGGGTTGGATGAGATCTATCAAGCTATTATGGAAGAGGAGATGGAAATCCTCTATCACATGGAGGAACAGCCCTACGGGATCAAGGATCTCTGGTGCTTTGACCCGGACGGCTACCTGATAGTTCTGGAAGAACCTACTCGTTAGATATTGTGAGATGCAAGTACAGATCATTCTGGCTTTATGGATGACTGAGCCTGTTCACGATACTCTCACATACCAAACCCAAAAAGGGCCGCCAGGGCATGGCGGCCTTTTTGCTACTTCTTATTTTCACTGTCTTTCTTTTTAGTTCCCCGGTCCCCGAGGTCGCATGAATCAGACATTCAGGTGGGGACCCCCAAGCGCGGCAGGATATATTTCTGCAGGACAATCCAGAAAACAAAAACGCCAACTAAAATGAGCAGATCTTTCATTCTTGTCACCTCAAGGACCAAATATATCAGATATTTGGTTTTGTGTATATATGTAGATTGCATTATCTCTTAATTGCGGGAACCGCCTGGAAATTGCGATTGCCTCATGTATAATTCAACGGTCCGGATGTTATTTCAATGAAAAGGTTTTCTTTAATGTCTCCAGTTATCGTCTACAATATCTTTGCCTTCATATACGGTGCCGTGGTTGGGTCGTTTCTCAATGTCTGCATCTGCAGGCTTCCAGAAAACCGTTCGGTAGTATCGCCTCCATCGAGCTGTCCACTCTGCGGCTACCGGATCAAGTGGTACGACAATATCCCGATAGTAAGCTATATCCTTCTCGGTGGGAAATGCCGTTCTTGCAAGGCTCGTATATCAATGCGCTATCCATTGGTTGAGATCATTAACGGCCTGCTGACCCTGATGCTCTTTATCAAATTCGGCCCGACGCTTTCTTTTCTCGCCCTGTTTATTTTATGTTCGAGCCTGGTGGTGATAACATTCATCGACTTTGACCATCAGATAATTCCTGATGTCATAAGCCTGCCTGGAATTGCCGTGGGTTTCGCCTTCTCCTTCTTTCTTCCCTGGCTTGGATGGAAAGACTCACTTATCGGGTTGCTGGCCGGCGGTGGCAGCCTGTTGCTGGTTGCCTATGGCTATCAACTGCTTACCGGCAAGGATGGCATGGGGGGCGGCGACGTCAAACTGTTAGCCATGCTGGGTGCTTTTCTCGGGTGGCGCTCCATTCTTTTCATAATCTTTTCTGCTTCACTGGTAGGTTCAGTTATCGGGGTTGGCCTCATGATTGCCCGCGGTCGCGATTCGAAGCTACCTATACCGTTCGGCCCTTTCCTTGCTTTGGGCGCAATCCTCTATATATTTTACGGCAGCAGGATAATTGATTGGTATCTTGGCCTCTCGCGGCTTGGAGGGCAATAAACCCCAAATGAAAAGCTTCAGGCCAAGCCTCACTCTTTCCATTTTGGCAGTATTGTCCTCAATCTTGTTGCTGAACTGGCTTCTGCTCGGGGCTATCTCTTTAAGCCTCTCCAAAAAGGATCTTTACTCTATGAAGGGGCAGGAGGGGAGCGCTCTTCTTGCAACAATGCTAAATTCCGCCCCTTATCCCCTTGTATTGAGTAATGTGATCGAATCAGGATTTTCCGGTAAAACCAGGTCCCTGCAGGGCATTCCTGATTTCGCCGGTCTGCTGCTGGTTGATCATGATGGCAAAGCTGTTTACGCGGTTGATGATAAACGCGGCATCGATCAGAAGCTGGCGGATACCATCAAATCCGGTGCCGGGTCGTATCTCTTGGGCGACAGTGCCCGTGAGATTCATGTATATGCGCCCATCCTGCATGAAGATCTCTGCATCGGCGCAGCGCGCCTGACACTGTCTCTGTCTGGCGAACATGAACGGCTTGCCAGGTCACAACGGCTTCTTATGGCCTATTTTGTTCTGGATTTTCTGTTGCTTCTTGGTATGGGGTTTGTGTTTCTGAGGAGAAGTGTCGTTGCGCCCATGCGGCATCTCCATGCTGCAATAGAGCGGGTTGCCAAAGGTGATTACGGGCAGACGGTTCATGTGCCAGGCAGCGCTGAAATAGCAGACCTTTCTGATTCCTTCAATGCGATGGTAACGACCTTACGCAACAATCGGGTAGAGGTGAGGCAGCATGTCAGCTCACTGGAAGAGGTAAACCGCCAGCTTAAAGAGGCCAGAGAAGAAGCTATCCGTTCCGAAAGACTGGCATCCATAGGTTTGCTGGCCGCCGGTACCGCGCATGAGATCGGCACCCCTCTTGCCTCAATAATCGGCTATGCCGGCATCCTTTCCGATGAATTGTCCACTGACCCGGAAAAAAGGGACTATTCCCGGCGTATCGAGCAAGAAGCAGGACGGATTGACAGAATTGTCCGTGATCTGCTGGATTATGCCAGACCTCTGAAATGTCAGTTGGCACCGGTGGAGATACCGTCACTTATCAAGGAGACTGTTGCGCTGCTGGAAGGGCAGGGCGCACTGAAAGGTCTAACTGTATCATTCTCTGTGGCTGAACCGCTTCCTGAGCCGTATATTGATCGGTTTCAGTTTCAGCAGGTGCTGATCAACCTGCTCTTAAATGCTCGTGACGCGATGTCATCGGGAGGGCGCATAGAGATTAAAGCCGGGATTGAAGAACAGATTGACCGGAGGAGCGCTAAATCACCTTCAGGCAGATTTATGGGGAGGCGCAAGGAAGACTTTGGCTCAGCCTTTCAGAGCACCTTTACCTTAGGGAATACGTACAAAATGCTCAGGGTCGATATTCATGACAGTGGTTCCGGGATCTCGCCAGAGAACCTGGAGCGGATCTTCGATCCGTTTTTTACCACAAAAGAGCCCGGGAAGGGCACAGGCCTGGGGTTGTCCATCGCTGCCAGGATTATTGATTCATTTGGCGGGCGCATAACCGTGACCAGCGATCAAAGGTTGGGGAGCTGTTTCGGTATTTATTTGCCGGTCCCGGCAACCGGAGGCTCAGAGAACCATGAAATCTCCTGAAAGCAAACGTATTCTGGTGGTAGACGACGAGGAAAATCTTCGCCATATGCTCAAGGTAATGCTCCAAAAGCTCGGTTATTCGGTGGAGCTGGCGTCTGACGGTAGCGAAGCGCTGGAGCTGATGCGAAGTGACCGCTTTGATTTTGTGCTTTGTGATATCAGGATGCCTGTGGTCGACGGGACTGAGTTTATAAGCAAGGCTGTGCAATCAGGGGATCCGGCAACAATTATCATGATGTCTGCCTATGGCACGGTCGATTCGGCCATTGAGTGCATGAAGCTGGGCGCATACGATTATATCTCCAAGCCGTTCAAGAGTGATGAGATCGCTTTGGTGCTCAAGAAGGCCGAAGAGAGGGAGCGACTGAAAACGGAAAACCGCCAGCTCCAGGCGGCGGTAACTCGTGAGTTTTGTTTTTCCGGAATCATAAGCAAGAATCCTCGAATGCTCGAAATCTTCTCTCTGGTCGAGAAGGTCTGTGACTTCAAAACCACTGTTCTCATTCTTGGGGAGTCAGGAACCGGAAAGGAACTGATCGCCAAGGCGCTGCATTTCAACAGTGTTCGGCGCAAAGGGCCATTCATCGCGGTAAACTGCGGCGCAATCCCTGAGAACCTCCTCGAAAGCGAGCTGTTCGGTCATGTTAAAGGCGCCTTCACCGATGCCTTCAGTGACAAAACAGGGCTTTTCGAGCAGGCTGATGGTGGGACGCTGTTCCTTGATGAAATCGGTGAGATGCCTTTGTCGCTTCAGGTGAAATTGCTTCGGGTGCTACAAGAGGAGGAGATCAGGAAGGTCGGAGCGTCATCGTCAAAAAAGGTTGATGTCAGAGTCGTATCTGCCACTTCAAGGGATCTGGAAGCGGATGTGCTCAAGGGGCGCTTCAGGGAGGACCTTTTTTTCAGATTGAACGTCTTTGCGCTCACGCTCATGCCGCTCCGAGAGAGAACAGAGGATATTCCGCTTTTGACAGAGTATTTCTTGAGCCGCTATGGGGAAAAATTCGGAAAGAATGGCATCCGGTGTAACCAGAGTGCCATGCAGCTTCTTTTGGAATACCCATGGCCCGGCAATGTCCGGGAACTGGAAAATACCATAGAACGCGGGGTAGTCGTGTGTGACGGCACTGTTCTTGGCCCCGAATGCTTGCCTGAAAGGCTTCGTCGTATTAATGCCAGGGAGTTGCCTGAAGTCATACCCCCTGACTGTATTTCTTTAAAACGCGCCGGCGAACTTCTTGAAAGGGCTTTTATTCGGCGAGCTCTTGAAGCGACTGGTGGTAACAGAAGCCACGCAGCAAGGATGCTTGAGATAAGCCACAGATCGCTACTGTACAAGCTTAAAGAATACAATATTGAGTAGTGTGAAATTAATGCGTAGTATTGATGGAAACGCTATGCAAATATTGCGGTATAATTCTTACTGTTACTGTATGCGCATTAAATAACCTGTAGAAAATGCAAGCTAATGCTCTCTTTGGTTGATGTGGCACTTCAATTGCTTTAATTTTTTATCACTCATTATAAATAAATACTCAATATTTCTATGATTCATGACGAAAGGTAGACTATGAAGCGAGTGATTATTGCTGGACTTTTATTGATGCTCCCTGTCGCATCTGCGATTGCTCTTCAGTTGGACGAGAGCTGTTCCGGCGGATCGGGCCACTCTGGCGAAGATTGTGCGAAGTGCCATAATTTGGATTTGAATGAAGCAAGCAAGCTCGTGGAGGGAGTAGGTAAAGTCCTTTCTGTTAAGCATTCACCGGTGCGAGGGCTTTTTGAGGTTGCTTTGGAAAGCCAGGGCAAAAAGGGAACCGCTTATGTCGATTATGCAAAAAAACACCTGATTGCCGGGACGATCTTTTCTCTGGAAACAAAAAAGCAAGTGGTTGATGGACCGCAGCTTCCTCAGTCAAACCCCGCGAAGGTGGATATAAACTCCTTGCCGACAAAGTATTCGATTGTTCTCGGAAATCCTGAAGGGAAGAAGCGACTGTTTGTTTTTACCGATCCCGATTGTCCGTTCTGTTCCAAACTGCATATGGAGTTGATCAAGCTGATCTATATGGAGCCCGACTTGGCGATTTATGTGAAAATGTTTCCACTTAAGATGCACCCCGGCGCTTATGACAAGGCGAGGGTCATACTGGGCGGGGACGCGCCATATCTGCTCAATAAGGCTTTTGCCGGGGAACAGTTGCCAGCGCCCGGGCCTAAGGATGCAAAAGAACCAGTTGATGAATCTATTAAACTTGGCCAATCGCTGGGCATAGCTGCAACGCCTACGCTGGTGCTACCGGACGGGCGTATAGTCAGCGGCTTTCGCGATGCTGCCAAGATTAAGCAGCTTGTAAATGGAGAGATTGAGAAGTAGTTAGATGTTTTCTCGGCCTAAAGAGAAAGGTTAAGGAGAGCAAGGTTATGAAAAGATACAGCGTTGTAATTCTGGTAGTTCTGTTCCTGTCCATCCCCTTGTTTTCGGCAATTAGCTCAGCTGCAGATCAGTCTGTTTTTTATGGCATCTTGGTCAGTTTTAAAGGGAATACCCTGACTGTTATGGATCAAAAAGGGACCACTGAGCGATTTGATGTCAATAAGAACACTCTAGTGTCTTCCCGTGAAGGTACAGCCAGACTGGAAAAGTTACTCCCTGGGACGCGGCTGAGCGTTACTGCCAAGGGTGACAGGGCTGTTATGATCACCATCAAGGAGGTGCCGAAATGAAGCGTCTGATCATTGTCCTTTTTTCGGTACTCACGTTATCACTACTGTTGTCGTCTTTATCTAACGCTGCAACCAATACGGTAACCACAACTCCAGCGGATGACCCGTCTTTTCTGAATCCTGTTGCCGTTGACGTTAATATTTACTTTACTTTCGGCGTTACCGTACCGTGGGACGAAATTTATCACAATAATCAGTTACGAATTACACTCAGGAAAAAAGGGACAACGGCAAATCTTTTGACTTCTTCGGATTTCACGCGTTGGTCTACTTGGTCCGGTAGCTGGGTTGATCCCGATAGTGGGTCAAAAAAGAGTAACTGGTACAAGGCAAACCCGTCGACTGACCTTTTGCCAAACACTGTTTATGAAATTGTTATTAATAAGAGTATCGAAGACGATAACGGTGATGGTTTAGGTAATTCCAATATCCTTGTGACATTTAAAACGGCCGGGGCTGCTCCTACTGCTGCAAAAATCATTGATACTGATCCGAACAACAATGATATCAACATCCCGCTCAACCAGCCGTCGGTTTCAGTGAAGTTCGACCAACAGGTGATAGCTTCAACTGCTGCAGATGCTAATTATGCTGACTCTGTTATCAATCCGGCAAATTTTTACATATCCCCTGCCGTAGCAGGGACACTCTCCTATGATGCCGGGCAGTCCATTGCCAAGATTACTTTTTCATCCGCCCTAGCCCAAAATACGACCTATACCGTTACGGTAAAGAACGTGAAAGATGCAAACGGGAATTATGTCGCCAGCCAGCCGTATTCATTCTCGTTTAAGACGGTTGCCGGCGATACTACAAAGCCTACCTGCAGTATCGTGACCCCTGCTAACGGTGCAACTTTGGTATCTATTGCAACGGACATAGTTATTAAATTCAGCGAAGAGATGAACCCGGCAACAATCAATTCACCGGCTACTACAATAACGGTCAATGGTGGTGTTACCGGTACTGTTACCTACGATTCCAGCGGCACAATGCAAGCTACATTCGTGCCGTCGGCCCCGCTTGCGTATTCGACGACCTACACGGTGACGGTCTCAACAGCCGCGAAAGACCTCTCCGGTAACGCAATGCAGGCTGCGTACACTGCCTCATTTACGACAGCTCAAAACACCCCTCCGGCAGGTATGGGCAATTTCTGTCAGGTTCCACCTTTTGCTGCGAACACAGCGGTAAAGCCCAATGTCTTGCTGATGGTTGATAACTCAGGGAGTATGAATGAGTTTGCGTACAAGAATAAGGGGTATGGCGACAGCAACTACGACACTAGCTATGATTCCGGAAAAACCTATTATGGCTATTTTGATTCGACAAAAATGTTTCAGTACGACACGACTTCTGGCGGGTTTTTCAAGATCAACTCTGCTGCCGCAATCGATAAAACCAGCTTTTGGTCAGGGAATTTCCTTAACTGGCTGACAATGCGGAGAACCGATCTTGTCCGAAAGGTGCTGGTGGGAGGGAAGATATCTCCACGGTCTGCCTCAACAGCAAATTATGTGTTGGCTCATGACAACCCTGACCGTGATTACTACAAAAGGTATGTGAATAACTATTATGTCATTGACAACGGCAAGATTTACTCTTGTGGCAATAATTCCGAGTGTTCATCCAGTAACGCGGCAAATACTTATAATGTCAAAGTATATGTGGGTGATAACCCTCCAGAAGAAGGTCTGATTATCAAGATGGTGGACAGGATCAACTTTGGGATCATGTTTTTTAACACCGGCACAAAGTTTGAGGACAACCAGAATAACTCTAAAGATGGCGGCTATGTGTCGGTTGACATCGGTTCATCCGGCACCAATCTGGTGACACAGGTTGAGAATACCAATCCGACGACCTGGACTCCCTTGGCCGAGACTTATTATGAAGCTACCCGATACTTCCAGGCAACCACCAGCATGTTTAACGGAGGAACCTATAACGGTAAAGACCCTATTACCTTCGCCTGTCAGAAAAACTTTGTCCTGATTCTCACCGACGGTGAATCAACGAAGGATCAGAATTTGCCCGGAGGGAACTGGGGCACGCCGGTTTCGGATGATAATCCTTCACCTTATACATTTAATGTAAAGACATACATGGACAAGATTGCCGCGAATGAAGGATATGCGAGCCAGTGGGCCACTTCGCCCAATACTAGCGATGGTTCCTATTACCTCGAAGCGGTGGCTTACTGGGCGCACATTACTGATTTACGAACCTCCACCATGGGTAAGAGCGATATTGCAGATAAACAGAACCTCACAATATATGCCGTATTTGCTTTTGACGACTCAAATCTTGGCAGGGATCTTTTGCAGAAAACATGCAAATATGGGGGGTTTGATGACTCGAACGGCAATGACAAGCCAGATCTGAAAAGTGAATGGGATAAGAATAATGATAATATCCCTGATACTTACTATGAGGCGCAAGATGGCAGCAAACTGCCGGGAGTGCTTGAAGGGGCGCTGCTCGATATTCTGACAAGAGTTTCTTCCGGTACAGCGGCATCAATCCTCAATAACAGTGAGGGGAGCGGGGCCAATCTTCTACAGGCGGTATTTTATCCGAAGAAAGCCTTTGTGGAAGGATCAGACGTAAGCTGGATCGGTGAAATGCAGAACCTTTGGTATTATGTGGATCCAGCCCTACAGAAAACTTCGATTCGAGAAGATTCTGATCAAAACTTTATCCTGAAAGTAAAGACGACACCGTCAGCGAGTCCGCCTGAAGGTGACAAGGTTGTTCAATTTTACTTTGACACATCTGATAACCAGACAAAGGTTAATCGCTATGAAGATGCTGATGGGGATGGTTCTGCTGATTCCTCAACCCCGATAGACACGATTTCGCCGGATTATGTCAACAGCATTTGGCGGGCTGGCAGAATGCTCTGGGCAAGAGATCTTACCCGCGCTGACGGAAAGCAGGGGCCGAGGACTATATATACTCATTCAGGACTGGGATATGATAGCGCTACTTCCAAGCTTGCAACCCTTTCATCGTTGCTTACGACGGATACTGATGTCCAGTCCCTTTTGCAGGCCGCCAATCAAACCGTAGCACAGGATATAGTCAAGTATGTAAGTGGTGAGGATCTGGCCGGAGCACGATCAAGAACAGTAACTATAAAAACATGCAGCAACAATCGCGTAAAGAACTGCAGTCTTGATAGTGAATGTTCTCCCGGAACATGCGTTAACAGTTCATCGGTCTGGCGCCTGGGAGACATAGTTTCCTCAACTCCGAAGCTTGTTTCAAGTATCAGAATGAACAACTATTCTCTCGCCGCGCCAACAGGGTATGCAGATAACAGTTACGCTGCTTTTGCGGCTTCAACTACCTACAAGCAGCGTGGAATGGTTTTTGTTGGTGCCAACGACGGTATGCTTCATGCCTTCAAACTCGGCATTCTCAAAGAAATTAACGGTACAACCGAAAAAGCCAAGCTGGTTGATACTTCAGACAACACAGCGACTGCCGATAATGAACTCGGCAAAGAGATGTGGGGTTATGTCCCACGTAATGCTTTGCCTTATCTTGCCTACCTGAAGGAGCAAGATTACTGTCACTTGTATTATGTAGACAAGACAGCATCACTGCTTGATGCGAGCATTGGAACGGACGGCACCGATACCGATTACTGGAAAAAAACTAAAGCCGCAAATGGATCTACATGGCGGACTGTCTTACTGGGAGGTATGGGGCTTGGGGGTGCCTGCAGGGATTCTTCAGGAGCTTGTGCAGGTGAGGGGTGTGTTAAAACGCCTAGTTCTGGGAATGGTTTATCCTCCTATTTTGCACTTGACGTTACTGACCCGGAATCACCGAAATATATGTGGGAATTTCCGAGTGCTGAAATCGCTGCAGATGCCAACACCACATCTCACGCAGCGGCCAGGGGGGCACTTGGTTTTTCAACCACCGGCCCAGCAATTGTAAGAGTCTCAACCAAATCTCCTGATACCTGTAGCCCTGCAGATGGGTTGGCTGCAGATCCAAAAGTTTATTGTTCCCCAAATCATGACAAGAACGGGCGATGGTTTGCCGTTTTCGCTTCCGGTCCCACAGGTCCTATTGATACGGCAACCAAGGAGTTCAAGGGACAATCCGATCAGAATCTCAAGCTGTTTGTTGTTGATCTCCGGACAGGTACGCTTCTTCATACAATCGACACTGGGATAGCAAAGGCTTTTGCTGGGTCCCTTTCTACAAGTTTTGTCGATACCGATCGATACAGCTCTTCACTTTCCGGTTTCTATAGCGATGATGTCATTTACATCGGGTATGTGCAGAAGGATACATCTGTAACTCCGAATACCTGGACCAAGGGGGGGGTCCTCAGGTTGTCAACAAAGGAAGACCCTGATCCTACAAAATGGCAGCTCTCCACTCTGATAAACGGTATCGGCCCAGTGACTTCATCGGTTACAAAACTTCAGGACAGGAATAATTATTCTTTGTGGGTTTACTTTGGGACTGGTCGATATTTCTTCAAGCAGGACGATCCTTCTGCAGTACAGCAGAAGCTTTATGGCATCAAAGACCCCTGCTATTCAACTAACAACAGGCAGGCGCATACTCCGAAGACCAATGCCAGTGGTGCCAGTAATCGTTTTGACCCAACCTGTACCGATACGGTAACTGAGTCTTTGGTGGATCAGACAGGTGACGCTTCAACAGCGCCTGCCAGCACTCTTGCCGCGACTGCTGCCGGCTGGAAGATTCAATTGGAAGCCTCAGGGGTCGATAGTTATTCAGAGCGGGTGATTACCGACCCAATAGCAACGCCATCTGGTGCAGTTTTCTTTACCACGTTCAAACCGAGTTCCAATGTCTGCAAATTCGGCGGTGAGTCATTGGTCTGGGCGGTTAAATACAATACTGGCGGAGTGCCGCCATCTGCTGCGATGCAAGGAAAAGCGTTGTTGCAGGTTTCAACCGGTGCTTTTGCTGAATTGACCCTCCGGGAAGCTTTCAAGCAAAAAGGGGCACTTGTCGGTCATCAAGGATACGAGGGACGGCGGCTCAACGAGAAAATTTCCGGAGTTCCTCCTGCTTCTCAGGGGCTGGCGCTTATCACTAACCCACAACCGATGAAGAAACTGTTGCATATCATGGAGAAATAGGACAACGCCTTAAAAGCATTTTGATTCCAGGGGCTGGCAATGATTAGGCACATTTTCCTATCTTATAATAAATCGTCTGGCGGAGAATCTGGATTTACTCTTGTAGAGTTGATTACCGTTATTGCAATCATGGGAGTATTACTTTCAATTGCTACGATCAATTTCAGGCACTACAGGGTCAAATCTGGGATTGAAAACCAAACTCGAGAAATGTACGCCGATATCAATAGCGCCAGGATAGATTCAATTCACACAAAGAAGAGGCATGCGGTGATACTGAACACTAATAGTTACGCGCTTAAGAATTTTACTACCAATGAGCCAACTACTGCAGGCAGGACGCTTGTAACCAGAGCCATTCCCAACGCGATTACCAAGGAGGGCGGAACAACCTATGCTAATGAAATGATCCTGTTTGATATCAGGGGTTTTACTGATTTTGGGACAACTTTGGTTGTGAATCCTCTTGGCAATGAAGCAAGTCAGAACTGTATTGTTGTTTCGGCATCAAGGATAAACATGGGGAGGGTGGCAAGTGACAACACCTGTCAGTTCTGATTCTAAGGGGTTTACTTTACTGGAATTTCTTGTTGCGCTGGTTATTCTCACATTTGGCATCCTTGCCCTGTTGCAATCGGTCAATCTTGCCATAAGCCATAATATGACCAATCAGCTTCGTTTGGAGGGGGCAATGGTGGCGGATTCAGTGCTTGCAACCGAGCTTTCTAAGGGTGGCACAACAGCCGGGTTTGCTGCGATTTCAACAGTGACGAGCAAGCTTTTGATCTCCCAAAAAGTTATGAATGGTTTCAGGAACTACTCAGTGACTAAAGTAGGCAGTTCTGTGACAGATAACACCAAGCGAGTGGATGTTGTGGTGGCTTGGAGATACAAGAAAGACAGGTTCCAGCATGGTGCCTCGACCCTTATTTCAAAGATACAGTAGTAACGGGCTCATTATGACTTTACGAAACGACCGAGGTTTTACACTGGTTGAACTGATTGTGTCGATGGCGGTCTTTATTTTCGTCATCATGATAACAACAGATGCTTTTAACCTGATACTTTTGCAGACATCAAAGCTGATGCAGAGCGAAGAGAGCAATATTGAAGGAATCGTAGGGCTGGAGCAGTTTAGGCATGACTTGCAGCAGTCAGGTTTTGGGCTGCCTTATGCCTTTGTCAACTCTGATGGCACTGCTTCTGCTAATGATCCACAGTACGAGGAGGCCAAGGATTCTCCTGCTTCAGATTACAATGATGCGCCAAGCGGGATACCGAGAGCTATTATGTCCGGCAACGATCTCACTGGCGTCGGCAATATAGTGACAGGTTCGGATTATCTAGTTCTTCGTGGAACATCCTTGGCAAAGTCAGCAGCATCACAAAAATGGACATATGTTAGTTATTCTTCAACTTCTCCTAAACCTCATGCATGGCAATCATCAGGGGAGAACTTTGTCAAAAATGACTGGGTGATTGCCTTGAGACGGGCATTTACCAATGGTAAATATGTAAATCAGCTTGTTTTAGATCCAGATATCCTTCCAAGTGTAACCTCAAATCTCTATTATTCTTTTACTTATGATCCAACAGGATTCCTAACGCCGGTTGCATTTAATCCGTCTACTAAAAATGATATTTTTTTCATCTATGGCATTGCGGCAAAAGACTTAGATGACATCAGCATGCCTTTCAACAGGACAGACTACTTTGTTCTGCGCCCCGCTGAAGCCAAAAGCATGCCGGCCTCTTGCGCTCCAAACACTGGGATCTTGTATAAGGGTAACATTAATCAAGAAGATGGGAAAACCAATTATTCCCTACCTCTAATGGATTGCATAGCCGATATGCAGGTGATATACGGGTGGGATCTTAAAAGTGGAGGAGCATCTGGCACTGATGGATTGATCGATACCTATTCCCGAGCTGATGGTGGCGCGGTTAGTGGTGAGGCATCAATTGCTGAAGTGAAGGGATGTTTAGGGACAGACGCGCAACAGCCTGGATATCCCGCAGCGCCGGAATGTATTCGGACAAGTCTCAAGCTGGTCAAGGTGTTTATTCTGGCCCAGAATGGCAAAAAGGACCCAAATTACACCAGCCCTGCAAGCTACCAGCTTTTTGATACCGGTGAATCGACGCTTGGCCGCACCTACGCCTTGGGAAACAGCATGAGAAATTACCGCTGGAAGGTATATAAACTTGTAGTCCGGCCAAAGAATCTTACCAGCAATAATTGATAGGCGGGACCGATATGAAACTCCTGAAAAATGAGCAGGGTGTGGCGCTGGTTACTGCCCTTATGCTTACCCTCATATCCTTGGGGATCATTATGGCTCTTCTCACCATGATAACCTCTGGGGCAAAGCTCTCTGGAGCGCAAAAAAGGTACCGTACAGCGATGGAGGCTGCTCATGGCGGGACCGAGGTTGCCATGAAAGATATCTTGCCGATGATTCTCAGAAACTATTCTGAAACAAACCTTGTATCACAGGTGGAGAGCGGTTTCAGCGGTATTGGGCTTCAAGTTGCAACCACTAAAACATGTCTTCAAGCTAAACTTACAACACCCATAGCACAGTGGCCATCAGATTGCAGCTCAGCAATGAGTCCCAGACAGAGCCCTGATATGAGTTTTACCCTTCAAGCTACTGCAGGAGATCCATATAAAGTTTACGCAAAGATAATTGATACGGTTTCAGGGAATTCCGATCTAAGCGGACTGCAGCTTGAAGGGTCTGGGGTTGCTGAGAGCTCACCCATTCTAACTCCACAGCATTTCCCCTATCTTTACCGGGTCGAGGTTCAGGGGGAGCGTTCGTCAAATGCCAGGGAGCAGGCCAATATCTCGGCACTGTATGCTTATTGATACTTCGTTAGAGGTTTAGTTGCAAAATATTGATTTAAGAATGTCACCTGCCCGCCGATAAAAAAAACATCTTCTTCATATTCTCATTGACGACGTCCCTCCCTATCCGTGAAGTCAAAAGAATTGCACTTTATTGACTCATTCTATGGAATGAATAAATTGTCGCAGTTTGTTGGACTTTTATGGAAATAGTATGACAATAACATATAATTATATTAAACTTCTTGACAATTGTAGAAAATGCGGTACATTTCCGCTAAATATAGGAAATGTCTTAATATATGGTGGAACAGGCATGAAAAGTAAGAACAGCGTAAAAAAAATCAGAGAAGCTAAGTTGATGAGCAAGGCTGAGTTATCGAGACTTGCCGGGGTATCTCCGGTCACCATTGATCGCATTGAAGACGGGAAGGAATGCAGAGTGGAGACCAAGAGAAAGATAATACTGGCGCTCGGCTTTTCTCTTGCCGAAAAGGACAAGGTTTTTCAGGAATAATCCCAGGATAGGAAAAGCTCATGTTATTCCAACGAAAAAAGGACATTCTCGGGATTGATATAGGTTCCAGTTCCGTGAAGCTTGTTCAGCTAAAACAGCAGAAAAATGGCTACAGCCTTGTGAATCTCGGGCTGCTGCCCCTACCTCCTGAGGCAATTGTCGATAATGCCCTTATGGACAGCTCATCTATCGTGGAGAGTGTTAAGAACCTTATAAAAAGCCTCAATATTAAAGATAAGGAGATCGCCTGCTCTGTATCAGGGAATTCGGTCATTATCAGGAAAATATTGCTTCCTGCAATGCCGCCAGAAGAGCTTGAAGAGCAGATTCAGTGGGAGGCCGAACAGTATATTCCTTTTGATGTCAACGATGTTAATATTGATTTCCAGCTGCTTGCCCAGGACGAGAATGACCTTTCAAAAATGAACGTGCTGCTTGTGGCCAGCAAAAAAGACATAATTAATGACTACACCACAGTCTTCAGCGAGGCCGGGTTGAAACTTGTGGTAATGGATGTCGATTCTTTTGCTGTTCAGAATATATTTGAGTTTAATTATGATACCGACCCCGACGAAGTGTATGCCCTGATAAATGTAGGCGCCAGCATTATGAACATTAATATAGTCAGGGGTGGGATCTCTTTGTTCACCCGTGATGTTCAGATGGGCGGTAATCTTTATACAGAAGAGATTCAGAAACAGTTTGCTTTATCACGTGATGATGCAGAGCGTGTCAAGCTCACTGGTGACATTCAGGAGCCTGAGCGACTGAGTGACGTAATAGACAGGATCAACGACACCCTGGCGATAGAGATTCGCAGATCGCTTGACTTCTATAACTCAAATGCAAGTGATGGGAAAATTTCCAAGGTGTTTTTAAGCGGTGGTTGTTCAAAGACTTCTAAACTTGCCGAAGCTGTGAGTGAACGTCTTGGAATGCCTGTTGAGATATTGAATCCATTCCAGAAAATTAAATTTAGCGAGAAAGAGTTTGACCCTGAATACCTTCAGGCAATTGCGCCGTTAATGACAGTTGTTACTGGCTTGGCGACAAGGAGGTCCGGGGATAAATGGTAAGAATTAATCTACTCCCTGTCAGGACAAATAAAAAGAAAGAGACTGCTAAACAGCAGGTTCTTATTTTCGCGCTTGTTGTAGCTGGGTGCTTGGTTGCTTGCATAAGCGTTTATTCGCTTACCCTAGCGAAGATTGCGGCCACAAAGCAGGAAATCGGCAAATCTGAAAAAGAGATTGCGATTCTGAAAACTAAAATAGGCGAAATCGATAACATCAAGAAACTCCAGGACGAAGTGAGACGGAAACTTGATGTTCTCAATCAGCTTCGTAAAAACAAGACCGGGCCTGCAAGCAGGCTTGCTCATATATGCGATGCCATACCCGAAAAAGTATGGCTGACAAAATATGTCGAAAGCAGTGCCGCGACTTCATTGGCTGGCGTTGCATACAACGAAGAACTGATTGCCGAGTTGATGCGCAACCTTATGGCAACCGGCGATTTTTCTAATGTTGAACTCCAGGTGTCAGAGCAGTATGAAGTTGTTGGCGTAAAAGCAAAGAGATTTGAACTTATTTGCACTCTGAAGCCGGTTCAATCAATTGCCCCTAAGGATGGAGGTGCTCCCAAGAAGTAAACAACGGCTTCCAACTCACTGGAGATGGCTTATCCGTATGATAATTTCTTTGGGGATAATTTATGGATCCGAATATTGAAAAAATTCTGAAGCTTCCAGCCAAACAGAAGTTAGCTATTCTTCTACTGGTAGTTATCGCTATCGGCGCTGGCTTCTTTTTCGGCCTTCAACAGCCAAAGTTAAAAGAGTTGAAGGCCCAGCAGGACACTCTGGCTAAGATCCATGACCAGGTTCAGGAGAAGAAAAAAATTGCGGATCAGTTACCTAAGTACCGAGCTGAATATGCAAAGCTTCAAAAGGACCTTGATAGCGCTCTGACCGAGCTTCCGAACCAGAAAGAGATCCCATCCCTATTGACCAGTATAACCAATGTCGGGAAAGCGGCAGGGTTGGATTTTTTGCTTTTTAGGCCAAAGCCCGAAGTCGCCAAAGGGTTTTATGCAGAAGTTCCTGTTGATATAATAGTTTCCGGTGGGTTCATGAATATTGCCAACTTTTTCATTGCTGTGGGCAATCTCCCAAGAATCGTCAATATTGGAGATGTGAACTTTGCCGACATCAAATATGACAAGGATAAGGGGCGTACTAATCTGCGTGTCACCTGTCTTGCAACGACATTCCGATTCCTGGACAAGAAAGAGATCAAGGATGACAAGAAGAAGAAATAGTCTCAAGATCGCCTTCCTGTTACTGGCTTTAATAGCTGGAGCTACTGGATGCAAAAAGGAGGAGAACGCCGCGCCTTCTCCAGCCAAGGCCGCCAAGCCTGCACAACAGGTTGTGCAAAAGCAAATGACATCTGCAGGTGGGGTTGTGGCAAAGGGTGTTCAAAAACAGCCATCTTCTTCAAAAGGACAGGTTAAAGCGATTCAGCAGCAGAGTTCGTCAATCAAGCGTGTCGCAATCAATGAGTCGCAAATAGATTTCTCCAACAGAAAAGACCCTTTCAAGCCTTTCATTGTCCAACCTGTAATGCCTGTTAAAAAAGGAGTTACATCGGCCAATCAAAATGCCCTTCCCATACAGAGCTTTGATGTTAACAAGTTCATGCTTGCTGGAATCATTGCCGGCCTTAAAGAAAATCGCGCCTTGATTGTGGATCCTTATCGCAAAGGGTATGTGGTCAAGGCTGGGATGTTGCTGGGTAACAACAATGGCCGTATAACAAAAATCTCGAATAATGCCGTAGAGGTTCTCGAACAGTTCCGTGATGATAATGGGATACTTCGTAAACGTACTGTGCGGCTTGTTCTGCCTCAGAAAAAGTAAGGAGACAGTCAGATGAGAAAACATCCGTTCAGTAAGCTGCTCACTCATGCACTGACCGTCGTGGGAATGATCCTGGCGTTATGGACCGGATTGGCCTCGGCAGCGGTTGACAAAGGGGCGGATTCTCCTGCCTTGCTTAAAGCGATCAATGCTTCGCCTGATGGCTATCAGGTTGAGATTGCTGCGGATAGAGCACTGACATTCACTTATTATAAAACATCAAATCCGCATCGGGCAGTGATCGATCTTGCTCAGGCTGATGCCGGAGAACTGCCGAAAAACATGGAAGTTAATGCCGGCATTATCAAGAGGATCAATGTCACCAAACATACTTTCGGGGCAGGTTTTTTGAGCAGGGTCGAGATCGTTCTTGCTGCGGATGAAGAGTTTACCGTAACGCCGAATCCGGAAGATAAAGGCCGCCTTGTTATTGCATTTACAAAGCCCCAAGCGGCCCAGTCTGTAAAGCCCGAAGAACAAAAGCAGGATGAAGTAAAGGTTTCGGAAAAAGCTGCTGAAAGTGCACCTGTGGTCCCTGCTGTTACAGCTGCTGTTGCTCCTGCGTCTCCCAAAACGGCTGCTTCTCCCGATGCTCAACCTGGTAAAAATGAAGCTAACGCCCAGAGTGCATCTCCCGCAGCCACACTTGTCGCATCTGAAAAGTCAGATAGTGCAGTAATTGAGGTCACAGCGGTCGAAGCTTTAAAAGACTCAATTGAAATCAAGATCAAGGGTCAGGTTTCATTCAAGAGTTTCAGGATGAACAAGCCAGACAGGCTTGTAGTTGATGTCTTCGGGGCGAAAACGTCGATAAAAGCCCAAGCTATCGATCTTAATTCCTTTGGCGTCGGCAAGGTGAGGATTGGTATTAATCCCGATAAGGTACGTCTTGTTTTTGATGCCGCAAAAGACAAGTTACTGCCGAGTCAGGTGACAACTGGCGATGCCGGCCTGAAAGTGATCTTTTCTCCGGTTGGTGAGTCAAATGAATCAAAGGTAAAAGAAGCACCAATTGCAGAAGTTCCTCCAGCTCAAACTGAAGCAACTACCGTAAAGAAAAATCTCAAATCAAGGGGAGCCGGTGTTGTTGAAGCGATTGATTTTGAGGTCAAGGGCGATAATTCACTAATTACGGTAACCGTTAGTGGTTCCTGTGAGCCGGGGCGACCGGTGAAGGTCGCTAAAGGGATGACCTTAACATTCAAAAACTGCCAGATCTCTCGTAAACTCCAGCGGTTCATAGATTCAGGGTCATTTCCGAGTGTTGTTCAAGGCATAACCCCGCTCAGCATCAAGAGAAAAAATAGCAATGACACCAGGCTTATCGTACAGCTCAGGGCTGATGCTCCCAATAAGCTAACTCAGTCCGGTGAAAAATATGTGTGGGAGTTTAAGAATACCAAACTGCCTCCCGCAAAAGTGGATAAGAATGTCCCGGAGCTTTTGTCCGGCGATGTTAAACCCCAGAAATCCTTCATTGGAGAGCCATCAGAAAATGAGCTTGCCGGCGAGACTGGGGTTGAAATCCTGGCCGACGACAAGGCCAATAGTTTTGTTCCGAAGGTGGTTTCTAAAAAGAAATATACTGGCCGCAGAGTTTCACTCGAATTCTCCGATGCAGAAGTGCGCAAAATATTCCAGTTGATTGCCGAGGTCAGTAACCTCAATTTCCTTATTGCTGACGACGTAACCGGCACAATCAGTATCAAGCTGGTCAATGTTCCTTGGGATCAGGCACTGGACGTTATTCTCGAATCCAAAAATCTTGAGATGAAGCGTGAAGGGAACATTGTCCAGATCAAGCCTAAGGGTAAGTTCAAAAGCGCTCAGATTGAAGAGCAGGAAGCAAAGAAAGCTCAGGAACGTGCTTTGCCGCTGGTAACTGAAATCTTTGATGTAAACTTTGCCGATATTGGTGAGGTTCAGGCTCAGTTTGAAAAGATCAGGAGTGAGCGAGGGGTCATTACTAAAGACGGTCGCACCAATCGGGTTATAGTAAAGGATGTCCAGCCAGCGATTGAAGAAATGAAATTCCTGCTTAAAAATGTAGATATGCCTGAGAAGCAGGTGCTTATCGAAGCTCGCATTGTTGAGGCAACCTCAACTTTCTCTCGCGATCTCGGGGTGCAATGGGGGCTCCATTACAAGGATGGCTCGGCATCAATGGCCGGCATTAACAGCATTGACACCGGTTGGGGTGGAGTTATAGGGATCACCCCACCTACTTCAGGTTTTAACTCTTCCAGCACATCCGGCGCATCCATGGGGCTATCATTCGGGAAACTGACCAGCAATATCCAGCTTGATCTCCGTTTGTCTGCTGCAGCCAACGCCGGTCTGGTAAAGATTGTCTCCAGCCCGAAGGTTGTCACCTTGAATAACAAGCAGGCGAAGATTTCCCAAGGCCAGGCAATCTATCTCCCTTCGACTTCAGCAGAAGGAACAAAACAGGATAAAGTCGATGCTACCCTCTCTCTGGAGGTTACGCCGCACATAACTCCCGATGGCACCATATCCATGAAGATCACTGCCAAGAACGATGCGCCGGGTACCGCACCATCCGGGGCAACTGCCGCAGTGAACAAGAAGGAAGCCAATACGGAACTGCTCGTGAAAAATGGTGAAACAACAGTTATCGGCGGTATTTATGTGGACAGCGATACCGAATCCGATTCCGGAGTACCATATCTCATGGATATCCCGCTGCTCGGGTGGTTTTTCAAATCCAACACCAAGGTCAAAACCAAAACCGAATTGCTGATATTTATAACACCGAGAATTATTTGATATATATAGGTATATAGGAGGAAAGATGAAATTGTTGAGGATTATATTTTTAGTTTTTATCTGCATGTCTCTTTTTGGTTGTGGAGATGATGGCAAAGTTGGAAGTCTTACTCTGGGTACTCCTTTTGCGACTAACAATGGTGACGGCACTTATCAGGTAGGAGCTACAGCCACATACTCTAATCCTTCTCAAAGCAATCTTGTCGGGGTGTCTATAACTTTTAAGCTTATCGATACTGCTACAAATACTATCATAAGCACATTTTCAGACACAACACCAACAAATGGCAGTTTTGGCTGTCAGTGGACTGTGCCGCAACAACTAACCCCACAGGGGTTTCTGATTGTCGCAAGCTCCGGAGGTCTTGAAGATACTAAATCAGTTTCTGTACCCGCTTTGGGTGTTTTATCTGTTGCCTCCTCTTCTATTACATTCACAAATACCGAACCGGCACCTACAATTAAGCAAAATGCGATATCTGGTGGTACAACTCCATATTCTGCATCATCAAGCAATGCGGCACTTGCCACTGTTTCTGTCTCGGGGAACGCAGTTTCTGTGACAAGGGCTTCAAATGCAACTGGTACAGTTATTGTGACTGTCACAGACGCGTCGCCTACACGACAGTCGACATCTTTTAGTGTAGTGCTACAATAAGTTAGAGGTTTTTTTAGCCATCATATTAACATTTACGCCAGGGTGAATTCCCTGGCGTTTGTTTACAAAGGAACCAGTAAATGATCAGATTTCTTACCGCTGGAGAATCCCACGGGCCGCAGCTGACCGCCATTGTTGAAGGGGTTCCGTCCGGGCTTTCTCTTACCGAGGAGTACATAAACACCGATCTTGCCCGCCGTCAGATGGGGTATGGCCGTGGCGGCAGAATGCTTATCGAAAAAGATACTGTAGCTATTTTCTCAGGTGTTCGCTGGGGTAAAACCATCGGGTCACCGATTACTCTTGGCATCCAGAACCGGGATTGGGAGAACTGGCAGGAGAAGATGTCTCCGCATGAGCGGTTTCGTGATGAGCGGATCAGGGTGACCCGGTCCAGGCCGGGTCATGCCGACCTGCCGGGGGCTATGAAATATAATCATAGCGATGTGCGAAACATCCTCGAACGCTCAAGCGCACGCGAGACTGCCGCTCGCGTTGCTGTGGGGGCAGTTGCCAAGGCTCTGCTGGCGCAGTTCAATATAGAGGTCAGCGGTTTCGTCACTGAACTGGCTGGCATTAAGGCTGAACGCAAGAACCTGCCGCTTGCAGCTCTGCGTGAACTTGCTGCAAAGTCCGAACTGTTTACCTGTGATGCCGATGCGGAAGCGCAGATGAAGGCTGAGATCGACCGGGTAAAGGATGCCGGTGACACAGTTGGCGGCGTTATTGAAGTGGTGGTGACTGCCGTGCCCCCAGGTCTTGGCAGCCATGTGCAGTGGGACAGGAAGCTTGATGCCCGTCTGGCAATGGCACTGATGAGCATTCAGGCGATCAAGGGGGTTGAGGTTGGTAGCGGATTTGATGCTGCGCGCAACCCTGGTTCAAAAGTGCATGACGAAATTTATTACGAATCGAGCCGGGTGGCCCATGGTGAATCCAGCGGTTTTTACCGCAAGACCAACAATGCCGGTGGCATCGAGGGAGGCATTTCCAACGGTGAAGAGATCGTGGTTCGGGCAGCGATGAAGCCGATTCCTACTCTTTACAAACCGCTCAAGTCGGTAGACATCCTTACCAAGGAGCCTTTTGAGGCCACTGTGGAGCGCTCCGATACCTGCGCTGTGCCAGCTGCAGCGGTTGTTGCCGAAGCCATGGTGGCGATAGAGATTGCCAATGCCTTTCAAGAAAAGTTTGGCGGAGACTCCATGGAGGAGATCGAGCGGAATTATCGCAGCTACATAGAATACTTACGCTCATTTTGAACTATTAGTCGCCGCAGTTCTTAACCAATATGCTTAGTGTCAATCATCTGCTTTTGGAATTTTACTATGACTAAAATCCTGCCAGTGAGTAATAATACAGATGTTAATACAGCGCCGTCACTGAGTGTGGATGTTGCCCTGGGTGAGCGGAGTTACGGAATAAGCATCGGCAGTGGTACTTTGTCGAGTCTCGGGCAGGTCTGTAATGATCTGGGCTTGAGCAAGAAGCTAGTTGTTATTACCAACCCGACCGTTGCCGGTTATTACCTCAAATCGGTAATCACGTCGCTTGAATCTGCTGGGTTCACTGTCGCAACAGCCCAGATTCCCGATGGTGAGGAGTTTAAGAATCTTAAAGTAGTCGCAGCTGTTTATGACGATCTGGTTGATGCCGGTATGGACCGGGGTGGAGTGATTATTGCTCTTGGCGGAGGCGTAGTCGGTGACCTGGCCGGCTTTGTAGCTGCCACTTTTTTGCGTGGTATCGATTTTGTGCAGGTGCCGACGACACTGCTCTCGCAGGTGGACAGCAGCGTTGGTGGCAAAACAGGGGTAAACCTTGCCAAAGGGAAGAATCTGGTAGGCGCCTTTTATCAGCCTAAATTCGTGCTGATTGATGTCAATACCCTCTCTACCCTTCCTGAGCGTGAGTTTATCGGCGGTCTGGCCGAAGTTGTCAAATATGGCGTTATCCTGGATAGTGAGTTTTTCTGCTATATCGAGAGTCATGTGGATGAAGTCCTTGCACGGGAACCGGAAACTCTTAAGCACCTCATATCCCGGTGCTGCAGCCTGAAAGCTGAAGTCGTAGGTAAGGATGAGCGCGAGGCCGGGTTACGTGCTGTCCTCAACTATGGGCACACCCTTGGTCATGCAGTCGAGTCACTCTCTGGTTATGGCAAATATGCTCATGGCGAGGCCGTAGCCATAGGCATGGTAGCAGCAGCCCGCTTTTCTGAGCAAAAGGGGCTTGCTTCCTCGGCGGATACTGCCCGGATTGAGGCTTTGATCAGCAGGCTGCGGTTGCCTACAGTCGCTCCTCAATTTACTTCCGAAGAGTACATAGCGTCTCTTGTCAGGGACAAGAAAGCGCGCGATGGTGGTCTAACTTTTGTTTGTAACAAGGGGATCGGCAGCTTCAGCTTCCAACGGGTGACAGATCTAAAACCGCTTCTATCGGCATCCGGCATAGGGGGGTAAAATGGCGCAAAACGAATCTTCTTTTTGGACGGATATCAAGAAATTCGAAGACACGCTTGTAAAGGACCCTGCTTCCTACTGTTTTGCTCCCTTAGCTGAGTTATACCGCAAGTCCGGTCTGCTGGATGACGCCATTTCAACGGCCTTGAAGGGAACTGCCTTGCACCCGCAGTATTTTGGCGGGTATATGGCTCTTGGCAGGGCCTATCTGGACAAAGGGATGAACCCTGAGGCCCTGGATGCCTTACAGAAAGTAGTGGCGCTGAGTCCTGAGAATATACTCGCCCAGAAACTTTTGTCTCAGATATACATGGATCTTGGTGATTATGACCTGTCAAAGAATTCCCTGGAGGCGCTTTTAGCATTAAATCCTGCCGATACCGAGAGTCGGCTGCTGTTGGAGTCTCTGGAGAGAACGGCTGCGTCGAATCGTCAGGACGTGTCAGATCCGCTTGAATCCGGTGGGACTGGCGCGGTTAGCTTTATGGTCGAACTGGATGCTTCTGAGGAGAATGCCGAGGAGCTGGAGACTCTTGACCTTGTTGAAGAACTGGATGAGCTTGAGGGAAGCCCGTCCTTCTTTGCCGAACAGGAGCCTTTCCCACCTGCTCTTATACCGGATCATGATGCGCAAACTTCTTTAGACGATCCGGTCGATTATCCTGTTGGCATAAGGACCGCCACGATAGCCGAGCTTTATGTCACCCAGGGGCACCTTGAGCAAGCGCTCGATATTTATCAGGAACTGTTTGCGGCCAGTCCGGAAAACCTGGCCCATCGGAAAAGAATAGAAGAGTTGGAGCGGTTGCTTGCCGAGAGCAAATCTTCATCAGTGCTCGAGCCGCCAGATGAGGCCTTTTCTGTCGTTGAACCGGAGGCCGCCGGTTTTGCTGACGTTTTTAGCGCAGCTGTTACTTCTGATGAGACTCCATCACCTAATACAGAGGGCACCGACGAACTTGTCGTTCTGCTTCAGGGATGGCTGGATAATATAAGGAGGGCTAGAGAATGTCGTTCCGGGAGAGACTGAAAAAAATAGTCGAACAGGTCGATGGGGCCATAGGTGCCCTGATAATGGGCTATGACGGCATCCCCATCGACGAGAGCATTCGCCCTAATGCCTCACTTGATGTGCAACTGCTGGCGGTAGAGTACGCCACTTTACTGAAGGAGATTAAAAGAACTGTTGATGTCCTTAAGACCGGCGGGATGGAGGAGGTTTCCATAACATCCGGAGAGTTGAGAGTGGTGATCCGGGCTTTGAACGAAGAGTTTTTCATGGTTCTTCTTTTGGAGAAAGAGGGGAATTTCGGCCTCGGACGCTACCTGCTAAGACTGAATGCGCAAGCCTTCAGAGACATGCTTCAGGATTGAGGAAGTTATGAAGATTCTGGTAATTCATGGTCCGAACCTTAACCTGCTTGGCACACGCGAGCCGGGAATATACGGCAACACTACCCTTACGAATATCAATGCCGCTCTGCAAGCCCTTGCAGGAGAACTTGGCATTGAAGTCGCTTTCGTGCAATCCAATCACGAAGGCGGAATTGTTGACGCCATTCAGGCTGCCAAGACTGACTGCGACGGCATCTTGATAAATCCGGCTGCATACACCCACACCAGCGTTGCAATTCGCGATGCTGTCTCTGCCGTGGCGATTCCTGTTGTTGAAGTACATCTTTCAAATGTCCATGCCCGCGAAGAGTTCCGCAGTAAGAGCTATATTGCCCCTGTAGCTGTCGGCCAGATCTCCGGATTCGGTGTAGATAGCTATCTGTTGGGGCTTCGCGCAATTTTTAGCCATATTAAATTGAGATTGTAATCCCCCATTGATTATGCTAAAAGACAGAATCTTTTCGGCCAGGGAGTGTTTGGAGCGAAATTCCATTGATGCTCTCCTGGTGACATCTCTCCAGTCCATCCGTTACCTGTCGGGTTTTTCGGGAAGCGATGGTGTTCTGCTGGTAACGCCGGACGCCGGCTGTTTTCTCACCGACTCGCGTTACACCACACAGGCAAGCCGTGAGGTCTCAGGTTTTGCTGTTGCGGAATACCGGTCCAAACTTGATGCCGTTGTGGAATGGTTTTCCGCCTGTGGTTGCAGGCGTATCGGTTTTATTGCCTCTCAACTGACGGTTGAGGTTTACGACGAACTTAAAGCTAAACTCCCTGAAGTCGAGTTTGTTGCACTGAAGGATGAGCTCGCCGATATCAGGAGGATCAAGAGCCACGAGGAAATAGTACTCCTGGAGACGGCAGCGTCTCTGGCTTCCGAAGCTTTTTTATCCATTTTACCCTTGATCCGGCCGGGAATTTCAGAACGGGAACTTGCCCTGGAACTGGAAGTTGCCATGAGGCGACAGGGGGCAGATGACAAGGCTTTTGACTTTATTGTCGCTTCGGGGGAGAGGGGCGCGCTTCCGCATGGTCGTGCCAGCGAACGGGTCATTTGCCAGGGAGAGCTGATAACTTTTGATTTTGGCGCTATTTGCAACGGTTACAATTCGGATGAAACTGTAACTGTTGCCTTGGGCAGTCCCGATCCGCAGCTCCTCGATATCTTCTCGATTGTTAAGGAAGCCCATGACAGGGCTATTGACGCGGTGAAGCCGGGAGTTCCTCTTAAAGATCTGGATAGGATTGCCCGCTCTTTCATTGCGGAGAAAGGGTTTGGCTCTTTCTTCGGGCATGGCCTGGGCCATGGCGTTGGCCTTGAGGTGCACGAAAAGCCGCTGGTCTCTTTTAGAAGCGATGAGATTGCTGCCGAGGGGATGGTCTTCACGATCGAGCCTGGTATTTATGTTCCGGGGTTAGGTGGCGTGAGAATCGAGGATACGGTGGTTGTCGAAGCATCGGGTTGCCGTTTATTGACAAAGGTTTCCAAGGAACTGCGGGTGCTTTAAGCACCGCGGATTTTGAGCGTGAGGCAGCTGATGCTGCCATGTGAAAAGGAGAAAGTATGGATATCAAAGATATTAAAACGTTGATAAAGATGGTTACAGAGACGGACATAACGGAATTTGAGATCGAGAATCCGGAAGAGCGCATCTTGATAAAACGTGGGACATCCACGGAAGTTGTTCATGTGCAGGCACCTCAGGTCATGGCAGCACCTCAGGCAATTGCTGCGGCTCATCCCCAGGTTGCTGGGGCTCCTGCAGCCGCTGCCGCACCGGTTGCCGAGAAAGGTGATCCCATCACTTCACCGATAGTCGGCACTTTCTATCGCGCACCGGCGCCTGATGCCGCCCCTTATGTCGAGGTCGGCCAGGTCGTCGAAAAAGGCCAGGTTCTGTGCATTGTTGAAGCGATGAAGTTGATGAATGAAATTGAAGCGGAATACCGCTGCAAGATCGTCAAGATTTGTAAGGAGAATGCCCAGCCGGTTGAGTTCGGCGATGCCCTCTTTCTTGTCGAAAAAGCCTAGGAGTCACACATGTTCCATAAAGTTCTAATCGCCAATCGCGGCGAAATTGCACTCCGTGTAATCCGCGCCTGTCGCGAACTCGGCATAAAAACCGTCGCTGTCTACTCTGATGCTGACCGCGAATCGCTTCATGTCCGTCTGGCAGACGAGAGTGTCTGCATCGGTCCGGCTCCGAGCCTGAAAAGCTACCTGAATATAAACGCCATCATCAGCGCGGCTGAGCTGACCGATGCCGAGGCGATCCATCCCGGCTACGGCTTCCTTTCAGAAAATGCCGGATTTGCCGATATTTGCGAAAAATGCGGCATAACCTTTATTGGCCCATCTGCTGAGAGCATGCGTATTATGGGGGACAAGATCAGTGCCCGCCAAGCTGTCATAAAAGAGGGCGTGCCGATCCTTCCAGGCACCAAGGAAGGTGTCCATGATGTCAATGAAGCGGTAAAAGTCGCAAAGCAGATCGGCTTTCCGGTAATTATCAAGGCTACAGCCGGTGGCGGTGGTCGCGGGATGAAGATTGTCCATTCTCCGGCGACTCTCCCCAATGCCTTTGCTACTGCCAGGGCTGAGGCACAGTCAGGCTTCGGCAATCCGGAAGTCTATATCGAGAAATACTGCGAGCAGCCTCGCCATGTGGAGATCCAGATTCTCGGCGACAAGCACGGCAATGTGATCCACCTCGGAGAACGTGATTGCTCGATTCAGCGCCGTCATCAGAAACTGATTGAGGAAGCGCCATCTACCATCAGCACCCCTGAACTTCGGAAAGCTATGGGCGAAGCCGCTGTCAGGGCTGCAAAGGCAGTCGGTTACAGCAGCGCCGGTACCATGGAGTTCCTGGTCGATAAACAGAATAATTTCTATTTCATGGAAATGAACACCAGGGTTCAGGTTGAGCACCCGGTGACAGAGATGGTTACCGGCGTCGATATCGTTCGCGAACAGATCCGCTCTGCCGCAGGTCACAAGCTTCGCTACAAACAGAGCGATATCAAGATCAATGGCCACGCCATTGAATGCCGCATCAATGCCGAGGACTCTGTAAAGTTCACGCCTTGTCCGGGCCGGATCACTGCCTACCATCCGCCTGGAGGACTTGGGGTGCGTGTGGATTCGTTCGTGTACGCCAATTACTCTGTAGTGCCACATTATGACTCTTTGATTGCCAAGCTTATCGTTCATGCTGAGACAAGAGAGGATGCTATCTGCAGAATGGCCAGAGCACTTGACGAATATATAATCGATGGTATAAAAACGACCATACCTTTTCACAAGCGGATCATGGCCAACAAGGACTTCATAGAAGGGAACATTGATACCGGTTTCCTTGAGCGTATCGTATTGGAGTAGTCGATGGATTTTCCTGAGGAGTTGAAATACAGCAAAGAGCACTTTTGGGTGCGAGTTGAAGGTAACAGGGCGGTTCTGGGGATTACCGATTACGCCCAGATCGAACTGGGAGGGATTACTTCGGTTGAGCTCCCGGATGTTGGCTATGATCTTGAGCAGGACGACTCGTTCGGCTCCATAGAAGCCAGAAAAACGGTAGCAGACCTCTATGCTCCGGTTGGAGGCTCAGTTGTTGCTTACAACGAGGAACTCCATGATGCTCCGGAACTGGTCAATGACGATCCTTACGATGGCGGCTGGCTTGTCGAGATTGAGCTTTCCGATAAGGAAGAACTCAACCTCCTGATGAGCGCCGATGATTATCAGGATTATGTAGCAGAAGTGGAATGACGCGACTCTGAATTATCATGTTTACGCAAGGCGAGGTTTCTCGCCTTGCTTTTTTTTTGATGAGGGTATTGTCAATGTCGCTAAGGGTAGGCCGAATTGAGTATGCGAACTGCGTCCCGCTGTTCAAAGCGTTTGATGCGCTTTGTGATAAAGACCACAGATTTGTTGACGGTGTGCCCGCCATATTGAACGCCATGCTGTCACTTGGCGAGATCGACCTTTCACCTTCGTCATCAATAGCCTATGGAAAAGATCCCAACCGATACTGGCTTCTCCCCGGATTGTCCATCAGCGCAACCGGCCCGGTGAGGAGCGTGCTCCTTTTTACGCGGCAGCCTCTTGAAGAGCTTGACGGGGCGACTATCGGGCTTACGAATGAGTCTGATACCTCGGTTGCACTTTTGAAGATAATTCTGGGAAAGTTCCTTGCTTTCAAAAACAGCTTTCAGCGCACTGATGCCCTGCCGCAGCAAGCTGATAGTGCTTTTGGAGCACTTTTGCTCATTGGTAATCAGGCGATGAGAATGAGCATGACTGTCTCAGATTATCATGTCTACGATCTCGGTGAACTCTGGCATCGCTTCACCGGGCTTCCGTTTGTTTATGCCCTGTGGGTTGTTAATCGGCAGTCCGTAGCGGGACAGGAAGACAGCGTAATTGACTTGGCGCGCACTCTGCAACAAGCAAAGGTAGCATGCCGGGACAGGCTTCCTTTATACGTCAAAGGGTCGGGGCTTGAATGGTATGGTTTTGATAACTTGATTTCCTATTGGCAGACCATATCCTACGACCTTGGGGAACTTGAGATGGAAGGGTTACGGACCTTTTATCGCTACTCTTATGAATTGGGCATTATAGAGCAACTGCCAGAGATTGTTTTTTTCCCTGGAGCCATAAGCGGCGGGAGTTTTTAATGCCCAGCTTAAACGGAAATAAAGGTAGCGCCCGCTGGTTTGACATCCTTGCCGACCGCTTCAGGGGAGTTAGAAATGGTCGCAGGGCAGAGCCGATAAATGGTTCAGAGGTCCGGTGCCATCTTGTGGTAAAGGTGCG
Organism: Geoanaerobacter pelophilus; assembly: GCF_018476885.1. NCBI lineage: Bacteria > Pseudomonadati > Thermodesulfobacteriota > Desulfuromonadia > Geobacterales > Geobacteraceae > Geoanaerobacter > Geoanaerobacter pelophilus. The sequence goes on from NZ_JAHCVJ010000006.1 coordinate 227,566, forward strand.
TTGGCTGCTGCTTTTATTCATCGGATCATATGTGGTTTCAGCCGGGAGTGTCTTCACTTTCAGCCGCTACGGATTTTTCCTGTCCCAGGAACAAAAACTGATTCTTATCGGCAGTGTCCTTTCAGTTGCCGTCTATAACCTGGCATATCAATTTTGCTATGACAGGATCAGCCGTTTTCGCTACGCCGACCATTTTCAGATCCTTTTGGACATATTTTTTGTTACCGCACTTGTTCATGTGAGTGGTGGCGTTTCCAGCTGGTTCTGGGCGGTCTATCTTGTTGTGACCATTGAGTCGGCTTTTCTCCTCAAGAACAAGAGGGATGTCTGGCTGCTTGGCGCCATTGGTGGGGGCCTGTTCGGGGCCTTGCTTGTGGTTGAGTATTATGGCGTGATTGATAATGTCTTGATGCCTTTTGTTGCCGGCGAATTGCACCATGACTACCTGTATATTGCACTGCGCTGGCTTTGGGTGGCGATGCTGAACACTGTCGCTGCATTGGTAACGACATTTCTGATGGGTGTCATTCGAACTGAGTCCCAGCTCTTACGGGAAAGCGAGGAGCGGCTCCTCAATTTTATCGATACTGCCAACGACCTTATCCTATGTTTCACTCCTGAAGGGCAGCTGGTTTATGCCAATAAGGCCCTGAGCAAAGCGATGGGATACAATAAAGAAGAAATGCTTGAGCTGCAGGTCTCCGGCTCGATCTCGTCTGCAGGGCTCAGGGCATACAATGCAGCAGTGGGGCATGCTCTCAAGCATGGTTATTCAGAAATAATTGAAACCGACCTTATAACCAAGGATGGCAAAATCATTCCGGTTGAGGGGAGTTTCACCTGCAGTTTTCGCGATAACCGGCCTGTAGCAGTCTGGTGGATATGCCGTGATATCTCTGAGAGGAGATTGGCGCAGCAGCAGCTCTATCAGCTTGCCCATTATGATGCCCTGACCGAGTTGCCGAACAGGGTCTTGCTTTATGACCGTCTCAAGCAGGCACGGGCTTATGCCCATCGTGAAGGCGGGACAATGGCGGTCATCTTTCTGGATCTTGATCGCTTTAAGATCATCAATGACACCCTTGGCCATCCGGTTGGAGACAGGCTGCTGCAATCGGTAGCAAAGCGGCTTTCTTCTTGTGTCAGGGAGGTCGATACTGCTGCCAGGATCGGGGGGGATGAATTCGTTGTCATCCTGGTCAATCTCCGCGAACCGTCGGATGCAGAAAAGATTGCCTCAAAAATTCTTGTTGCTCTGTCAGCGCCGCATATAATAGATGCTCACGAGCTTTTCATTACAACGAGCATCGGAATCAGCCTGTATCCAAGAGACGATGAGGATGTTGACAATCTGATCAAGAAGGCCGACATCGCCATGTATGCTTCCAAATCAGACGGCTGTAACGCCTATAGATTCTATGAGCCCAACATGGACGAGCACGCGCACAAGCGGTTTGTGCTGGAAAACAGCCTGAGAAAGGCGTTGGAAGGTAACGAGTTCCTGCTGCATTATCAGCCTAAGGTAGATATCTCAAGCGGTGACATTACTGCGTTTGAGGCGTTGCTGCGCTGGAATCACCCTGATTTGGGGCTGCTATCTCCAGCAGAATTCATTCCCCTTGCAGAAGAAACTGGGCTGATCATCCCTATTGGCGAATGGGTGATTCGCCACGTTTGCGCCCAGAATGTCGTGTGGCAGAAAGAGGGCCTTTCAAATCTGAGAATAGCAATCAATCTGTCAGGCTATCAACTGCAGCAACAGAACTTCCTTGAATTTGTAGAGGAATCTTTAACTGATACCGGCCTTGATCCTGAATGTCTGGAGTTCGAGATAACCGAGACCGTGATCATGCAGAATCCTGATTTCACCATTAGCATGCTGAATAAACTCAGAGATCTGGGAATTCATATTTCAATTGACGATTTCGGCACTGGCTATTCATCGCTATCGCATCTGAAGCGGTTTTCGGTCAATACCCTGAAAATCGACAAGACCTTTGTCAGTGAAGTTGAGTCAAGTGCAACGGATGCTGCCATTGCCACCGCTATCATCGCCATGGGGAGCAGTCTTAATCTGAGAGTGATTGCCGAAGGGGTCGAGACCAAGGGGCAGCTGGAATTTTTGAAGGAAAAGCTGTGTGACGAAATGCAGGGTTATTATTTCAGTCGGCCAATGCCCCCTGAGAAGGTTACCGAGTTTATGCGCGGCAAGCAGATCCGGAACCCGGAAACGGCGGCCTAGGGGTTATTTGCGCAGCCTGGCATAATCAGTCAGGATCTGGGCATGGTCGAAACAAAGAGCTGTTGGCAGGGCTGCCAAAGGAAAGACGGCAAGGTTTATGGCGTCATCCGCTGCTTTTGGTGTTCCAGAGCCTTTACCGATAAAAACCGTTGATATCGTATGAAAACGCTGATCTCTGGTCGGATCGGAATAACAGCCAAGCAGATGCAAGTCTGAAACCTCCAGAGATGTCTCCTCCCTGGCCTCCCTTATTGCCGCAGTTTCAAGAGATTCGCCATAGTCAACGAACCCACCGGGTAGCGCCCAGCCAAACGGCTCGTTTTTTCGCTCGATCAGGACAATTCCCTCGTCTATCTCGATAATTATGTCTACCGTTGGCAGCGGGTTGCGGTACGACTTGACCTGTTGCCCGCATTGGGGGCAGGTGAGGGTGTCAAAAGCCATTGAGTTCCCCATAAAAAAAGGGGGCCAACTGAGGCCCCCTGGTACTTACGGAGACAATTGTCTCCTTGAGAGTTACTTCTTCTTCCCGCCGGCAGCTTTTTTGGATGCCTTGAGAGGGTTGATTTTGAGCTCTTCGCTCTTGATCTCTACCTTAACGTGTGTGGCGAAATTGCATATGCCGTCAGCCCATTTTTTGGCTGGTGCTGGATATGCGGTACAGACCTGGCCGATTGAGCCTTCTGTAACTCTTTCACATCCTTCGCAGTTCTCCACAATTACCTGGCACGAGCCAGCGGAGAACACACACCCCTGATTCCCCCAGAATGTACACTCTGTACCGCGAAGCACGGTTTGACACTGCATGATTCTCCTCCTCTTTCCCGTTCTGCTGATTCAAGCGTAAAGCCTAATTTACCAAGTTTGCTTCAATTAAGTCAACCGGAAAAATCCCCCAACTCTATCTTTAGTTTCCATGGTTTCCCTTGACTCACCTAGGGGTGTGTATTAACCTTTGAGCATCTGTTATTTGGCTGTGAAACAGCTTTTACGGGAGGGAATATGAATCGGATCACGTTCGGCACCTCTGGATGGCGCGGCATACTCTGTGAGGACTTTATTTTTGAGAACGTCAGGGTGGTTACGCAGGCGATAGCCGATCACCTGATCGCATCAGGGGAGAGCGGCAAAGGGCTTATAGTCGGCTGCGATTCCCGGTTCATGGGTGAACGGTTTGTCCGTGAATCGGCACAGGTACTTGCCGGCGCCGGGATAAAGGTTTATTTGTGCAATCGCGACACCCCGACTCCAGTCATCTCTTTTGAGATTCTCCGCCGCAAAACAGCGGGAGCGATCAACTTCACTGCCAGCCATAATCCACCAGAGTACAACGGCATCAAATTCTCTCCTGCCTGGGGTGGGCCCGCTCTTCCTGAAACCACCGGGGATATCGAGCGCCGTGCCAACGAGATGCTGGGCGAATTCTGTTACAAGGAACGGTTTCTGGACAATGCCAAAAAAGACGGGCTGTGCGAGGAGATTGATTGTCGTCCCGCTTATCTGGATGATCTCTCCACTAAGATCGACTTCGATGCTGTCGCCAGTTTGGGTGGGGTGGCGCTGAATCCACTATATGGCACGGCTCGCGGCTATCTTGATGAGCCGCTGATGAAGCGGGGCATGAAGTTTCACCAGATCAATGCCCATCGCGACCCGTATTTCGGTGGCTTTGCGCCTGAGCCTGCCGAGAAGAACATTCAGGATTTCATCTCCCTGGTCAGGAAAGACCCTTCAATTCGCCTTGGCCTAGCCACTGATGGTGATGCCGACCGCTTCGGCATTATTGACGAGGATGGCACATACATAGAGCCGAACTACATCATTGCCCTGCTGCTCGATTATCTGGTCAGGGTGAAAAAAATGACCGGCGGCGTAGCCAGAAGCGTTGCCACCTCCCACCTTATCGATGCAGTGGCTCGGCATCACGGCATTCAACTTTATGAGACACCGGTTGGCTTCAAATATATCGGCGAACTGATCAGCCAGGACAAGATCATCATTGGTGGCGAGGAGAGCGCCGGCCTCTCGATCAAGGGGCATGTCCCGGAAAAAGACGGCATTCTCGCCTGTTTCCTGGTTGCCGAGATGGTTGCCCGGGAAGGGAAAAGCGTCTCACAACTGTTGCAAGAGCTTTATGCAAAGGTTGGCTGCTACCTGACCAGACGCGACAACATCAAACTCTCTCCGCAGCTTGAGGCAGCCTACAAGGGGAAAGTGGCCAGCGTTCCTGCCGAGATCGCCGGGGCCAAAGTCAAAGATGTGGTCACCATTGACGGCGTGAAACTGATCCTGGAAGACGGCAGTTGGCTGCTGTTCCGCAAGTCAGGTACCGAGCCTGTGGTGCGCCTTTATGGCGAGGCATCTTCTGATGACCGCCTGAATACTGTCATGTCAGCTGGTCGTGAGTTTATACTTGGTAAATAGGACTTGATTTGTCCTGTTGAATGGTTATACTGAAATAAAAAACTGGAGGCCGGTTCATGTGGGATTACACCGATAAAGTAAAAGAGCATTTTCTCAATCCCCGCAATGTCGGGGATATAGCTGACGCTGATGCTGTGGGCGAAGTAGGCAGCCTTGCCTGCGGTGATGCCCTGAAGCTCTTCATAAAGCTTGATGATAATAAGGAACGCATTGTTGACGCCAAATTCCAGACATTCGGCTGCGGCAGCGCCATCGCCTCGTCATCGGCCCTGACCGAGATGATCAAGGGTAAGACGCTGGATGAGGCGCTGGGAGTGACCAACCAGGAGATCGCCGATTTTCTCGGCGGACTTCCCGAAGAAAAAATGCACTGCTCGGTTATGGGCCAGGAGGCACTGGAAGTCGCCATCGCCAAGTACCGCGGAGGGCCTCTCCCGGTCCATCACGACCATGGCCATGACCAGGAGCAGGAAGGCGAAATCGTCTGCAAGTGTTTTGGCCTTACCGACGGCTTTCTCAAAAAAGTCATAGCCCAGAACCGGCTCCACACCGCAGAACAGGTGACCCATTTCACCAAGGCCGGCGGAGCATGCGGCGGCTGCATCCCCAAGATCAAGGAGCTTATCGCCGAAGTCCTTGGCGAACAGAAGCAGGATGCACCCAAAAGGCCGGAGAAACTGACCAACCTGCGTAAGATGCAGCTGATCCAGGAGGTCCTGGAAAATGAGATCAGACCGCAACTCTGGTCGGACGGCGGCGATCTTGAACTGATCGATATCGCCGGCGCAACGGTGCAGATTGCCTTTCGCAAGGCATGCGCCGGTTGCGCGTCATCCGGTTATACTGCCAAATTTGTCGAACAGAAACTGCGCGACCTCGTCAGTGACGACATCGTTGTCGAGGAGGTCCAGCAATGAAGGAGATTTACCTCGACAACAATGCGACAACCAAGGTAGACGAGGCAGTCTTCGAGGAGATGCGTCCCTACTTCTGCGAACTGTACGGCAACCCGAGTTCCATGCATTTCTTCGGCGGCCAGGTCCAGAAAAAAGTCGATGAGGCCCGGTCACGGGTCGCTGCCCTGTTGGGCGCCGATCCTTCTGAAATCATCTTTACTGCCTGCGGCACTGAGAGCGACAATACCGCAATCCGCTCTGCCATTGAGGTCTTTCCCAATCGCCGGCATATCATCACCACCCGGGTCGAGCACCCGGCAGTGCTCACTCTCTGCCGCAACCTGACCAAGCATGGCTATCGGGTCACCGAGCTGAATGTCGATGGCGCGGGGAGGCTGGACCTTGATGAACTGCGCAAGGTCGTCGATGAAGATACTGCCATAGTGTCGATCATGTATGCCAACAACGAGACCGGCGTGGTGTTCCCGATAGAAGAGATCGGGCAGATTGTGAAAGAGAAGGGGGCGCTGTTTCATACCGATGCGGTTCAGGCGGTAGGCAAAATCCCTCTGAACATGGCATCCTCCACCATCGACATGTTAGCCCTGTCTGGCCACAAGCTCCATGCCCCAAAGGGGATCGGCGCCCTCTATCTTCGTAAAGGGGTCCCGTTCCGGCCGTTCATGGTCGGCGGTCACCAGGAGAAGAGCCGCAGGGCCGGTACCGAAGCGACCTCATCGGTCATTGCCCTTGGCAAGGCGTGCGAGCTTGCCGGTCAGCATCTCGATGACGAAAACACCAGGGTCAAGGGAATGCGTGACCGCCTGGAACGCGAACTGATGGCCATCATTCCGGCATCCCGGATCAATGGTGGCGGCGCGGAGCGGCTCCCCAACACGCTATCCATAGCCTTTGAATTTGTTGAAGGCGAGGCGATCCTGCTGCTGCTCTCGGAAAAAGGGATTTGCGCATCTTCCGGCAGCGCCTGCACCTCCGGTTCGCTTGAGCCGTCCCATGTCCTCCGGGCAATGGGGGTACCGTTCACCTGCGCCCACGGCTCCATCCGCTTTTCGCTGTCACGTTTCACAACCGACGAAGAGATCAATGCGGTGATCAAGGAACTGCCGCCGATCATTCAGCGGCTCAGGGAGATTTCACCGTTTGGCCGGGAGCTGTTGAAGAAACAGTGACAGTGACGGTTATAGTGCTGAAAGCCCCGCCTGATCGAGAGCGGGGCTTTTTTATTAAGGCCTGTTGCCCTTGAAGCTGGCCGTTAACCCGCTATACTTTTGTAAATACATATTGATCGGGCAATCCATGAAGATCAGGAAAATTGCACTTATCACTCCTCCTTACCACTCCGGGGTGGTCGAATCGGCCGGCACCTGGCTCAATGTCGGTTTTGTCTACATTGCCGGCTCCCTGAGGGCTGCAGGCTATGAGGTGGACTATTACGACGCCATGTCACTCTGGCATGAATGGCCCGATATCCGTCGGAGGATCGAGGCGTTCCGGCCGGACGTTGTGGCAACTACCGCTTATACCGCTTCGGTCATGGACGCCATCAAACTCTGCGGTTTTGCCAAAGAGATCGATCCCCGTATTGTCACCGTCCTCGGTAATGTCCACGCAACGTTCATGTATGAAGAGGTGCTGAAACAGCATGGCACCAAGGTTGACTACATCGTGAGGGGCGAAGGAGAGGAGACCCTGCCCGAACTGTTGCACTGCCTGAATGCCGGCGATGATCCGGCAAAGGTTGCCGGTGTTGTCTTTCAACGTGCCGGCGAGGTTTGCATTGCCCCGCAACGGCCATATATCCATGATCTTGATGCACTCCCCACCGCGTGGGATCTTGTGGAATGGCCCATTTATCGCTACCGGGCCAAGAAAGATGCCCGGTTGGCAATTGTGTCGTCATCCCGCGGCTGCCAGCAGCAGTGCTCATTCTGTTCCCAGCAGCTCTTTTGGTCACGTTCCTGGCGTGCCCGTTCCCCGGAGAATTTCATTGCCGAACTGGAGCTGCTTCATGGCCAATATGGGGTGGAAGTGGCCATGCTGTCCGATGAGATTCCCACCTTTGATCGTGTCCGCTGGTTAAAGATCCTGGATCTGATGATCGAACGGCGGGTGCCGGTAAAACTGCTGCTTGAGACCAGGGTTGACGATATCCTGCGCGATGCCGACATCATGGATAAATACCGTATCGCCGGAGTCGAGCATATCTATGTCGGGGTAGAGGCCGGGAGCCAGGAGACGCTGGACTTGTTCAAGAAAGACACCAAGGTTGAGCAGTCCAAACAGGCCATAGACCTGATAAACCAGGCGGACATAGTCTCCGAGACCTCCTTTGTCCTTGGAATGCCGGACGACACCCCGGAGTCGATCGCCGAGACCGTGGAACTGGCAAAGCATTACAACCCTGACATGGGGTTCTTCCTGGCGATCGCCCCCTGGCCATATTCCGAGTTGTACCCGGAACTGGAGCCGCATGTCGCCACCAAGGACTACCGGAAATACAATCTGGTGGAGCCGGTGCTGAAGCCGCGGAATATGACTCTGGAACAGTTGGAGAAGGAGCTGGGGCGGGCGTCACAGAAATTTTTCATGCACAAGTTCCAGAACCTCCATACTCTGTCGTCCTGGAAGCAGGAGTTCATGCTGTCAGTTCTGGATCTGCTGATCAATCACTCGTACCTTGCCGATCAGATGAAGGCTGCCATGAAAGAGGGGAAACAGATGCCTGAAGAGGTCAGGAATCTTATCCGGTCGGTCAAGGCTTCAGGCGGAGCTCACTCGGACGTCCTGGCGCCTATTCCTTGAGCTACTTGAAGTACTCCGCATGGATGGAGCTGCCCATGTGCGAGGTAATGAAGATCGATACGAGCGAGATGAGGAAGCAGGCGATATAGAACCATGCGGCCCGTTGCCCATCCCATCTGAAGAAATGCCGCAGATGCAGATATACCCCGAAGAGGAGCCAGGTTAGCAATGACCAGGTCTCCACCGGGTCCCATCCCCAGTATCTCCCCCAGGAACGATAGGCCCAGATTGAACCTGCCAGCATGGCTATTGCCCAGAAGATGAAGCCGAACCCGGCAAAGCGGTAAGCATACAGGTCCACGGTGTTGGTGTCCGGCAGCTTGTTGAGCCATTCCGCCTGGCACTGCCGCTGCTTCAGCAGCACAAAAACGGAAAAGGCAAAAGCTATAACCAGGGTCGCCAGCGCGATCTTGTAAAAGGCGATGTGAAAGATCAGCCAAACAGAGCCGAAAGTGGTGGGCAGCGATCTGATGCCGGGGTTGTACATGTTGGCCAGAGCCAGCATCAGGAAGGTTGCCGGGAACACCAGGATGCTGGCAGGCCTGATTCTAGGGTAGATCCGGATGAAAACCATGAATGCCGCCATGGTGACCCAGGCATCCGATGAGAGCACCTCGCTGGGAGCCATGTACGGGCCATGACCGACGATGCGCCACCAATGACCGATTGCGGCGCCGTGCACGACAAGGGCAGCAGCAGCCGGCCAGTAGCTTCTCTGCTCCAGCGTCCGCTTGCTGAAGATAATCCCCGCAACATTGGCAGTTGTTGCAACAACATAGAGAAAGACCGCTATCCAGTTTAGTGTTACATATATTGCCGTCTGCTTGTCCATTAAGCGGTTACCTCTCTTTTTCCATACTATCGGTCAAAATTTCCAGTTCCTCCCGGTACAGTTTTGCAAAACGCGCAGAACGCCAGGAAAAGCGAATTTTCCCCTCGTTCTCTTCCAGCCAGGCCTCACGCGGCGGCAGGCAATAAATAAGGGCCGCCCCAAGGACGATCAGCAGGAAACCGGCAAAGACCCCCTCGATACCGTACAGCCTGACGAAGATCAGCCGCGTCCAGTCACGGACCTCAAGGAGTCTCACCTCCTTGCCACCAAGCATGCCACTTTCGCCCTGGCGCAGGGTCAAGCGGGCGCTTTCCCTGCCGTTCTCCACCAGACGCAGCGTCAACGGCATTTCCTCGTGCTTGAGTGGTTTCCCTTTGGCGAACGGGAAATATTTCACCTGTAACAACCGGGTATCTCCCGGCATCTTGAACTCGTTATAGCCTGCTTCGACAAGCCGCGCAGGAAAGCGTATCGAATACGCTACCGGAGGCTGAGTGCTGCTCTGCGGGTCTATGGCAACAAGGAACGACTGTCCGTACTCGTTCCCCTGGTAGATGGTCAGGCCGTTGCGGTAAAGGGGGGCATTGATTGCCGTCTTAGCGGCGGCGCCGGTCGCCGGATCGTTACCGAAGAAGATATCCGACTCCACACTGCTGACGCTGTCCCTGCTGTAGCTGAGCCTCAGCCGGTCGAACCGTATTGACTCCGGGAGGATCAGCGTGCCTGCCAGCAGCCCCATTTCCTCGCTCAGCCAGGGTGCGCCGGGGAGGTGGGTTTCATCCTGCAACAGGTCGATACTGCCACGTTGCTGGGTAACTGTAATGAGCAGCGATGCGGCAATGCAGACCAGCATCCCCAGATGCAGGGAAAAGGCGCCCCAGTAGCCCCAGGGGTGTTTTACAAACCGGTGTGATGTTGCTGATAGTTGCCGATAACCGTTCTTTCTGAGGATTCCGGCAGCAGTTGTCAGGGAGAGTTGATATGTGCCGACCGCATCAGTAGGGGATGGAGCGGTAAATGTCCTTCTCCAGGCAGACTTACCCTGCTCAAAGGTGGAGAGTCCGAGAGAGATGCTGACCAGGAGCAACAGCAGGGCAAACCCCGGAGTCGTATAGATATGGAACAGTCCCAGCAGCTCGGCAAGCGGAGCCAGGGCAGGGTGGCTGGAGTGCCATGTGTCGAGCTGTGGTTTTTCGGTGATGAATGCCTGCGGAACTAGAGCCCCGACAGTAACGGCTGCTAGCACCAGCACAATAAGGGTCAGGATAGTCGTGCGCGAGAGGAAAAACCTTTTGCCGCGGGTCATCATGCTATCTGTTGCCGCCAGCATGCTGGAGAGGCGATCTGTCTGCCTTGGGCCAGGGGATTACCGTATTGGTACTGGTGCCGGAAATGGTGTCGACGTTGGTGATGAGCCAGCGGTTGCCATCCTGCTTCATACTGTACTTCATCTCGTAGATGAACCCATGTTCCTCGGCGAATTTCTTGCCCGTGGTGATGTTTATATGCGTGAAGTTCCATGTCTCCTTGGTCTGCACCGTTGCCTCAGCGGGTTTCGGTTGGTCGATCTTGACAAAGGCTATCCCTTTGAGTGACGAGTCCATCCTGAGCTTGCCCTCGCCAAGCGCCGCCATGTGGTGATAGAGCTTGGTCGCCTGATCAACGGTTGCTACCTCTTGCAAAGGGTTCATGTTCATGGAGCGGTAGCCGTCGGCCAGCAGCTGGTTGTAGCGCATGATTGCAGCTTTGATCGGTTTGTCCTTGCTGCCAGTTGGGGCGCAGGCCGTTATACCGCAAATGAATAATGTCAGGAGCAGCCTGAGAAATCTATTGTTCATGTGACGGACTTTACCACATTGGAAGATGGGATTCAATTTAAGCAGAAAAGAAAACCCCCGCCGGAAAGGCTCCGGCGGGGGGTAATACCTACCAGCCTAAAAGAGTACCTGATGCACTATGTTCAGTACAGCCAGTAGACGACTGGCAGTTGCTCTGCCCCATATTATTTCCGGCAGCGGGCCTGCTTCCACCATTCATGTAGATGGTTCCGCCATTATTGCCATCAGGCTTGTAACGGCCGGGAGCTGCTGGACCAGTAAGGAGCCTGAGTGCCCTACCTCCGTGAGGCACACGGATATGGCAGCCTACGCATGCTTTGGCGTGAGAGTTGCCCCTTTGGGTGTGGGCAGCGCCTCCACCAGCCCAGAGATGGCAGCTGAAGCAGAAGTTGTTGGTTGGCACAGTAGCACTTCCTGTGCCGGTTAACAAAGTTCCTGTCCCGCCTGTTGATGTACCATTCCCATCAGCGGTTGTATAGGGCCAGTTATAGTATTTGGTGCCAGTGGTGTTGGGGTTGAGCATCCATCTGACCGAAGATCCATGAGGGCCTTTGGATGTGGCTGAATCAGTCCCGTGGCAGTCAGAGCAAGTCATAATTGAACCAGATGCCCATCCACCGGTAAGTGATCCTGCGACAAGCTGTCTCGCCGCAGGGAGGGCTTGAATGACCGGGTGGTATGACTCATTATTAGGGTTGAACTCCAAGCCGAGATCGGTCCATGCTAAGGCTCCGGTACCGCCCCAAGTTGTTGTCACATTGCTGTTGGCGTTGGAGTGGCACTTGAAGCAGATCTGCCATTCGGTGGTTGCTACCGGATAAGCATTGGCGGCATTTGCGCCGGTGTAATAGGCGGTGCTGGCGGCGGCGGTCCATTTGGCGGGCCACGCCGGGGTGGCTACCCCGGTTGCACCGGTCACTACCCCGGCCAGTGTTGCTGAGCCGGCAGTGTGATTGCCGGTTTTAGCCGCATGGGTGTTGTGGCAATCGGCGCATTCAATGTGCTTGTTGGCATTGATGTAAGTCGGCGTTTCGTCTTTGGGTGATGGTCGGTGCTTGCCGCTGTAACTGTCTACCCTGTGGCCGAAACTCTTGGCAACAGGAGTAGTGGTCGGGGTGGTATAGAAGGAGTCAAAGGTATCGATAGCCGCTGCCGACATTGCCTTGGCACCATACCAGTCCTTGGCATTGTTGGCGACCGTCTTGGCCGTGCCACCGATGACGTCTGTTGACGTGCTGTGGCAGCGGTAACAGAACTTTTCTTCCATGAAATCAGTGAGTGTTGCCCCCATAGCTGCCGACAGGCGGCCGTCGGCGCTGGCATGGATGGCGAACTTGTTGCTGCTAGACTGGAACAGCGACGTCTCTCCACTCGAAGCATTATGGCACTTCGAGCAGTTGGCCCGGAACTGCGAACTGTCGGAGAACGTCGACGTTGTCTCATAGTTGTGGGCAGTCAGATCATAATTGGCTTTGGTGACAACAGCGGTTATCGTTGAGCCGTCGGTCTTTTGAGTGATACTCTTTACAATTCCCGAGGCGTTACTGTGGCAGCCGAGACAGACACCGCCGGTGGCGTTGTAGTCGGAATTATCAGCTCCGGCAGTCTGGTCAATTCCGGGGGTAAGGATATTGAATGTTTTTCTGAGGTTACCGCCACGGCCAAGGGCAACACTGGGGTTGGCCTTGTTATAGATAGGGCTGAAAATATCGTGATCGACATGGCACTGGAGGCAGCTGTTGGTCTGGGTGTAGTCCGAATTGGTATAAGTAGTGTTGGCTGTGTCGATAAGGTGGTGATAGGTGGTTGTGTCGGTTTTCATGGTATTGGCGAAGGCGTGGCAGCCGACGCAAGCTATTTTACCTGCTGATTCGCCACCATCGAGCTGGCCATTGATATGCTTCGTCCGGTTCGCACCTACAGTAAAAGTCCCGTCAAGATTCACATGGTCATGGCAGCCGTTGCAGACGTTTAAGGCGGTAGGCCTAGTAATAGCGGTGTGCCCAGAAGTGTTGGGTGGGAAGCCGTGACACTTGGCGCAGTCGCCGGTGTTGCTCGGCGTGCCGGTCAGGTAGGTAGTATCGGTCCAGACCGGGTTGGTGCCGGTGCCGCCAACCTCGGTAAAACCATGGCAGTAAGTATTGGTACAGCTGTGGGAACCAGCAACGAATGCTGCCGGCGAGGCCTTGGCCACGGCCAGGCCACTGAAGGTGATATCGGCGGTGCCGTTCATGTGCGTGGCATCGTTGAGCGTCGTGGCGCCATGGCACCGGGCACAAGGGACCGCATCGGTGTAGCCGCTGACAGCATTGAGGTGAGCGGTGTGGACTGTGGCGATGGCGCTGGTCGTTGACCGCCCCGTATCGGTAAATGGATTGAATGAACTATTGCTGTGGCATTTGTCGCATTCACCGGTAACGGTATTGGCTCCCCAGACCGGCGCATTGCGTCCGTGGCACTTGCTGGTGGAGCAGGTGCCGTAAGCTGCGCCTGGATTGAAGGCGCTTCCTTTGCTGAATGTGGTGCCAGTGGCGTGGGTCCCGGTAAAGGCGAGGTTGATCTGGCCGTTGGCATGGGTCGGGTAGATGACCGCTGCATTACCGAATCCTGCGCCATGACAGACATCGCAGGAGGCATTTAACGATGTCTGGGTATGCATGGCATGGCTCCCGGTTGCTGTTGCATCAAGGTCCATATCTTTATGGCAACCGGCGCAGTTCAGCGCTGCGGTTGCTGTTGTCCAGGAAATTGCCGGTTTGTAAGTTACCGCACCGGTACCGCCTGCTCCTTGCACGTCGCTGTGGCAGTAGACATTGGAGCAGGTGCCGTAGGCGCTGTTGGGGGTGACTGCCGCCCCGCCGGAATAGGCGCCGGTAGCTGCAGGGGTGGTGAAAGCGATATTGACCAGCTGGTTGACGTGCGAGGAACCGCTGCCGGTGGGGGTGGCTGTTGCCGCATAGCCGCTGCCGTGACAGATGGCGCAGCTGTAGCCGGCGTTACCGGCAGTAGCTTGGGCATGCTTCACATGCTTGCCGGTCGCACCGGCGTTGGATGACATATCCAGGTGGCAGCTGCCGCAACTGAGGGTTGTGCCCCAGGTAATTGTCTGGGTTGTGCCACGGGAGTCACTGTGGCAGTAAGATGTGCTGCAGGTGCCGTAACCGCTGCCTGGGGAGTTGCTCCCCTGCGAATAGACGGTGCCGGTTGTTATGGCGCCGTTGAACGCAATTTCAATGGTGCCGTCGGCGTGCAGGGCGCTGGCAACCCCGGTATTGGGGTCTTTGCCGGCCCCGAAGTGGCAGGTGCTGCAGGCAATGGCGTAAACCCTGGCATGTTTAGAGTGGCTGCCGGTACCGGTGGTGTCGGTGGCCATGTTCACATGGCAGCCGCCGCAAGTGCCCACGGAAGCAGCATTGCCCCAAACCGGGTTCTTATAGGTAATGCCGGTTGCGGCGCCGGTCGTCGCGTTTTGCACCGTGCTGTGGCAGTAAACGTTCTGGCACTGCTGGTAGCCGCTGCCGGGCGCCTTGGTATTGCCGCCGTAGTAGGAAGGCGTGGTGCCGCCGTTGCTTGCCGGTGCCGCGAATGAGAGATTGATGGCGTTGTTCACATGGGTCGCAGTAACCACTGCCGCATTAGTATAGCCGGAATGGCAAACGCCGCAGGCGTAGCTGTATGGCGCCTGGGCATGGGTCTTGTGACTGCCGGTGCCTGTGGTGTCAGTTGCCATATTGACATGGCACGACCCGCAACCGACTGCGCCATTGTCGAGTCCCCAATGAGGAGAGCTGAATGTCGGGGCACCTATGCCGCCGGCACCCTGGACCGTGCTATGGCAGTAGACATTGGTGCAGGCCGCGGTGCCGGCTGTCCAGCTACCGCCGGTTGCCGGTGCTCCGAAAGCAACGTTCTTGATCCCGTTGGCATGGTTGCTCTGGTTGCTGATCGTGGTGGCGGCGAAAGTGGCGCCGGTGACGGTTGCCGAATGGCAGACGGCGCAGGCGATGGCGTAACCGGCCGCATCGATATGTTTGGTGTGGCTGTTGCTGGCAACCGGCACGCTATGGCAGAAGTTGCAGCGGGTGGCGTTGGCCTGGCCGGTGATGACGCCATTGCCGTTGTTCCAGGCCGGAATGGTCGCCGGTGTTGGGGCATTGACGGTAATGCCGGTACGTGGTGCGCCGTTACTGTGACAATATACATTGGCGCAGGTGAAGGTGCCCGCTGTGTAGATCGGGGTCAGGCCGCCGGTGGCGGCAACCGAGCCGGCAGTGACCTTGAAGACATCCTGATAGGTGCCGGTAGCATGGTCATTGCCGTTGTGGCACTCCGAGCACGCCTTCTGGTAAGGGGTAAAGGCGTGGGTGGCGTGGCCGCTGACCGCTTCGGTGGTGAATGGCGACCCTGCGGCATAGCCGTCAGGTCCACCGGCAGTGTTGGCCCGGGGTGGATAGCCATGACAGGCGTTGCACGCCTTATTAGGGTCTACCGAATAAGTGCCGAGCGGGTTGTCGTGAGTATGGCAGTTGGTGCAGCCGGTGGTGTCGGCCACATTGTGGAAGGACTGGAAGCCGGCACCGAGCGGGATGTCGTGGCATGACTGGCAAACGCCGTTGCCATTAGCATCCTTGTAGTTTCTGACCGCGGTTGACTGGAAAAATACCGGTTTGTTTTTGGCTGACCGGAGCGTTGAAGAGAAGCGCATCTGCCGGTTTACCAGCCGGACGTTCGGGGTTGTACCGTCGCCGAGATCGACATGGCCACCGTGGCAGTCGCCGCACTGGACGTTCTGGCCCCGTTTGTTATGGCTGAATTTGCCGATATGGCAAGTGGTGCAGAGATTGGGATCGTTGGGTTGCACCCCGCGAAGCGTTGTACGCAGCAGGTTGCCGTCTCCGGTTGACAGGTTGTTGTAGGCTGCTGCTGTTTTGGTAGTCCCGGCCCGGGAGTCGGAATAGTGAACGCCGTGGCAGGAACTGCAGAGGATCTTGCCGTTAATCAACTTGAGGCCGCTGCTGCTGGAAAAGCCCTTGAACTTCGGATTGCCTGTAGTACGGGCTGCATAGTCAATTCCGACCGGGTGGGTGCCCAGCTTGTGGTCAGCAGTGTTCCTCGAACGGTGGCAGTCGAGGCAGAGCTGGTCCTGGTCGTTGGCTATTCTCAGGAATTTGCCGTTGCTGTTGCTGTGCTGGTTATGGCACCTGACACAAGAGATTGAGCCGGCAATGGTCGCCTTGTTCAACTCGCTGTTCAGCGGGGCCTGGGCTCCGGCTGCAGGGACATTCTCCGGGCCTTGCCACATATGGGATGTCTGGTAGACCGTGCCGTTGCGGGTAGCTGTGTAGGACCCGAAAGGGTTCGCCATATCCGCTTCGGTAAACGGCTTGCCCCCCCCCTTGGGGAAGCCGGGCCGGTGGCAGTTGAGGCAGATATTGTTGTAGCCGGTCCCGCCGAGCGCAGGATGACTCGCATGGCAGGCAATACAGGAAAAGCCGCTGGCTGTGCTGTGGGGGGCATCCGGTACGACTGCTGCCGTGGATGTCCCGCTGCTGCCTGAAACGACCAGTGTCAGAACGGCAGTGGCTATGTAGATTTGCAAATATTGTTTCATGTGAGGCTCCTCAAAGCTGTGGCCGAGAGATGCTGCAGACTGATTTTCAATAAGGTGTCAAGTTCACGTCTTTGGTGACCCGGGTTGTCAAGTCGCTTCCGCCAGGACCGCTTACCAGATAACTGAAGCTGGAGAAATCGTTTTTGACTGGGGAAATCCCAGGATTGGCCGTATAGGTCAGCCTGGCGAAATTGCCGGAGATACCGTTGATGTTTACTGCGTCGAACACCACTTGGTTAGTTAATGAATTATAGCTGCCTGTAAAAATTGAGGTCCCATTTAGGCCGGTAAGTGAAGTGGCACCGGTTTTCAGGGTGGTGTTGGACGAGAGAATCGGAAATACGCCAGACGGCAAGGTTGCAGTAACGGTAATGCCCCTGACGGTTGTCGTGTTGTTGAACAGCGGCGTTATCGAGTAGGTAACGGCCGTGTGGGAAGTTATCGGTGTGGAAGATGACGCACTGCCACCACAACCTGCTATTGCAAAAGCCAGAAGGGATAAAAATAAATAGATTGGTCGGTTTATCATTTTTGGTCCTTTAAAGTAGTATTCAATGATCCTTTTACAACCCTAAGATTGTTTCCAATATTACGACAACATCGAAAATGTTGATCTTTCCATCCGGTCTGGATGGCGGAGCTACATCGCCTCGCAGGAGATCTGTTGGCGTAGCTTGATTTATCCCTACAGACATTCTCATAGCTCTAATAACGTCAGTAATGTCTGGCGGACTGTTGTCGTTCGCCAGGCGACCGTTGCGGGTGCTGTTCCCGGCCGGATCGAGGCCGAACAGGTTCATGGTCGCCGGGTCATAAGGGGTCGAAAGGGTAATCGCCCAGGTGCCGGTCGCGCCAACGATCTGCGGCGGTACCAGGTTGTTAGCGTTGGCATCTCTGATGTAGACCGTTGAGCCTGGTGCAAACTGGCCGCTCAGGGTGGTGGTCTGGCCGGTGAATGAATTGAGGGTGAAGTCTGCCGGAGGAGAGGTTTTGATCCAGATGCTCCGATAAGAAGTTACGCTGTTGCCAAAGGCGTCGGTCGCGGTAATGGCAACCAGATGGGTTCCGTCGCCCAGGCCGCTCTGGCTGAGGGTGAAGGTGCCTGGGGCGCCCGGAGCAAAGGTTGCCGGGATGGCTGCGCCGTCAAGAGCTGCGGAGACGGCTGCCGCACCGGCGCTGCCACTTACGGTAACAGCTGTACTTCCTGTAGTCAGATCATTTACCGGACTGCTGACAGTAAGCGTAGGTTTGTCGGCTGCTACCCTGGTCACGGTCATGACTGCGCTGTTGAGCTGGCTTGCGCCGTTCATGGCCGTTGCCTGGATAGTGTTGAGACCGTTGTCAAGGTTGATGCCGGTAGCGGTCCAAGTTCCTGTGCCGAGCGTTGCTGGCACTGTGGTCGGGGTGCCACTGGCAAGGTAGCTGATCTGCACAGAGGTAGTGCCTGCCGGGGCAGTGCCTGCAAAGTCAAGGGTCGCGGCTGTGGTAACGCTGCCGTTGGTTGCAGCTGTTGACGTTATGGTCGTTTGCGCGATTGTCGGGTCATAGTTAATAGTACGGCTGTCGCTGGCGCTGTTACCTGCCTTGTCATAAACCGTGGTAACTATGGTGTTGGCTCCGGCAGTAAGGATGACCGGGTGGGCAAAGGTGCCACCCGACAGAGTCAGAGTCACTGGTGCACCGTTGTTGACAGTATTTACCGCTACCGTCACTCTGTCGAAGTTTTCGTCGATAACCACGGCGCCGCGGACCGTCACCAGCTTGGTGGCCGTAGTGCTGCCGGAGGCCAGCGTCGAGACATCCATGTCAGGTGGCGTAAGCACAGCATTGATGGTGGCGGCAATGGTTGAGCTGGTTTTGCCCCCAAGCGAGCCGACAATGGTAAAGCTGTTGGCACCGGCTACCAGGCCTGTGACCGGCACGCTCCAAGTGGTGGCAGTGGGATAGCTCGTGGCACCGATAACCGCGGCGGTATTGGCGGTTACTGCAACTGTTGCACCGCTGTCCATGGTGCCTGTCAGTGTCTGGGCCGTGTTGTTGGTCGGTGATGTTACCGCATTGAGCGTCAGGGCAACGGCGTTGGCCGCGCTGAAGGTAACGGTCCGGGTCAGGGTGGCCGGGTTGTTGGCACTGTCGTAGGCATTAAAGGTAAAGATGTTGGCGCCTGCGGCGATGCTGCTTACAGTGACGCTCCAGACGTTGACCGTGGGGCTGGCGGAGGAATAGGTAACCGGTCCGATGACCGCCGCGGTGTTGGCAGATACCGCCACCACAGCACCTTTTTCCACGGTGCCGGAGAAGGTGAAGCTGCTCTGGTTGGTGGTAAAGTCGGCGGTCGGGGTGATGGTGAACGGGTTGGGCGGGGTGACATCGACATTGCCGGGGGTGGCGCCGCCGTCAACTGCATAGGCGGTCAACGAACCGAGACCGTTGGCGACAATAAGCCGGTTATTGGTGTTATCGAAAATTACGTCGGACGGGTTCTTCAGTTGGCCGGGGTTCCTGCCGTAGCCGCCGATCTCTTTGAGAAAGGTGCCATTGCCTGTCGGGTCAATCACCTGGACCCGGCTCTGGAACGAGTCGAGCAGGTACATCCTGGACAGGCTTTGGGTGGCGTCTTTGGTGTATTCAAAGGCGATCCCCTCAGGCGAGGTGAAGGCCAGTTGACCGGAGCCGAGGCTGCCGATACTTTTCTGGTAGGCGTAGCTAAGGTCGAAAAACTGGACTCGGCCGTTGAAGGTATCAGCAACTGCCAGCTGCCGGGATTTCTTTTCAAAGGCAATGCCGGTAGGCGTAGCAAACTGGCCGCTACCATTGCCGCTGCTGCCGAAACTGTTGGCCGGCTTGCCGGAGACGGCAACACCGGTATTCACCGGCTGCCCTTGGGCGTTAAAAACCAGGACGCAGTCATCGAGGCTGTCGGTTACGAAAATAGTGCCGTTTACCGGATCAATCGCCACGCCGTTGGCATATTTGAAGACAAAGGTTGCACCTTGGCTGTCTTTCAGGGTGAACCGCGCCGTGCCGGCACTGGAAAACACCGTGACCTTGTTCTTCTGGCTGACGACCAGGTCCTCGCCTGCTGTGACCGCCATACCCTGTGGGGTCGGGATCGCTATCGAGGCAACCCATTTGCCGGTCCGGTCGTACTTGTTGATGCCGCCGCCGCGCGGGTCGGTGAGGTAGATGTTCATGAACTGGTCGGTGGCAAGCTTGACCGGAGAGCTGATGTGGCTGGTCACCAACGGCAGATTGGTCACGGCGGGCGAGGCTGCCGCAAGGCACGACCCGGCAAAGGCAGCGAGGAGTGCGATACTCCGGATAATATTAAGGGTGAAGCGGGCGATCATAGGTCGATCCCTCCGTTATTACCAGTTCTTGGAACCATGACAGACTCCGATGCTGAATTGAGCCGGGTTATTCCCTGGCGAGCAGCTGCCGCCACTGTAATTTACCGGGCCTCTGATGGTGAGCGCCGGGGTGAGTTCAAAGGCCGGGGTTGCCATATTGCTGAAGTGGCTGTTACTGCCGTTGGTAACGCTCATGTCGTGACAGTCGGTGCATGGCAGGTGCATTTCAGTCACATGCTTGGCATGTTCACCTGACCAGAAGCTGTTGTACTGCGGAGTCTGGCTGGCTGTTCCGCTAATATGGCACTGTTCGCACTGGGTTGCCACATTAATACTGCCGGTGGCCCACGGCGGTGTGGTGACGCCGCCATGACAGCTGACATTCTGGCAGGTAAGCGTTGGCGTTACTCTTGCGCTACCGGTTTTGGCATTGAATCCTACCGGAATCGCAGTGGAGACATTGGCGAAGCCGCGCGAACCGTGGCGAACTGTCCCATTTGCAGCACCGAAATGACAGGCAGTACAGAGATTCAGCAGGCTGGCAACAGCATTATGGGCAGCATGGCCGCCGGTTGCCGGCGGCTTGGCGTGGCAAGAAATACATTGGCCGGCTACCGGAGGCATGGCAGCACCCAATACGTTGTGGCAATTCCGGCAGGATGGACCGCTACCGCCGTTATAGTCAAGGCCATGGCAGAGGGTGCAGGAATTTGCGATATTGCCGGCTGTCGCGTGGTTGTTCCAACTGCTTGGATAGCCGGAAACCTTGGCCGGATCAACCGGCGGGTGGGCCGTGCCGGTCTTGTGGCATTCTTCGCAGCCATTGGTGAGTGAGCCGATAGCGATGTTGAAGCGTGGGTTGCTGACTGGCGCGGTGCTGGTGGCGTGGCAGGCCCCGCAACCGGCAATATCCGCCAGTGCTGCCGGTCCGTGGAGGCTGGCGGCCTTGAACGGCAGGGAATGCACGACTCTTGGGGCGTGGCCTCCGGCATGGCAGCTGGTTGTGGAGCAGCCGACCTTGGTAATGCCACCCATAAGGTCTGATCCGTGACAGTCGCGGCACTGTGCCGCCTTATCCAGCGCATAGGCATCAAAGTAGGCCTGCCGATGGCCGGTGAACCAGTCTGCAGGGTGTGCTCCGGCAGCGCTGATGCTCGGGGCCTTGTCGTTTGAGCTGCCGCAACCCTGGAGGCTTAAGGCCAACAGGGTTGCAGTGAGTATGAAGTATATCTGGCGGATACTCATCGATATCTCCTGAATAAACCGTTTTACTTGTGGCAGGTCACGCATTTCTCGTTGTTCGCCCGGCCATGGCAACGGTAGCAGCTTGCCGGATCGAGCTTGCCTTCGAATTTGTGCCGGGTCATGTAATCCCCGCGGTGGACCAGGTCACGGTCAGGCCGGTCGCCCATCTTCAACGACGGCTTGATCTCGTTGTGATTTGCGTGGCAGTCGGTGCAGAACGACTGCTTGTGGCAGATGGCGCAGGTCCGTTCCTCGGCCTGGGCCGCAAACCGGTGGTCCTTGACAAAAGACGGGGTGTGGTCGAAGACGGTGTACGGCTTCTGCGAATCCTTCAGCGTGGTTTCATGGCATTCGCTGCAGATCGGCCGTCCCTGCGGCAGCGCCTCGGGGTGGCTCGACGGGAGGTTGCCCGATGCGGGAAGCATTTGGCTGCAAGCAGTTATGAGCAGCATCCCGAAGCCGAGCGCCGCCGGGATAATCCAGGTGACACGGTTCATTGTGCGGCTCCTTTTTTGTTGTTGTAAGAATAGGTAACTCTGAGCAACCCGCGGACATCACCATCATACCAGGGGTTGTCGGCGTAGGTCGCCTCTCCCGAAACCCGCAAAGCCGGTGTTACCTGATAACCACAACCGCCGGTGACCTCGTAGGCGTTCTTTTTGCCGTACACTTTCTCGTCATAGATGTTGGCGATGGCATCGAGATTAACGCTATAGCGGCCGGTATAGTACAGGCCGTAGGCGCGGACCTCGCTGTAGGACATGATGCCGTTGGCGGCAGCGATGCGGGCGACGGCGAGACCGGTGCTGAGTTTCTCGACCGGAGTCAGGCGGAGTTCGCCGCCGTAGCGGTCGGAGTTTCCTTTGCTGTCCCGTTTATAATGCTTGTAGTCGAGCGAAACTTCCGCAGGGAAGGGTAGCTGGGTGATGCGGTAGGTGGCGGTCAGCCCGTGGGAGCGGTATTTTTCATCGTTGTTCGGGTTGAACAGTGACGATGGGGTATTGGTAAAGGTGAAATAGTCTTTCAGGCGGATATCGGTGTAGCTGACGGCAGCGGTCAGCCCTGAGAGCGGTCGGAGCGCCAGCAGGTAGCTGTGCTCGGCAACCTCTTCGGTAGTGCCGTTGTAGCTGCTCCTGCCCGAGAGTTCAACCATCCGGTGCGGCGACAGCCAGAGATCCACTCCTGCGAGCTGACGCTTGTCTTTACCGTACGGTGTTGGGGAATCCCCTTCAAGGAGCCCTGAAAGGCCCAAGTCAAGGATGCCCCCGTAGCGGTAGCCGAGCCGGCCGCCGCCGATGTACTTGCCCTTGGACGAACTGGCACGGTCCAGCTTGACCGGGATACCGCCGAATGCGGACACCGTGAACCCCTTGTTCAGGTCGGTCCTAGCATAGACGCCGTCAACCTGTTCGGCAGCTACCCCTTCATAGACAAAGAACCGCCCGGCCTTGAGCCCGGCATTGGCCTTGTCGAAACGGTACTGCAGGTAGCCGTAGCTGAAGTTGCCGTCGGTCGAGCGGGGTTTGGTGCTTTCGCTGCTGTCATCGGCCAGATCGACGCGTCCCCAGCCATAAAAGTGCAAGGAGAGACCTTTGACCCGGATATCCTCGGCATCGAAACCAAGATACTGGGTTGCCGGGACGACTGTCTGCTTGGAAAAGCCGGGGACGCTCCGCTCCTCTATCCTGATGATCGTTGTCCCATCGGCGCCGATGTCGGCAGCTACGGCTAAAACCGGCAACTGAAGGGCGAGAAGGGCGGCGATACCTGCCAGACGCTTCATAGAGTTGCTCCATGAGTGAAATGATATTTGGATAAGTCTACAAGAGGAAATTACTAAGTCAAATCGGTTCTGCTCGTTTCTTTCATTAAGTATGCTGACGTCTTTAATCAGAGTTACCGAGCACTTTCCATGCCGCTGGAATCGGTTGTTATGGTTAATGAAATTAGCCGGTTACGAGTGTTAGCCGGGAGGCGGGGCGAGGCAACATGCAACGCAATGGCGATAGATTGCTTGGTTGCAGGCTGTCAAGCGACAACCAGCCGCTGCATCGGAGCCAGCAAAAAATGGCTGACAAGCAAAATATGTTTCAGGAATGCCACCGCAGACGGATTGGGTAATTCTCTGGTTAAAGCCATGCTGTAGTGGTCGCACTGCAGATTTAAAATTTCTTTTCTACCCCGGCAAGCTTGCCCAGCACAAGAGCTGCCAATGCTGCGATGATACTCAGCATGGCCCCCATTTTGGCGGCACCGGCGATCATCGGATCACGGAAGGCCTCTCCGGCTACAAACAAGGCAACAGTGAAGCCGGTCCCGGCAATGACCCCGGCGATCAGCAAGTCCAGTTGCTTCATACCGCGCGGCAGGCCAAAACCTAATCTGGCGGCAAGCCAGCCGAAACAGAAGATGCCACAGGTTTTTCCTGCCAGCAGTGATGCCAGCACCAGAAAGGTGACGGTTCCCATGCTGGAAAACTGCACCCCGGCATTGGACAGGCTGAACATGAACAGGCCGAAATCAACGAACACTTTCCATTCATGCTCGAACCTGGCAAGTGTTGAGTGGTCGCCAGGGTCTGCTTCAAAGAGGTGTTTATGTTCGGCCTTGGCATGGGGGAGAAAAGGGATGATGAAGACCAGTGCCAGTGCCGGATGCAGATGGGCATTGTGCAGTCCGGTCCAGCTCATGGTCCCGCCGACGAGAAGGTAGGGCCAGTAGCTGCGCAGATTACCGCGGCGCATCAGGTAGGCAACTGCCATTGCTGCTCCTGTCAACAGCAGCCACAACGGTTCGGTCGGCAGGTTGGGGTTAGGGTAGAAAATAGCGATAATCCCCAAGCCGATGGCATCATCAGCCACAGCAAGCAGGAGCAGATAGGATACGGCAGGATTGGCAGCGCCGAACACCGCCCTGGCGGCCAGCCAGGCAAGGGCAATGTCGGTGGCGGTCGGAATCCCCCAGCCGTTCCGCAATTCCGGAGCGCCGATTGCTGTATTCAAACTCAAATAGACGACAACCGGGCCGATCACACCGCCCAAGGTCCCCATCAGTGGATTGACTGCCTTTGATATCGGGCTCAGGTCGCCGCCCGGCAGAAAACTTTGGGTGATTTCAACTGCGGCAATGCCAAAGAACAGCACCATGAACAGCTCGTTGGCAACGAAATGAAAAGAGAGCTTGCCCAGAAACGGGGTGGTGTTGAAATCTCGATAACCGGCAGGGTCGAGATTGGCCCAGACAATGGCCACCACGACACCAGCCAGTAATGGGATGGAAAATTCGCGAAGAAGATTGAGACGGTGCTTCATGACCTGGATTTCCTGAAAACTTCATCAGCGGAGCATTTAAATCAAAGTGCTTTCATAAGGCCTATCGTAGCAAAAAGAGACCTGAGTGTTTTCATGACAAAAAAGGCCGGAGGAAAGCTCCTCCGGCCCGAAAGGAGCACACATGGCAGAGTGTGCTCTTACTGCATTTTGCTGAGAATGTACACGAAATTATTGCGTCAGCTTCGTTGGTAGCGGCGGGAGCGGCATCCAGTGAGTAAAAACAGTAACCTTTTTCCTGTTTATCCTGGCAGTGCAGGTCGTGATGCTCTCTTTATTTCCTATACAGGCGTGATCATCCCCGAATATCGGATACGGAGTAAACAGAAGGACCCGCTCAGACTCTGCCGGTAATTTCTCATTCGCATCGATCCATTTCATCGCCGTCCCTTTCGTTGCATTCATCTGAAATGCCGGATGTTTGTCTTTGCTTCCCGCCTCCCGGCGGGTGTCATTCTGTAGTTGCTATTGTCACCATGCTCTGTCGCTTTCTGGTGAAGAGAGTGGTGATCGTCACCAACCAAGGTCCGGCAAGAAGCAGGATGCTGGCAATGGTCGTAAGGTAGCGTTCAAACGTCGTCTGATCGGCAACGCGACCATGGATCAGCCCGCCGGCGATAAAGAGGCGCATCGACACCATGATCACGACTGGAATTGCGATGGCCAGGCAGCAATACCTCCATTTAACGCCTGGGGCAAACTTCTGCCGCCAGATAAGCATGAGCTGGCAAATCGCGTTGAGTGCGACAATCAGATAAATAAGTATTTGGTCAGGCATAGATTCTCTCGAAAAATGGTTTAGTGCCTTTCGGCAACACTACATCATGCCCATTGCCTTCGGCAGCCAGATGGAGAGTGCCGGCCAATAGGTGACGATGACGAGAAATACTATCATCGTACATAGCCATGGCATGACCGCCATCGTAAGCTCGGTAATACTGAGCTTGGAAATACCGCTGGCCACGTACAGGTTGAGGCCGACCGGCGGATGACACAGGCCCACCTCCATGTTGGCGTCAATCAGGATGCCGAAGTGGACCGGATCGATACCGAGGCGCATGGCAGCCGGGAACAGGATCGGGGCAAAGATCAGGATGATGGAGGATGGTTCCATTACGTTGCCCGCCAGGAGCAGCACCACATTGACAAAGATCAGGAAGGTCACGACACCCAGGTCTTTGCCGAGAATCCAGTCGGCCATGGCCTGTGGGATATTTTCGTGGGACATCAGGAACGAGAACAGCACCGCATTGGTGATGATATAGAGCAGCATGGCGCTCAGGTTGGCCGAGTTGAGCAGTACCCGCGGCACATCCTTCATCCCCATGTCCTTGTAGACAAAGACCGAGATGAAGAAGGCATACACCGCCGACATGGCCGCCGCCTCAGTGGCGGTGAAGACGCCGGAATAGATGCCGCCGACGATGATTACCACCAGCATCAGGCCCCAGACGCTCTGACGGAAGGCCGAGATGCGCTCACCCCAGCTGGCTTTGGGCAGACGGGCATAGCCCCGTTTTTTGGAGACATACCAGGTAACGGCGCAGAGCATTATGGTAAGCAGTATCCCAGGTATCAGGCCAGCAACGAAGAGGGCGCCGATCGAGGTGTTGGTCGCGATGGCGTAGACCACTTTGGGGATCGAGGGTAGCATTAGGATGCCGAGAGAACCGGCGCAGACGATGATGCCGGCGCCAAAGCGCATTGGGTAACCTTGTCGGACCATGGCCGGCAGGATGATCGAACCGATCGCCACAACCGTTGCCACGCTGGAACCGCAGACCAGGGCAAACATGGCGCAGGCAAGGATGCCGGCCAGTCCCAGTCCGCCGTGGAAATGGCCGATCATGCTGGTGGCAAAAGCGATCATCCGCTTGGCCACGCCGCCGTGGGTCAGGAAGTTACCGGCCAGGATGAAGAACGGAATGGCCATGATCTCGAACTTCTCGATCCCGGTGAACAGCTTGAGCGCCACCGCTTCGATCGGCACGTTGGTCAGGAGAAAGAGAAAGGTGAGAACGGTCAGGCCGAGGGCGATGGAAACCGGCACCCCGGTCAGCATCAGCGCCAGGAGTAGTGCGAACACGATGCCGACATTGCCGTAGTAGAGACTGACACCGATCAGGACCGCTGAAAGCCCAAACAGCCAGGCGGCTGCGCGGGGTTTGCTCATTGGAGGTATGGCATTCAATGCCGCTTCTGCTGTGCTCATTTCGTCGTACCTCCTTCGGTAACTGCATCTTCATGGGTTATGGGATCATGCAACGCACCCGGCACGTCTTCCGTTACTTCTTCAATCCCCTCCACATGACCTTCGTTGTGGCGCGGAAGGTGGCCGGTCTTTAGGAACCGCCAGCCGACTTGGATGAAACGGAAACACATCAGGTACGAACCGAGGGGCACGGCCGAGTAGATGATCCAGGTCGGCCATTCCAGGTCCGGGGTGATCGGGCCTTCAGTCAGATCGGCCACATTCATTCCCAGCTTGTTGAACACGGCGTAGTGCATGCCGTTCTCCCAGACAAAGGTGGCGCCCAGGGTGCCGATGATGCCGGTGAAAATGGTGCCGCAGATGATGGCCACCATCACCCCTTTGGGACGCCATTCATGGGGGAGGCGGTTGACCAACACATCCACGCCGACGTGGATGCCGGAGCGAACTCCGTAGGCCGCGCCGAACTTGGCCATCCATACGAACATATAGATGCACAGTTCCTGGGCCCAGCTGAGGTTGACCTGGATCAGCCACTCCTGTACGCCCGGGATGGGCAACCCGGCGCCATAACGATGGATGATCGACACAAAGATAATGAGGGTTGCCGCGCCCATGAGGAAGGTGATGATCCATTCCTCCAGATGATCAAGGTATTTCATGATGCTACTCCTGGCCCCGAAAACGGGATAAATGCGTCAACGAAGTTGTTTTAACAACTGCTGACTTACTAATTAGTCGCTAAAAAGGCCGCTGTGGCCAGCACAGCGGCCCTGGTTGCCCACTCTGGATATCAGCAGTTACGGCTTGTAGCCGGTGGCCGCGTACACTTCCTTGACGATATCGGCGCCGATCCGGCCGATGTTGTCTTTATGGGTCTTGTCCATCGCTTTTTTCCAGGCGTCGCGCTCCTGGGGGGTCAGGGTGACGATCTGCGACCTTCCAGATTTCTTCACGCCTGCCAGGGCTTCGTCGTTGTCCTTCTTGGCCACGTCGTTGGCAAATTTGGTGGCGTCCTTCATGGCCCCTTCGAGAATGGTACGGATATCTGCGGGCAGCCCCTGCCAGAACTTCTTGTTGACGATGACAGCGTAACCAAGGTAGCCGTGGTTGGAGACGGTCACGTATTTCTGCACTTCATGCATCTTCTGAGTATAGAGATTTGACGGTGGGTTCTCGGTGCCGTTGACGACGCCGGTCTGTAGAGCCTGATAGACTTCGGAGAAGGCCATGACCTGGGGAATGGCGTTCACGGAGCGCATCTGGGAATCGAGCACCTTGGAGGACTGGATCCGCATCTTCTGCCCCTTGAAATCGGCCAGGGTCTTGAGCGGTTTGTTGGCGCTCATCACCTTGAAGCCGTTGTCCCAGTAAGCCAGGCCAAGGATACCTTTCGGCTCCAGCTTTTTGAGCAGCTTGGCTCCCACCGGCCCCTGAGTGACCTTGTGGAGATCAGCATAGTCGTCGAAGATGAAGGGGAGGTCGAACACCTCAAACTCTTTCACACCGAGCGGGGCGAACTTGGCCAGGGACGGGGCCAGCATCTGCACGGCGCCGAGCTGGAGCGCCTCCATCTCTTCCTTGTCCTTGTAGAGCTGGCTGTTCGGATAGACTTCGATCTTGACCCGGCCTTTGGTGCGCTCCTCGGCGATCTTCTTGAAGTAGTCGGCGGCCTGGCCCTTGGGGGTGTTTTGGGCTACCACATGACTGAACTTGATGACGATCGGGGCGGCGGCCAATGCCGTGCTGGAGAATGCAATCAGCAGAGCGAAGGTGAGTAAAGCTTTCAGTTTCATACGTGACTCCTTTTTGGGTTGGCTGTTAACTTTGTTGTCGTAAAGATAATTAATAGTGTCTACGCCAAGCTGGAACCTGAATTTAAATAGCGTTCTAGCAATCATGGTGCCATTGATTAATCGTCGCGTAAGGGTGTGTTTTAACAAAAAAGCAGGTGAATTAGTGGGCGATGGAGGGGAGGGGGTGTGGCTGAAATTGGCCAATTTCAGTGGCTGAAATTGGCCAATTGAAATGCTAAACTGACGTTTGAAATTAATGGGGTCAGAGGCCGAGTCTTCCCATTTTGTAGCGCAGGGTCCCGCGGGGAATTTTCAGCAGATCAGCGGTTTTTAAGACATTACCACTGCTTTTGGCAAGGGCTGCTTGAATCATCTTCCGTTCAAAGGCCTCAACTGCTTCTTCAAGACCGATCGAGCCGATCTCTGGCAGTTCTGCCTGGAGTGCCCTGGTGGCCGCGCCGGAGATTTCGGGTGGCAGGTGAGGCGCTGTCAGCGTCGGCCCCTGGTTGATGATGCAGATCTTTTCGATGACGTTTTTCAGCTCCCGGATATTGCCCGGCCAGTTGTAGCCTGCCAGCAGAGTCTTGGCCTCTTCCGAGATCTCCTGGAAGCCGCGCGAGAATGCCCGGCTGTACTTGTCGAGATAAAAAGCGGCAAGCCCCGGGATGTCCTCCCGCCGCTCACGCAGCGGCGGAATATGGATCGGAAAGACGTTAAGCCGGTAGAACAGGTCCTCCCGGAACAGCCCGCTTTTGATGGCATCGCTCAGGTTGCGGTTGGTCGCGGAGATGACCCTGACATCGACGTCAATGTTCCTGGTGCCGCCGACCCGCCTGATCTGGCGGCTCTCCAGGACCCGCAGCAGCTTGGCTTGCATCACCGGGTCCATCTCGCCGATCTCGTCCAGGAAGATGGTCCCTTTGTTGGCCGCCTCGAACAGCCCGGTTTTCCTGGCGGAAGCATCGGTGAATGCCCCCTTTTCATGGCCGAACAGCTCGCTTTCCAGCAGATTGATCGGGATCGAGGCGCAGTTGATCTCGATGAACGGTGCCTCGCGACGGTCCGAGAGATGATGGATCGATTTGGCGATCAGTTCCTTGCCGGTGCCGGATTCGCCGGTGATCAACACCGAAGCTTCGGCAAAGCGGGCAACCTCCCGTGCTTGGCGGATAATCTCCTTGAGCGATGAGTTGACCCCGACCAGCGGCACCTTTTCAAACAGCTCCAGCGCCCCCTGCCTGATAGCGCGCACCTCCCGCTTGAGGCTGGTGGTCTGCAGCGCCAGCTTGACGATGACCCGCAAGGCATCGGCCTTGAACGGCTTCTTCATATAGTGAAAAGCGCCCATTTTCAGCGAGGCCACCGCGCTTTCGACCGAGCCGTAGCCGGTGATGACGATGACCAGCAGCTCCGGCTCTATCTCACGCAGATCCTTGAGCACATCCAGACCGTTTTCTTTGCCAAGGTTGAGGTCGAGCAGTACCAGATCGATTTCTTCGGCGGAAACCAGCTCACGAGCGGTTGTCCCATCAGCGGCGGACAGCACCTGGTAGCCGTCCTCGCCCAGAATTCGCTCCACGTTTTCGCGGATGAACGGTTCGTCGTCGATTATGAGAATTTTTTCCATAACATCTCCGGCTTATCAGGTCGTGCAGAGTTGAGATTTTGGGCAGGAAAGGCCTGCTGCTGCCAGTGTCTGCAATGAGTGTACCGCTATTTGGGGGAGATGCGAGGCAGCGACAGGAGATTAGGTGAGGTTTAGCGGCAAGTCAAGGCGGAGTCGGGATGAAAAAAACCGGTCAGTAGTTTTTCATCCTTGCCGGCTTTCGTCCAGAAGTTGGCCGATTTTGGAGAGCAGTTTGATCGGTTGGATCGGCTTATTGACATGAGCTTCTTCAATTCCTTTGTTTTTGAGGAATTCGTCGCTATATCCGGAA
The DNA here is from genome assembly GCF_018476885.1 of Geoanaerobacter pelophilus. Taxonomy (NCBI): domain Bacteria; kingdom Pseudomonadati; phylum Thermodesulfobacteriota; class Desulfuromonadia; order Geobacterales; family Geobacteraceae; genus Geoanaerobacter; species Geoanaerobacter pelophilus. The sequence goes on from NZ_JAHCVJ010000006.1 coordinate 258,101, forward strand.
AGGAACAGCAGCGGAGTTGCGGGGCACATTTGCCGCAGTTGCCTGCTTCCTTCCACACCGTTCATCCCGGGCAGAATAGCATCCATGATGACAAGCCGTAATGTGGACCGGTTTTCCCTGGCTAGTCGCAGCGCTTCGCCGGTGTCCGCAGCGGTGATGACCCGATAGTTGCACAGGGTCAGGTACTTGGCAATGGAATGGCGAACCGCTTCATCATCTTCGACGAGCAGCAGCAATTCGCCGTTGCCGAGACTGTCCCGGCCTGCTCCGGTTTCGGTTTCCGACGCCTGAAGTTTATCCTGCAGAGGCAGGTAAATGCCGATCTTCGTCCCTTCTCCTGGCACTGATTCCAGCATGATGAAACCATTCATCTGTTTCACCGTGCCGTAGATCATTGCCAGGCCAAGCCCGGTGCCGGTGCCTACCTCTTTGGTCGTAAAAAACGGCTCAAAGATGCGGTCCTGTATCTCGGGAGCAATGCCGCATCCTGTGTCGCTCATGGAAAGAAGCGCATACTCCCCTTCTGGCGCGGTAAGCCCGTGGGCGTCTATATCCTTTTTATCGATGGTAACCTGTGCCGTGCTGATGGTGATGCTGCCCGGGCCAGAGATGGCGTCACGGGCATTGGTGACGAGATTGAAGATCATCTGCTGCACCAGGCCGGCATCTCCGGTGATCTGCAGGGGGTGATCGCCCTGGACCAGTTTTAGTGAAATATCTTCGGTAACCAGGCGGTTGGCAAGCTTGTATGATTCATGGGTCAGGGAGTTGAGATCAAAACCGGTCAACTCGATCTGCTGCTTGCGGCTGAATACCAGGAGACTCCTGGTCAACGAAGTTCCCCGACCAACGGCCTTCTCTATCTCCTCAAGATGGCAGGTCGTTATCCCGAGCTCCTTATTGTCGAGGAGGTGTAACTGGACGTTACCCAGCACCACCTGCATGATATTGTTGAAATCGTGGGCCACCCCGCCGGCGAGCTGGCCGATTGCCTCCATCTTCTGTGCCTGGCGGAACTGCTCCTCCAGATTGTGCAGGGTTTCTACCGAAGCCTTCAAGGCCCTTTTTGCCTGAAGCTCTTCGGTAACATCGGTCATCATTACCTGGAGACAGGGGATGGTCCCCAGGTTCACCACATCGGAGGAGTAGAGAATATCCATTGGTTCGCCGGTCTTCTTTCGCAGTTGGATGGCCCGATTGATGACCAGACCATGATCCCTGATTACCTTGAGGATATCCCCAAACACGTCATGCCGGGTATACAGGTCCAGGTCGGACAGGTATCTGCCGATGCCTTCGTTCTGGTCGAAGCCGAAGAGCTGTAGCCAGGCATTGTTGACTTCCAGCAGGCGGTCGTTGGCAATTTCCCAGATACCGATGGCGATCGGCGAATTGTCGAAGATACTCCGGAAACGGCTCTCGCTCCGCCTGAGGTCTGCTTCGGCCGCCAGCAGTGCCTTCGTTTCTTGAAGCCGTTCTTCGGCAATAAGTGCTGCTGCCGATGCTTGAGCCTCGCGTTGCCGGGCCTGATCAAGACGGTCATGGGTGTAGCTGAAAAGCAACCCCATGATCAGGAAGACAACGACTGAAAAGAGATTGTTGAGCGGTTTGCCGGCAAAAGAGAGTTGTGGGGGGATGAAGAAATAAACCACCAGCAAGGCCGATACCACGGTCGAGACGATGCCGACCTGTTTTCCGCCGATGCGCGAACTGAAATAGACCGTAGGGTAGAAAAGAAACCAGACAAACGGCTTGAAGGTATCCCACAAAAGCCACTGCAGGCAGCAGGTGACGAAGGGAAGTACCAGGGCCGGCACAATGTACCTGGTCGTATATGGTTCTGATTTCATAGACAGGCCCGGTTTAGCTGTGCTTACTGCTTACGCCAGGGGATTGTACACTGCAATAGGAATGGTTTCTGTCGGGAAACCTTGATGACGTGAATGTTTTTTTATTAATTTGTTAGCTTGTGGGGGTGATCCCTTGCTGCAGGGCGAATTTTACCAGGGTGGGGATATTGGTAATGTTGAGTTTCTTCATGAGCCTGCTGCGGTAGGTTTCAACGCTTTTGGCCGACAGATCCAGAATCGTGGCGATTTCCGCGCTGGTCCGGCCCTCGACCACGTGTTGCAGGATCTGTCGTTCGCGGTCGCTAAGGCTGTCGAGCGGACCTTTGGGTATGGTGAGGATATCACGGATCGAGACTCTCGAAGGGAGTTCAATCCCGGCTCCGAGAAAACTCTTGCCGTTCATGACCGTCTGGATCGCGGTAATCACCTCGCTGCCGAGCGATTCTTTCAGGAGGTATCCTTTGGCACCGGCGCGGATCGACCGGAACACGTGTTCATGGGTATTGTGCATCGAGAGCATGATGACCCGCGTCCCCGGCAGCTTCTGGGTAATGGTCCGGCAGGCCTCGATGCCGTTCAGCGCCGGCATGGAGATATCCATCAGGATGACATCCGGCTGCAGCGCCTCTGCTTGGCTGATTGCGGCATTGCCATCGGCGGCATTGCCGACGACAGCCATATCCATATCGGTCTCAAGGATCATCTTGAGCCCATCGCGCACGATGGCATGGTCATCGGCAATCAAGATTCTGATGGCCATCTATGCCTCCTCCTTCAGCATGACCCGGACGGTCGTTCCTCTGCCCGGTGCCGAGTCCATTGCAAAGTGGCCGTTAATCGATTGCGCCCGCTCCTGCATGATGGTCAGGCCCCAGCCGGAGTTTCCCAGGCGTTGTAATTCTTGACCGACATCGAAACCGATGCCGTTGTCGCTCACAGACATCCGGATCGTACCGTCTTTCCTGGCCAACGACAGTCTGAGGGTGGTGGCAGCGGCGTATTTCGACGCATTGTTCATCGCCTCCTGAGCAATGCGCAAGAGCGCCAGCTCTTTTTCCGGGGCCATTCTTTCCAGGTTGTCTGCCAGATCCAGTTCAACAGCGAGTCCGGTGCGCTTGGTAAAGATTTCCGCGTGCCAGTTGAGCGCCGCGGCAAGACCGAAATAGTCCAGCACCGGCGGCCGCAGCTCGGCCATGATATCCCTGACCGACCGGATGATCTCTTCAAGAAAGGCCTGGGTATCTTTGATCCTGTCTGCCAGACCGTTGCGTGCCTCATCCGGCAGCAGGCGGGTGATCATGGCGATATCGAGGCCGAGGGCAGTCAGGTCCTGGCAGATCTGGTCATGCAGTTCAGATGCGAGCTTTTTCCGAATCTCCTCTTCCTGTTCAAGAAGGCGCTGTATGTAGCGGCGGATTGTTTCCTCGATTTTTTTCCGGTCAGTAATGTCACGCCCGACTGACTGAATTTCCCGCAGCTGTCCCTGGTCGTCGTAAAACCCCCGGTTGGCGAACTGCATCCAACGGAGTTCTCCCGAAGCGACATAAGCCCGGTTTTCAATAACAACAATCGGATTGGCAGGAGACATGGCCCGCAATTGCGCCTCGATCGCCGGGATATCGTCGGGGTGGGCAGAAGGTTGCCAGCGGTTGCCGATCAGCTCTTCCGGGGTTTTGTCGAACAAGCGGCAATAGACCTCATTGGCGAAGATAAAGGTGCCATCTGGAAGAAACCGGCAGATAACTTCTGTCTGGTCCTCCACAACGGTTCGATAACGATTTTCGCTCTCCTGAAGGGTCAGTTCGATTCGTTTCCGCTCAGAAATGTCGGAGATGGTGCCGAGCATCCGCAACGGTTGGCCGTCCGGATCGCGCTCGACCACTCTGCCGCGGGTAAGAACCCATTTGTCCTGACCGTCTCCGGCAATCATGCGGAATTCGGCGCGATAATCCGCCGTCTCTCTCTGAAGGTGCCGGTCAATGACCTCATTGACCTGGGGGCGGTCATCGGGATGGATTAGGGAGAGAAAGAATTGCCGATCGGGAGTGATCTGGCCTGGGGAATACCCGACAATTTCGTAGTACTTCGGGCTCAGGTAGGCCAGTCCGGTGCGCAAGTCCCAGTCCCAGACACCATCGTTTACGCTTTGCAGAACGAGGTTCAGTCGCTCTTCGCTGGCCAAGGCTTCTTGCCAGGCCTTTTTCATCTGTGCCACGTAGTGACGCATGAGATAATAGATGACAACTGCCGAAGTGGAGACAAATAACCAGCCTTTGAGCGTGTGCAGTGCTAGCCGAAAACCACGATCCGGGAGCAAAAAGACGGCTGCGTCTGAAAAAAGGATCCACACTATGCTGATGATCAGGTAGATCAGCGCTACTCGTTTCTCCGGCCTGAGGTTTTTGTAATCGCGGTGAAGATGTCCCATTACTCTCCATTTCCCGTTGATAGCAGATCTCTTTGTTGGATCGGGAACCGTAAAGCAAAATTCGACCCGCTGCAAGAACTCCTTAAGTAGATGCCTTGGGGAATAGCCCTCAGCAATCAGGCCATCCCATGGCCAGCTCTACTGTGAACACCGTACCCTGACCGACTTTGCTCTCGATCCTGATATTGCCGTGGTGCTCTTCGACAATCCTCTGCACGATCGACAGTCCGAGTCCGGTTCCTGCGCTTTTCCTTGTGAAGAACGGCTCAAAGAGCCGAGGGATATCCTCTTCAGGGATGCCCGGCCCGGTGTCGGCAACCGTAATACCTGCGCAGTCAGCAGTACAGAAGGTGCCGATCGTTATCCTGCCTCCTGGGGCGACAGCCTCTAAGGCATTGCCCAGGAGGTTGAGCAGCAGTTGCCTGACCTGGTCGGCATCGAACGGAAACAGGGGGATCGGTTGACATGATGCCGTGAGCTCAACCCCCTGCTTTTCACACGCCTTTCTGAACAGCACCAACCCCTCCTGGACCGCCGCATTGAGATCCGACCGGACAAAGCTGGCCCTGGGTGGCGAGGAATAGGAGAGCAGTGACGAAATAAGCCGTTCGACCCGTTCGGTCTCTGTCAGGGCGTGGCCAATCATCAGCTGTGTGTTTGGATCAAGGCCGGGCCGGTCGTGCAGGTCATCGAGCAGCAGGGTGATTCCGGTGAGCGGGTTTCTGATCTCATGGGCAATACCTGCAGAGATCTTGCCCAGGGATGCCAGCCGGTCCATGCGGGTCATCTCCTCACGCATCCGCTCTTTCTCGGTTTCGTCGCGCATGGTGACGGTTAGACCCCGGCTGGCTTCCGGCCCGATCGGGAAGATCCCGACGTCCAGGTGTCTGGTGCTGCCATTGGTGTCGATGGTGACCGGCAAGCGACCGTAGCCGCTCTTGCTGTGCAGAGTTTGTTCGATCCTTGCGGAGATTGCCGGCATGGTGCGGAAAATGTCCTGGAAATGAGCACCCGGACCATCGTTCATGCCGATCATTTTGCTACCGTTCCGATTGATCGAGATCAGGATTCCCGAAGGGGAAAAAGCCAGGATGCCACTGGAGATACTTTCCAGGATGCTCTCCTTGAAGTCGCGCTCCTCGATGATCTCGGTGCGTGAGTGTTGTAACTGTGACAGCGTATCCATGAGGCTGCTGTTTCGGCTTTCCAGCTCATCGGCCATCCGGTTGAAGTCTTCGGCCAGTTCCCCCAACTCGTCGCGGGTCTTGACCTCAACCCGCTTGGAGCTGTTGCCTTCGGCAATGCTTCGTGCCTGTGTCGTCAGTAGTGACAGGGGGTGAGTGACCCCGCGGGATATCAGCCAGGCCGCGGCAACGGCGAACAGGCAGGTGGTGATGAGAATGAAGGCGCTTTCGGTAAGGTGTTCTCGAAGCCGGTTGGCGATGATCCCCATTGCTGTCCGGGCCGGCTCGTGAAAAAGGTCGGTCTGGAAGCCGATGGTGACGCCGCCGAAAATACCGCTTTTTTGATAGACTCCGCTGCGGTACGGAATGGGGGCAAAGGCCATAACCTTGCGCGCCCCGCCGACATTGGTGACATCAACGAATCCGCTTTTTTGCTGCCGGGCAAGCGAGGCAACCACCGGATAATTGGGGTGGATGAACCCGGCATGGTCGAGGTTGTAGGGGATTCTCCCCGTCTCGATGTCGGCTTTTGATGAAGTGGCGCTATATGGTGGCACCAGGATGCCATTACGATCCACCCCCCGGATGTCCCAGAATTTCGGGTGGGTGATCATCCACCCCTCGTCGTCAAACATGAAGGCGTAGTTGCCGCTGCGGTACGACGGGAAAACCGTCTCGCCGACCTTTCCCGGCAGTACGTGCTGGGTGAACTCCATCAGGTGCCGGTGGTCAAGGGAGAGCACGATCAGACCGGTGCGCCTGCCGTCTGCGGCGAAAAGCGGGGCGCAGAAGCGGATCACCCCCCGGTATTCCTTGCCGCCAACCGCCTCTTCCGGTTCTTTGGCACCGGCAAGCTGCTCCTCCTTGCTGACATGGAAGCCGGTGAGATGGCTGACATGGATTTCGCCCGGCTTGAGCTGTGCCGAGTCGCGAAAATAGGTCTCCGAGCGGAACTCGGTCTGTGCCGGATCGGAGACGTCTGCCAGCTGTGCTTGCGGCAGCAGCTTGCCTTCTTTAATAACCAGCTGTTGCCTGCCGTCGTCGGCAATCAGCTCAATCGACCGATAGCGCGGGATCTCTTCTCTGACCTCTCTGGGGTTGGCCCTGGTACCGGTGCGGTACCAGACCACCCCCTGACGGTTGTCGTAGAAGGCCCTGAGCCCCTGCGGCGATCCGGAGAGGGCTGCCGCCAGCCTGACATCGGCCTCGCATTCGATCAGAAAGTCCGAAATGTCGGCGGCAATCTGCCGCGCCCGCATCTCCAGATTTTCCGATGCCTGGCGGTCAACAGCGGTGGAAATCTGCTCGGACAGGCTGCTACCGGTATCTTTCAGTTTGAGAAAGAGGATGCCCGAAGATAATCCTAACGGCAGCAGCGATAGCAGAAACAGGGCAATCAACAGTTTTTTGAAAAGCGATAACGGTCGCATCCCTGACCTTTTATGGAATAATGGGCTAAATCAGCTCAAGCAGAACCGGAGTTGTCGGGGAATCTTCAGTGGGCCGGAGAAATTCTGTCGATAAGCTACAGTTTAGATTAAAACAGCATTGATGGAAAGCAAGCGTTCTGCTTCTTTTCCGTTGACGTGACCGCCCCAAGCAACGTATATCGGTTCCGGAGGGGGACAACATGGGATATCGCAATCTGCAGCAGTGTGTTGCCGATCTGGAGAAAACCGGCCGGTTGATCAGGATCGATAGCGAGGTCGATTCGTACCTTGAGGCAGGAGTGATCCAGCGGCGGGTCTACGAGGCCCAGGGACCGGCGCTGCTTTTTACCAATGTCACCGGAAGCCGCTTCCCGCTGCTCGGCAACCTCTTCGGCACCCTGGACCGGGCGCGCTGGATCTTTCGCGATTCCCTGAAAACCATTGAAGCGCTGGTGGCGCTGAAGATTAATCCGGCCGAGGCCTTGAAAAATCCGGCTTCCCTGATCAAGGCCGTGCCTGGCGCGTTGCACCTGCTGCCGTGCGCAGTCGGGAACGGGGCGGTTCTTGCCAATCGGACCACCATCGACCAGCTCCCCAAGGTGGTCTCCTGGCCCAACGACGGCGGGCCGTTCGTCACCCTGCCGCAGGTCTATTCCGAAAGCCCGAAACGGCCCGGTATCAGGAGTTCCAACCTGGGGATGTACCGGGTGCAACTCTCCGGCAACAATTATCAGCTCAATAAAGAGGTCGGGCTGCATTACCAGATTCACCGCGGCCTGGGGGTACACCATGCTGAGGCGTTGGAGCTGGGCAAGCCGCTCAAGGTCAATATCTTTGTCGGCGGAGCGCCGTCGATGACGGTGGCGGCAGTGATGCCGCTCCCGGAAGGGATGCCGGAGCTGGCCTTTGCCGGTCTTCTCGGCGGCCACCGCTTGCCGCTGGCCTGCCGGGCCGGGGAGCTGCCGATCCCGGCTGAGGCCGATTTCTGCATCTCCGGGACGCTCGACCTGGAAAAGACCCTGCCCGAGGGGCCGTTCGGCGACCATCTCGGCTACTACTCGCTGGCCCACGACTTCCCGGTGCTCAAGGTCGAACAGGTCTGGCACCGCGACGGCGCCATCTGGCCGTTTACCACGGTTGGCCGGCCGCCGCAGGAAGATACCACCTTCGGCGCCTTCATTCACGAACTGACCGGCGAGCTGATCCCAACCGTGCTCCCTGGCGTCAAGGGCGTTCATGCCGTTGATGCCGCCGGGGTGCATCCGCTGCTGCTGGCAATCGGCTCCGAGCGCTACGTCCCCTATGCCGCCGAGCGGGAGCCGCAGGAACTGCTGACCATTGCCAATGCCATTCTGGGGCAGGGGCAGCTGTCGCTGGCCAAATACCTGTTCATCGCCAGCCATGAGGACAATCCGCCGGACATCCACCATATTGGCGAGTTCCTGGGCTTCATGCTGGAGCGGGTTGACTGGCGCCGCGACCTGCATTTCCAGACCAGGACCACCATCGATACCCTGGATTATTCCGGGGAAGGGCTGAACATGGGGTCCAAGGTGGTTATTGCCGCAGCCGGGGCGAAACGCAGGGAGCTACAGAGGGAACTGCCGACCGAGCTGACTCTGGCAGACGGTTTCAGCGAGCCGCGCCTCTGCCTGCCGGGGATCATGGCGGTTCAGGGGCCGGCCTGCAGCGAGTACCGGCCCGGCGAAGATCCGGAGCTGCTGCGCTTCTGCGAGTCATTCGGCCGCAATCAGGGACTGGCCGGCCTGCAGCTGGTGCTGGTCGTTGATGACAGCGACTTTGTCTGCCGGACGCTGAACAACATGCTCTGGGTGACCTTTACCCGCTCCAATCCGGCCACTGACATCTACGGTGTTGGAGCCTTTACCCGCTGCAAACACTGGGGATGCACCGGTCCGCTGATTATTGATGCCCGGAGCAAGCCGCATCACGCCCCGCCGCTGATCGGGGACCCCGAGGTCGAAAAACGGGTTGATGCCCTGGCAACGAAAAACGGCCCACTCTATGGTATAATTTAACCCCACAGCCCAAGGCAAAAGGGGGATGCGCCATGATCAAGACACTCCTGGACGGCAATAAGCGCTTTGTTACCGAGACCTTTGAGAAGGAGAAAGAGCACTATACCGTGCTCGCCAAGGAGCAGAAGCCGACGGTGCTCTGGATCGGCTGCTCCGATTCCCGGGTGCCGGTCAATACCATTACCCAGACCAGGGCCGGCGAGGTCTTTGTCCACCGCAACGTCGGCAACATCGTCGCCACCAACGACTGGAACCTGTCGGCAGTGCTGGAGTTTTCCATCAACCACCTCAGCATTCCCGATATCGTCGTCTGTGGCCACTACGGTTGCGGCGGCATCAATGCCCTTGAAGAAGACGCCCTTGACGACAAGTACATACCGGTGTGGCTGATCAATGCCTATAAGGCCAAGGAGCGGGTGGACGAAAAGCTCCGGGGGTTGCATATCGAAATTGAGCCGGAAAAAAGGCTGCAGCTGATAGTCGAGGAGAATGTCAGGCTGCAGCTGGAACATCTGCAGGAGTACCCGTTCATCAGGAAGGCGATGCGCGAGCAGAAGGTCAATATTCATGGCTGGGTTTATGACATGCACACCGGCGAGATCAAGATAATTCAGAAGAATGCTGTTGCCTGCAGAGACTAGTTAAATAGAACCTATTCAATGAAGTGGAGAAAATCATCGAGTGACTGAATCAGCACCATCCAAATCAAATTACATAACCCCGGAAGGGGTGAAGAGGCTACGCGACGAACTGGACCACCTGTGGAAGGTTGAACGGCCAATAACCACGCAGCGGGTGTCCGATGCCGCGGCAGAGGGTGACCGTTCCGAGAACGCCGAGTACATCTACGGCAAGAAGCGGCTGCGCGAGATCGACAGCCGGATTCGCTTCCTCACCAAGCGTCTCGATCTGCTGAAGGTGGTCGATACCGTGCCGACGGACCAGGAGCGGGTCTATTTCGGCGCCTGGGTGACCGTGGAGAACGGCGACGGCGAAGAGGCGACCTACCGCGTGGTCGGCCCGGACGAGTTCGACCCGGCCCGGAACTTTATCAGCATCGACTCGCCGGTTGCCAAGGCGCTGATGGGCAAACGGATCAACGATGACGTTACGGTGCATCGTCCGGCCGGGGTTACCACGCTGACCATTACCGAGGTCAGTTACCGGACCCCGCCCGCCTACGAGTGACTTGGCATCCGACCTAAATTAATTCAAGGGGATTTGCTTTTATGGCTATGAGGAATCTGCTGTTGCTGACTCTGTTGCTGCTGGTGACCGGGTGCAGCACGGTGCCGATCACCGGGCGATCGCAACTGAACCTGATCCCGGCGTCGACCATGCTGTCGATGAGCGCCCAGGAATACGGCACCTTTATCAAGGGGAACAAGCCCAGCGCCAACAAGGAGCAGGCGCAGCTGGTGAAGCGGGTAGGGACGCGAATCCAGGGGGCGGTGGAGCGGTATTTCGCCGAGCGCGGCATGGCCGCCAAGCTGGCCGATTACCGCTGGGAGTTCAACCTGGTGGAAGACAGCCAGGTCAATGCCTGGTGCATGCCGGGCGGCAAGGTGGTGGTCTATACCGGCATGCTTCCGGTGTCCCAGAATGAGGACGGCCTGGCTGTGGTGATGGGGCACGAGATCGCCCATGCCATTGCCGAGCACGGCAACGAGCGGATGAGCCAGGGGATGCTGGCCCAGCTCGGCGGCGTTGCCCTGGCCGAGGCGCTGGCAGCAAAGCCAGCGGCCACCAAGCAGCTCTGGATGACAGCCTTCGGCGCCGGCGCCCAATATGGCGCGATTCTGCCGTTCAGCCGGCTGCAGGAAAACGAGGCCGACCACCTGGGGCTGGTGTTCATGGCCATGGCCGGCTATGACCCGAACCAGGCAACCTCCTTCTGGCAGCGGATGGCCTCTCAGAAGGGGGGCAAGGCGCAGCCGGAATTCTTCAGCACCCACCCGGCCGACGCCACCAGGATCGAGAACATCAAGCGGTTGATCCCTGAGGTTAGCAGGCAATACCCTAGATAACCCGGCTTCGGCGGCGGCAGCTGAAAGCTCCCCTCATTCACTCCGGTTGCGCTTCTGCTGCTGCTCTAAGGCTCATTGCGCGGCAGCCGGAAACTCGCCTTTCAGGCTCAGACAGCCCGGCTGCTTATCGCTTCATTTCGCCAAGAGCAGCGACGCTTTGCGCAAAGTCGTTCTTTTCGGAGAGCGTTCAGCTGCCGTTCTCTGTAAATGTTGATCTGCTATTTTCGCCCGCCGGCCAGCCTGGCACTTTCCGGCCTCCGCCGCAGCAGCCACATGAACAGCGGTCCCAACACCCCCACCAGGCCGCAGGTGGCAAAACCGATCCCCCATTCACCGTTCACGCCGGGTACCGGCTCCCATCCCTTGAACAGGTCCAACGCCCAGCCAAAGACCGTGGGCGAAATCATTGCCATGGAATACCCCACCAGCGACTGTATCCCCATGGCTGCCCCCAGGTAGGCCGGGGCCACCAGCTCGGTCAGGCCGGTAGAAAACACCGGCGATTCGGCGACCACCAGGTAGCCATAGGCGATGCCGACGATCAGGATCAGCAGCGGACTTGCATCGAACAGCCAGCCAAAGCTGAAGGAGAGCAGGCTGCTTGCCAGCATGACCACGGTGATGGTCTTGGTGCGTCCCCATCGGTCGGAAAGAGTGCCGGTGATCGCCGTGGCAAAGGTCCCGACCCCCACGATCACTGAGGCCGCGGCAGCGCCGAGCCCGGTGGCCCTGTCCGGCGTTGTGCCGTGAGCAATGAGCGATGCCGCGAAGAACGGGGCCACCCAGGTGCGCATGCCGTACATCTCCCACATGTGGCAACCGTAGCCGAGGATCATCAGCAGGGCAGGGCGGTTTTGCACCACCTCGGCGCGGAAACCGCCGGACTCCCCTTTGAAAACCCGCGGGACATAGCCGTCAAAGACCTTCTTTGCTATCAGCAGACCGATAAAGACCCCGGCGGAACAGGCAACGAAAGCGATGCGCCAGCCGGCGAACGAGGCCACAGCGCCGGTCAGCGCCAGGGAAAGGGAAGCGCCGAGCACCAAGGCGCCGACATAGATCCCCACTGCCTTGCCGCGTTCTGCTGGGGTGAATCGCTCCGCCACCAGCTTCAGCCCCGGCATGTAGGTGCCCCCCATGCCAATGCCGGTGAGCGCCCGCAGCACCATGCCCGAGAGGTAGTCATCGGCAAAGAGGGCGAACAGCAGGTTGGCGATGCCCGACCAGAGAGCGGCGATGAGAAAAATGTAGCGGGTGTTGATCCGGTCGGTGAGGGTGCTGAGCAGCACGCCGGAGAGGATGTAGCCGAACTGGTAGACGGAGAAGATCGACCCGGCCATGGTGTTGTTCATCCCCCACTCGGTCTTCAAGAGCGGCAGTACCGCCGAATAGTTGATGAACACCAGCATGATGAACACCTGTGCGGTGCACAGCCGCAACAGCCAGCGGCTGTCGGCGCTCATCCTCTTCGGGGTGTCGTCAGGCGATGGCAATGGTTTCTCCAAGCATCATCAATTATTCCAAAGTGGGTTAGTAAGAAGTTTGTTGCTGTTGTGCCTGTTTGCAAGAGAACATTATGCTATCACCGATAGAGTGGCTGTGCAATTGATTGCAACTTAGAGCTTTTGTATAAAACGGCTTTAATGGAGAGTGATTCTTTGCTATTGCAATGTTTGGTCGTCCCGGCTACTTTTAATGATCACAGGCTAAATGTTCCAGTTGGTTAGATCACCAGTTCGCGCGCCTGAACTGGCCAATAAAGAAGTTAGCGAGAAGAATTAACAATTAAACTCGTCACCGCAAGGAAACATGGATATGAAAAAACTGTCATTATGGCTGACATTGTTCTTTACCGGCTGTGCGGGCATGCCTGAACAGGTGAAACCGATCGATAATTTCAAAGTTCAGAACTACTTGGGGAAATGGTATGAAATTGCGCGCCTGGATCATTCCTTTGAAAGAGGCTTGACCCGCGTCACTGCAGAATATGGCTTACGGGAGGATGGTGGCCTGCGAGTAACAAATCGTGGCTATTTAGCAAAGGAAAACAGGTGGAAGGAAGCCATCGGCAAGGCCTATTTTGTCACTGAAATGGATAAAGGGTACCTGAAGGTTTCATTCTTCGGGCCGTTTTATGGCTCCTATGTGATATTTGACCTTGATCAGGAGAATTACCAATATTCTCTCGTCTGCGGACCGGACACGACATATTTATGGATTCTGTCCAGAACCCCTCGAATTGAAGCTGCAGTAAAAAATCGCCTTGTTGCAAAAGCCGCTTCACTAGGCTTTGACACGAGCAAGTTGATCTATGTTGCCCATGACTGAATACTGCACCCGATAAATACCTCTAACACTCTGAACTGATAACGGATAAATCGATGTCTAAACGTAAACAAACTGCCCGATTGACCCTGCTCCTGACGATATTTGTCATGCTTACAAAACTGTTGTGCGGCGCAGGTGGTGCATCTGCCGGTAACGTTTCCAGCAGACGGATCGCCGCCAGCGGGAATAATTCCGACTCAAACCCACTGCCTGCTCAAACTGCAGTAGAGGATACTTACCCCAAAGTGGCACCAGCAAGTAAGGACTGGACGATCCGCATTGGCGCTGGCGCAATATTATCGCCAGCGTTTGTCGGTTCCCGCGACTATCAATTGATGTTAGTTCCGGCACTGAAAGTTACATATCTAAATACATTCTTTGCATCAGTCGAGGATGGTGTCGGTTATGCTGTCATCAATCAAAACGGCTGGCGTGCCGGCCCGAATGCCAAGATTGCGTTTGGCCGCAAAGAAGACGGTGACAATCCCTTCCGAATTGCTGGCGGCAAAACTTCGGCGTTGCACGGTCTGGGCAATATTGACACTACGTTAGAAGTAGGCGGTTTCGCCGAATATCGATGGAACAACATAAGTACAAAAATCGGATTGCGGAAGGGGGTGAACGGTCATGATGGCCTTGTCGGGGATCTTTCAGTCAAGTATACGCACACCAACCAGTCTCTCTCCCCCATGGCTGGCTTACCGCTTGTCGTCTCCTTCGGACCACGCCTGACAGTGGTAGATGCGACCTACAGCAAAGCATTCTTCGGCGTCGATGCCGATCAAGCTGTGAATTCAGGTTTGCCACGCTATAGTCCAAGTGGCGGCGTTTTGTCGTACGGTGTCGGCAGCTTTATTGTCGTGCCGATCAGTAAACAACTCTCTGCAACTTTTCTGGCAGGTTATGACCATCTGACAGGTGATGCCGGCAGTTCGCCGTTGGTAAGTGAGCGCGGGTCGCCCAACCAGGGGATGTTTGGTGTCTTATTGAGCTACGAGTTCGGATTCGACAGTCGCTAACCAAGAAGATTCACCTGACCAAAAAACCATCAGGTGATCTCCCTTAACGTTTCGAAGGCCGCATGGACAGGTTTTGGGTGAAAAATCTTAGGTCGCGTTTCGAAAAGACCGCAGACCTTTGCAGTGAAAGAAGGGCCGACCATGCGAGACTGTTCTAGTTCAAAGATAGTTTGAAACCTCAATCAGGTTGCCGTCCGGATCGCGAAAGTAGACGGAATTGATTGGTCCCATGGCGGCGGTCCTCTTGATCGGGCCTTCCTCAATCTCAACATTGCACGCCGCCAGATGCTTCATTACCTCGGCAATCGGCACACCGGTGATCAGGCAGATGTCCTGGCATCCCGGCGCTGGCGCCTTCGCCTTGGGTTCAAACTCTTTGCCATACTGATGCAGGTTGATCTTTTGCAACCCAAAACTTAGTGCCTTACGCCCCTCGCCAAAGGTCTCCACCCTCATTCCCAAAACTCGTTCATAAAAACTGCAGGTTGCCGCTACGTCCGCTACGGTAAACACTATGTGGTCAATTCGCTCGATCATGAGTCACCTCCGAAAGAATGTAATTGATTGTATGATCTGATATAGTTGATATACCGTCAATCTTGATAGCGCAATCAAGATAACTGGAGTCAGCCATGCCTCGATTCTATTCAGCCCAAGAGGCCAGCGAGCGCCTCGGAGTCTCGCGCAACACGCTCTATTCCTACGTCAGCAGGGGATTGATCCGCTCCGAACCGACCGGTCCTTCGGCAAAGACCAGCCAGTATAACGCCCTTGATATTGAGCGCATGGCCACCCGCAGCAAGGTTTACAAAGCACCGGCAACTGCGCTGCAAGACTCAACCGATTGGGGGGCGCCCATTTTGGAATCGGCAATCACCCTGATCGGCGATGAAACCTTTTATTATCGCGGCAATTGCGTGCCAACAATGGCAGCCGGGCAGCCTTTTGAGCAGGCGCTGGCGATACTCTGGGAAGTCTCTGCATACGAGACGGTATCGGTCAATCCGCTGTTGCGCGAACGAGTTGAGGTATTGCTCGAAAACCGGAAGGGAATAGATCCGCTGGATCTCTTTCAGAGTATTCTGGCGATGTTGAATCATGAGGATGTCACTGCCTATAGCTTTGCCAGGGAAGCTACCATGAATGCCGGCAGGTTGATGCTTGAAAGTTTTGTGCGGATTATGAGCGGGACATGGCCAACCGCGGGAATTGCCGAGCATCTGGCAGTGGCATGGAAGGTAGATCCCAAGTTTGCATTAATCCTCGACAGTGCGCTGATTCTGGTAGCGGACCACGAGCTGAACATTTCATCCTTTACCGCCCGTTGTGCCGCCTCTGCCGGCTGTTCTCCGTATGCTGCGGTGGCTGCTGCAACACATGCCTTTTTCGGTCGTCGGCATGGCGGGAACACGGAAAGGATTCTCGGACTTCTGGACGAGGCCCGTGGTCAGGGGAGCCTGTATAAGGTTATTGCGTCGCGGGTTAAACGGGGCGACCCTGTTCCCGGTTTCGGTCACAAACTGTATGACGCGGACCCACGGGCCCGCTTCCTGTTGCCACGGCTGCCTGACCGCAACGGCTATATCAGCCAGGCTCTGGAAGCGGCGGACAAGCTCCTTGGACCTTCTTATCCGACCGTGGATTTTGCACTGGTTGTCATGGAAAAAGAATTGACTTTGCCGGAGAAATCGAGTGCCTATCTCTTTTATCTGGGGAGGTTGGCAGGCCTTGTCGCACATATCACGGAGCAGTATGCCCAGAATCGCCCTATCCGCCCCAGGGCGCGCTATGTCGGGATAATGCCGGGTGGGGCACCTCCGTGTACTCCCTGACGCGTAAAATCACAGCGAGGGTGACGGCAATGGCCGCCACTTTGGCCCTTCCGGCAATATGTAGTACCTGTGATGAAAAGAAATTTATAATATCTATGATAAATCTGTTTTAACGGTAAAAGGTTGTATAATTGGAAGAATAAATCATTACAGCTACTTTTTGTGATCACTGATTGAGTGTTCCGGAGAGACTGTGAAACGGATCTCGGTACAACAGATAGTCAGAATGTGTGTCATCTGGATGCTGCTTGTGGCTGCGTTGCCACGTCCAAGCGAGGCCGTGGAAAAGATCGTGTTGATCAGTTCGCAAGACACTAAAGACTCATTTTACGGCCGATGGCTGGACTTGATTTATTCCGAAGTCTTTCGGCGCCTTGGCTATGAATTTCAATACAAGGGCTACCCTGGAGGGCGCGCACCTGTGATGGCTGAAAAAGGTGAGGTGGATGGGGAGATTCACCGCGGTGGTGATTATGATAAGATCGCCAAGAATCTTCTCAAAGTGAATGAACCCAGCTTTTCATTATCGTATGCCGCATATGCCGTCAAGCCGGGGATCGTACTGAATGGCTGGGGGAGCCTGAAAAATACGGACTATACCGTTGAATACAGACGCGGGGCCAAAGTGGCCGAAACCGGATTGTCGGCAATTGTCAAGCCTGAGAAGTTATCCCACATCGCGACGCCGGAGCAGGGGTTGAAAAAGCTTATCTTGGGCCGCACCGATATTTATGTGGATCAGGAGTTTGTCGTTACGGAAACACTCCGGAGATTAGCTCCCTCCTCAGTGTATCAGGCAGGCATCATGTATACTGGGAATAGTCACGTGTATCTGCACAAAAGGCACGCCGCGCTTGTTCCTAAAATCGCGACAGTCCTGAAAGAGATGAAACGAGAAGGCTTGATCAAACAGTATAAGCAGATCGCCTTGGAGCAGCCATGAAGGGCCTCGTATCCGGTTACCCCACCTCCGCGTACTCCCTGACGCGGAAGGTCACGCCGAGGGAGACGGCAAGCCGTTCGACCGCTGCGATGTCGATGCCGGGCACGGTGACGGCGGTGGCCACCACTTCTGGGATATAGCGCGGCGCCTCGCGGAGGAAGTCGCAGATCCCATTGAAACCGGCATCGCCGAACGGGGTATTGCATAGCCGCTTGTAGGTGGCCGGATCGCTGGCGTTGAGGCTGACCGATATGCTATCCACAAGCCCTTGCAGCTCCGGCAAGATATTCCTGCCATGGACCAGGTTGGCCTGGCCGTCGCTGTTGATCCGCACCTTAACCCCTTGCCGTTTCAGCTCCGCAGCCACCTTTTTCACCACGTCGAGCCGGATGAGCGACTCGCCGTAGCCGCAGAACACCACTTCGTCGTAGCCAGTTGGGTCGCCCACGGCTGCCAGGATTTCGGCGCTGGTCGGCTCATGCTCCAGCTTGAGAAAATGCCCCTTGACCAGGAAGTCGTCGAACTTGGGGCAGAAGGTGCAGCGGTTGGAGCAGCGGTTGGTGATGTTCAGGTAGAGGGAGTTGCGGATTTTGTAGGCGATCTTGGCCTGCTGGTCCGGCTGGGCGATCCGGAACAGCCTGCGGCTGTTGAAGGTGGTGATCCTCCCCACATCTTCCAGGGAGAGCCCTTTCAGTTCCGCCACCTTTTCGGCAGTGATCCGCACATAGGACGGCTCGTTGCGCTTGCCGCGGTGCGGCACAGGGGAGAGATAGGGGCAGTCGGTCTCGATCAGAAGGTTTTCGGTCTTGATGCCGCGTACTACCTCGCGCAGCTGTTCGTTGCTCGGGTAGGTAACGGTGCCGGGGATCGAGATGTAGAACCCCATGGCGATGCACTCCTGCGCCATCTCCAGGTCTCCGGAGAAGCAGTGCAGCACGCCGCCGGTCTCGGTCGCCTCTTCTTCACGCAGGATCGCCATGACCCGGTCGTGGGCGTCGCGGTCATGGACGATCACCGGCAGCTCCAGTTCGCGGGCCAGCCTGATCTGCCGGCGGAAGACCTCTTCCTGCAACGGTCGCGGCGAACGGTCGCGGTAGAAATCGAGGCCGATCTCGCCGATGGCCACGACCTTCGGGTTTTCTGCTGCCAGTTTACGGAGCTCGTCGTAGGCCTCTGGCGTGACTCCGGCAGCGTCATGGGGGTGGACCCCGACCGCGGCGTAAAGGTGCGGATGCTGGGCAGCCAGCGCCAGCGCAGCTTTGCTCGATTCCAGGTCGGCGCCGACCACGACGATCTCGGCAAGGCCTGCTGCAGCGGCGCGTGCCAGCATTTCAGAGAAATCAGCTTCAAAGTCACTGCCGTAAATATGAGCGTGACTGTCGATGAAAATAGCTTGGTTCATTTTTTATTCCGGGTAAATAAATTTCGGAGAGGTTATTGCCCCAGCAGGACTTGCAGGTGTTCAGGAAGAAACGGCTTGGCAATCGCGCCTCTGAAGCCGTGTGACGCCGGGTCGTCCATCGCCGGGTCAAACGGATTGCCGCAGGAGACATAGGCGGCAACAGCGGGATCGATCTCTTTTAACAGCTTGACTGCTTCCTCGCCCCCCATGCCGCCCGGCACGTTGAGGTCAAGGATCACCGCATGGTAACGCGAGCCGCTATGCAGTTTGCTCTGGTACATCACCACCGCATCTTTGCCGTTTTCGGCAAAATCAACATTAAAGCCAATACGCTTGAGCATGATGGCAGCGATAAAACGGACATCTTCATCGTCGTCCATAACCAGAACGGTCGGTTGTTCAGTAGGGTTTTCCATTCTCGTATCTGCCCCGTTTGCCGCTACCATCAGCTGCGGCAGTATGGAATTGACTCCGGTGTTTGATCATGGCATAATCTGCCACTCATTTTAGCGATACTAAAAAGGGGGTGGCTGTCAGCTGCTCCCTTAAACTTATAGCGTATAGGTAGCCATGCAGCAAGCGGAATTCGTACATTTACATCTGCATACCCAGTACTCTCTGCTCGACGGCGCCATCAGGCTGGGCGACCTTGTGTCCAAGGTGAAGGGGTACGGCATGCCGGCCGTGGCCATTACCGACCACGGCGCCATGTTCGGGGCAATCGAGTTTTACCAGAAGTGCCTGGACAAGGGGGTCAAGCCGCTGCTCGGCGCAGAGGTCTATGTAGCGCCAGGTTCCCGCTTCAACAAGGAGCAGGGGAGCAGCCAGGGCGAATACTCCAGCTACCACCTGATCCTGCTCTGTGAAAACCTCAAGGGGTACAGAAACCTCTCCTATCTCGTTTCTGCCGGGTTCAAGGAAGGGTTCTACTACAAGCCCAGGATCGACAAGGAGCTGCTCGCCGAGCATTGCGAGGGGCTGATTGCGCTCTCCGCCTGTCTCAAGGGTGAGGTCGCGACCCTGTGCAGTCGCAACCGGATGGAAGATGCGGTTGCCACGGCCCGCTGGTACAATGAGCTTTTCCCGGACCGTTACTATATCGAACTCCAGGAGAACACCCTCCCGGAGCAGACAATTGCCAATCAACGGTTGATTGAGGTCAGCAGCGAACTGTCGCTGCCGCTGGTGGCGACCAACGATTGCCACTACCTTAATCGCGAGGATGCCAAGGCCCACGAGGTTCTGCTCTGCATCCAGACCGGCAAGACCATGAATGACGAGCACCGGATGCGCTTTTCGGCAGACGAGTTCTATGTCAAGTCGCCGGAGGAGATGGCTGCGGCCTTCCACTATGCGCCGGAGGCAGTGACCAATACGGTTCGCATTGCTGAGCGCTGCAACCTGGAACTCGATTTCAAGACCTACCATTTCCCCAAGTACGAACTGCCCGAAGGAAAGAGCCTGGACGACGACCTTGAGGAAGAGGCGATCAAAGGGCTGGAATCGCGGCTGGTGACCATCCGGGCCAAGAACCCGGCCTTTGCCGATGGTGACGAGCAGCAGTACCGCGACCGGCTGCGCATCGAGCTCGACTGTATCAAGCAGATGGGGTTCCCCGGCTATTTCCTGATCGTGGCGGACTTCATCAACTGGGCCAAGGACCAGGGGATTCCGGTCGGCCCTGGCAGGGGTTCGGCGGCCGGTTCCCTGGTGGCGTATTCCATCCGGATCACCGATCTCGACCCGATCCCGTACAACCTGTTGTTCGAGAGGTTCCTGAACCCGGAACGAATCTCGATGCCTGATATCGACGTTGACTTCTGCACCGACCGGCGCGAAGAAGTCATCCAGTACGTTACCGAGAAGTACGGCAGGGACAAGGTCTGCCAGATCATCACCTTCGGTACCATGGCAGCACGTGGCGTTATCCGCGACGTAGGGCGTGCCCTGGACATGCCGTACGGCGACGTGGACCGGATCGCCAAGCTGATTCCCGAAGTGCTGAACATCTCCTTGGCTGATGCGCTGAAGCAGGAACCCAAGATCAACGAACTGGCTGCCGCTGACCCGAAGGTCAAGGAGCTGCTTGACGTTGCCCTCTGTCTGGAAGGGCTGGCCCGCCATGCCTCCACCCATGCCGCCGGTGTCGTGGTGGCGCCGGACCGGCTCGAAGAGTTCTGCCCGGTGTACAAGGACCAGAAGACCGGTCTGATCAACACCCAGTATTCGATGAAGTATGTCGAGAAGATCGGCCTGGTGAAGTTCGACTTCCTCGGTCTCAAGAACCTGACGGTCATCGACAATGCGGTCAAGCTGATCCGTCACGGCCGGGACCCGGAGTTCGACATCACGCTGCTGCGCGATGACGACCGCGAGAGTTACGAACTGATCTCTGCCGGCAATACCACCGGCATCTTCCAGCTCGAATCGAGCGGCATGAAGGAGATGCTGGTCAAGCTGAAACCGTCCTGCTTCGAGGATGTCATCGCTGCCTGCGCCCTGTACCGCCCCGGTCCGCTCGGTTCCGGGATGGTCGATGACTTCATCGACCGCAAGCATGGCCGGAAAAAGGTGGTCTACGACCTGCCGCAACTGGAGCCGATCCTCAAGGACACCTACGGCGTCATTGTCTACCAGGAGCAGGTCATGCAGATCGCCCGGACCCTGGGGGGCTATTCCCTCGGCGGCGCCGACCTGCTGCGCCGGGCCATGGGTAAGAAAGACCCGGCGGCCATGGCCAAGGAGAAGGACAAGTTCCTGGAAGGGGCCAAAGGCCAGGGGGTGGACCTGAAAAAGGCCGAGGCGATCTTCGACCTGATGGCCAAGTTTGCCGAGTACGGCTTCAACAAGTCGCACTCCGCAGCCTACGCCCTGATCGCCTACCAGACCGCCTATCTCAAGGCCCATTATCCGGTGGAGTTCCTGGCGGCGCTGCTCACCGAAGACCGGGAGAAGACCGACAAGATCGTCAAGAATATCGGCGATTGCCGCGACATGGGGATCGAAGTGCTTCCTCCGGACATCAATTCGTCCGAGCTGTCGTTCAAGGTCTCCGGCACCTCCATCCGTTTCGGGCTGGGGGCCATCAAGAACGTCGGCGAAGGGGCAATCGAATCGATCCTCGAAGCCAGGAGTGACGGGCCGTTTCTCGATATCTTTGACTTCTGCGAGCGGGTCGATCTGCGCAAGGTCAACAAGCGGGTGTTCGAGGCGCTCATCAAGAGCGGTGCCTTTGACTCCACCGGCAGCAACCGGGCCTCGCTGATGGCGATTTTTGAAGAAGCCGTCTCGGTCGGCCAGAAGATCCAGGAGGAGAAGGAGAGTTCCCAGGTATCGCTGTTCGGTACGGCAGAGATCGTCAAGAGCAACGGCAACGGTCGCGCCAAGCTCCCCAACCTGCCGGAGTGGGACGACAAGCTCAAGCTGACCTTTGAGAAAGAGGCCCTCGGCTTCTTCATTACCGGCCACCCGCTGGACCGCTATAGCCATGACATGAAGCGCTTTGCTACGGCTGACACTGCCCGGCTTGCCGATATGTCCGACGGCAAAGAGGTGAGGATCTGCGGCATTGTCGTGGCTTTGAAGGAGATGATCACCAAAAAGGGCGACCGGATGGGCTTTGCCACCATCGAGGACCTGATCGGCACAGTGGAAGTGGTGGTTTTTCCGGAAACCTATGCCAGGTCCGTGGAGATGCTCAAGACCGACGAACCGCTGTTGGTGTCAGGCACCGTGGATGTGGGAGAGAAGAGCATCAAGATCAAGGCCACCGATATTGCGCCGTTGCTTGAAGTCTCGGCCAAGGGGACCAGGCGGGTCCATTTTACCCTGAAATCTCCCGGAGTAGACCGGGACCATCTTGTTGATTTGATGGAGATCATGGCTCGTCATAACGGCAGCTGTGACGCCATGTTGCATATAGAGATCCAGGATCAGTGCCGCGCCACCATACCGTTGGCAAGCCGTTTCAAGGTTGCTGCCAGCGACGATCTGGCGCTGGATGTGGAGAAACTAGTCGGTTATCGTGCCATAGTGTTTGAATAAATGGCTTCGCCAAAAGTCCATCTGCTGCGTTACGCTCGTCGTTCGTCGCTGCGACGTAGCCTCCGGCTACGGCTCACTCCTAACGCCTCGCAAGCCTTGCAGCTGGAGCTTTTTGCTGTGCCAATGATTTTCGGGAATGTATAAGCTCAAAGGAGGATATCGATATGGGATTGCAGAATTTTTATATGGAGTTTGAGAAGCCGCTGGTAGAGCTGGATAAGAAGATCGAAGAACTGCGGGAGATGTCCGGCGATTCGCTTGATCTGGCTGCAGAAATTGCGAAACTGGAAAAGAAGTCGGATAAGGTGCGCTCCGAGATTTTTGCAAACCTGTCCCGTTGGCAGACAGCACAGGTTGCCAGGCATCCAAACCGGCCGTTCACACTCGACTACCTGAATCTGATCTTCACCGATTTCGTCGAGCTTCACGGCGACAGGCTTTACGGTGATGATCATGCCATAGTGGCAGGACTGGCAAAGCTTGATGGCGAACCGGTGATGGTTATCGGCCACCAGAAAGGGCGCGACACCAAGGAGAAGGTCTACCGCAACTTCGGCATGCCGAATCCGGAAGGTTATCGCAAGGCGTTACGCTTGATGTATCTGGCCCAGCAATCAAGGCTCCCCATTATCACTTTTGTTGACACCCCAGGTGCCTATCCGGGAATCGGCGCCGAGGAGCGTGGCCAGGCAGAGGCAATCGCCCGTAACCTGCGGGAGATGGCGGCGCTCACTGTGCCGATCATAGTCGTGGTGACCGGTGAAGGTGGCTCTGGTGGCGCGCTGGCCATTGCGGTTGGCGATCGGGTGCTGATGCTGGAGAATTCCGTGTATGCGGTTATTTCGCCTGAAGGGTGCGCGGCGATCCTCTGGTCCGACGGCACCAAAGGCGCACAGGCTGCAGAAGCCCTGAAGCTGACGGCAAAAGACATCAAGGATTTGGAAGTTATCGACGAGATCATTCCTGAGCCGATGGGCGGGGCGCATCGCGACCATGAAGGTATGGCAAAGTCCCTGCACGAAGCGCTTTCCCGGAACATGAAGGAGCTGAAGGCGATTGATGCCGACAAACTGGTTGACCTGCGTTATGAAAAATTCAGGAAGATGTCGCGCTTTATCGAGCAGTAACCATTTACGTATTGAGTTAGCTTATTAGATAAAGGGGCGGCTTGACCGCCCCTCCTTTTTTGGAGGAAGCATGCAGGAGCGTCTGCAGAAAATACTTGCCAGTGCCGGGATCGCGTCGCGAAGGGCTGCCGAGCAGATCATCACATCGGGCAGGGTGAAGGTCAACGGCGAGGTCGTAACCGAACTGGGGAGCAAGGCCGACCCGGATAAAGATGCCATCACCGTTGACGGTAATCCGGTGCACAAGCAACGATCGAAGGTCTATATCCTGCTGTTTAAGCCGTCGGGTTATATGACCACTCTGAAAGACCCGGAGGGGAGGCCGGTGGTTACCGATCTCCTCAAGGGGGTGACTGAGCGGGTGTACCCGGTGGGGCGACTCGATTACAACACCGAAGGTCTGCTGTTGCTCACCAATGACGGCGAATGGGCCAACCGCCTGATGCACCCGCGCCACGAGGTGGAAAAAGAGTACCATGTGCGGGTCAGGGGGATGGTGACTTCAGGACAGGTTGCCATGCTGGCTAACGGAGTTGAGTTGGACGACGGCATGACCGCTCCGGCAAAAGTAAGCATTATCAAGGCAAGCGATAACAATACCTGGCTCTCCATTGCCATCCATGAAGGTCGCTATCGCCAGGTGCGGCGGATGTGCGAGGCGGTATCGCTCAGTGTTGTTCGGCTTAAGCGCGCCAGGTACGGCAATCTCGATCTCAACGGCCTGAACCCGGGGCAGTATCGCCTGCTCACCGACATCGAGGTGCAAGGGCTCCTGACAGGAGAGAATGTTCCCAGAGCTGAAAAACGGAGCAATGTTAAGAAGATTATTAAGAAACCGACGCCTAAAACCGCCGGATGACCTTAAATGGCAAAGTCAAAAACCGCAGGAAGGAGGATCTGTATAATAAAAATATACATAATATCAGCGTCTTTTAGTGCCGGCACATTTTGTGCTTGACTATTCGCTTAGTTGCATCTTGAGAGAATCTTGTTATCCTTAATCCGTAAACGTAAATATCGCTCGATTGACTTTGTTATGTTTTGAAATGTAACACGGGGTTAGAGGGGAATTATGCGGAGAAGGATCAGAACTGTTATGGCAACAGGGTTTCTGTTGCTGACTTCCTCATTACCGGTTCATGCCGATGTTGACCTGTATGAATCCGGCTTTGCTGAGCAATACTACGTTGCGCGCGCCGACACAACCTCCCCCTACAGCGATGATGACAACACTCAGACTTCACCTCTTCAATCCGGTGCTGTCGCCGGTGAGCAGCAGGCCAGGAAGTTCAACTCCTGCTTCAAGGCCGCCAAGCATGGCGATGTCCAGGCCCAGTTCAACCTGGGATATATGCATTACAATGGGTTCGGCGTGCCGGTAGACAAGGCCCGTGCCGCTGTCTGGTTCAAGAAGGCGGCAGTCAGAGGGCACCTTGAGGCGCAAAAAACCCTTGGGTTCATGTATGCCAATGGCGACGGCGTTACTCAGGACTATAACGAAGCGGTAGCCTGGTTCCGGATGGGTGCGGAAAACGGTGACCCTTTGTCCCAGTACAGCCTGGGCAGCATTTTCTACAACGGCTGGGGAGGAACATCC
This sequence comes from Geoanaerobacter pelophilus, assembly GCF_018476885.1. Taxonomy (NCBI): domain Bacteria; kingdom Pseudomonadati; phylum Thermodesulfobacteriota; class Desulfuromonadia; order Geobacterales; family Geobacteraceae; genus Geoanaerobacter; species Geoanaerobacter pelophilus. Next base: position 283,351 of record NZ_JAHCVJ010000006.1, read on the forward strand.
GATAAGGAATCAGCGGCATTCTGGTGCCGGAAAGCTGCCGAGCAAGGGGAGGCAAAGGCCCAGTATATTCTAGGCTCCATGTATGTACGGGGAGAAGGTCTGGCCCGCGATTATCAGGAGGCGGTCAAGTGGTTTTCCCGGAGTGCGGACCAGGGTAATGCCGAGGCCCAACTCAGCCTGGGACTGCTTTACTATAATGGCTGGGGAGTGCCGCAAGATCGTGAAGAAGCGCTCAAACTCAGTCTCCTTTCTGCAGAGGGGGGTAATGAGCAGGCGCGACTGGTGCTGAACAGCATGCTCAAGCACAAGAAAGGGATAAAGGCTGCCATGGGGGACAATCTGGCACTGAAATAAGCTACACAGTCATTTTTATTGATCAAGCCGCGCGAAGTCCGTGCGGCTTTTTTTGTTGCATCCCTTTTTCATCTCCCGTACTTTTCTCCAGGTCTTTTCTTCACGAATGACATATTTTGTCGCAGGAACAGTGTAACTTATCAATCTATGACCGGGGCCATCCGACTATATACCAGCAACAGGCTGGAACTGCTTGCGGAACAGCTGGCGGGCGTGGTTGCCGCGCCGCTTGCCGACCCGTTCGAGCAGGAGGTGATTGCCGTGCAGAGCCGGGGCATGGAGCGGTGGCTTGCCATGCAGCTGGCAGGAAAGCTCGGCGTCTGGTCCAACTGCCGTTACCCTTTTCCCAATACCCTGGCCTGGGAGATGTTCCGGCTGGCGTTCCCGACAATACCCGAAGATAACCCATATGCCACCGAAGCTATGACCTGGCAGCTGATGGAGATCATTCCGCGCTGCTTTGCAACCCCGGATTTTGCGCCTCTCTGCTCCTATCTCACCGAAGACCCCCTGGGAGTCAAGCTGTTTCAGCTGGCCGGGGCTATAGCCGACCTGTTCGATCAGTACACCCTTTTCCGGCCTGAGATGATCAGGGCTTGGGAGTGGGGTGTTTCCTGCGAGTGCTGCTCCTGGCAGGCCGAGCTGTGGCGCAGGTTGGCCAAGGGGAAGAAATCTCTGCATCGCGGCGCGCTGCTGGGGAATTTTCGCAAATTGCTGCGCAGCGATGCGCACCTGCCGGGTAAACTGCCGGCCAGGATTTCGGTATTCGGCATCCCCTCGCTGCCGCCGTACCATGTGGAGATCCTGGCGGCGCTGGCCAGCCGCTGCGAGGTCAACCTGTTCCTGCTTAATCCGAGCAGCAAGCATTGGTTCCAGATTGTTTCGCCATTGGAAAAGGTACGCAAGGTCTTTAAGAACCCGAACCAGCCCGGTCTCTTCGATCTGCTGGAGGTCGGCAATCCGCTGCTGGCCTCTTTGGGTGGGCAGGGGCGCGATTTCTTCGAGATGCTTTACGAAGGATACCGGCTTGATGAGGGGAGAGGTGGGCGCTTTGCCCAGCCCGACCGGGACGGCATGCTGCACAAGGTGCAAAGCGATATCCTCGGGTTGGTGGACGGCACTGGACCTAGGGAACCATCTCTGGAGATCGTTGCAGCAGACCGTTCGCTTCAGGTGCACTCTTGCCATTCGCCGTTGCGGGAGGTGGAGGTGCTGCACGACCGGCTGCTCGATCTTTTCGAGACCGTGCCGGGGCTTGTCCCCCGCGACGTTATCGTCATGACCCCGCAGATTGACGACTATGCGCCGTTCATTGCCGCAGTTTTCGGTGGAGTAAAGGATTCGGCCAGGAGAATCCCGTACGCCGTTGCTGACCGGACCCTTGCCAGTGGCGGTTCCCTGGTGCGGGCGTTTCTCGAACTGTTCGACATTCTTGACAGCCGGTTCGAGGCCTCCCGGATCATGGACCTCCTGGAAAACCGCTTTGTTGCGGCTCGTTTCGGACTTGACGACGATGGTTTGGCGGCTGCCCGGCGCTGGATAACCGAGAGCGGCATCCGCTGGGGGATCGATGCCGCAGACCGCCAGGAGGAAGGGCTGCCTCCGTTTGCCGAGAACTCCTGGACCGAGGGGCTGGATCGGTTGCTGCTCGGATATGCCATGCCCGGCGACGGCACGTCGCTCTTTAGCGGAATCCTCCCATTTTCGGACATCGAGGGGGGCGAAGCGCGCCATCTCGGCGGAGTGATCACCTTTGCCGAAGCGTTATTCGCCCGGCACCGTTCCCAACGAACAGATTGTACGCCGACTGAATGGGCCGGTTATCTCTCAGAGCTGCTGGCAACGTTTTTTCTCCCAGATGACGAGGTGCAGGCCGAGCATCTGTTCCTGGTCTCATCATTCGACGAGCTCCGCAAAAAGTCCGGCGATGCCGGTTTTACCGGGACTATCACCCTGGCGGTTGTCCGCACCTGGCTGATGGAGCGGCTCTCCACAGCCGGTGTTGCCGAGGGTTTTCTCACCGGCAGGGTTACCTTCTGCGCCATGCTGCCGATGAGGAGCATTCCGTTCCGGGTGGTTGCTCTGCTCGGGATGAACGACGGGCTCTTCCCCCGCCAGCACCGTCCCTCCGGATTCGACCTGATGGCCGCAGCGCCGAAACGTTGCGATCGCTCGATCCGCAACGAGGACCGCTACCTGTTCCTCGAGTCGCTCCTCTCCGCCAGGGATGCCCTGTATATCAGCTTTATCGGCCAGAGCGGCAAGGACAACGCAGCCATGCCCCCGTCCGTTGTGGTCAGCGAGCTGCTGGATTACGCCGAGCGGGCCTTCATGGTTGCCGGGGTACCTGAGAACAGGCAACGGGATGCGGTCCGGGAACGGATTGTCGTCAAACATCGGTTGCAGCCGTTCCATAAGGATTACTTCACCCCAACTGCGAAACGGCTGTTCAGCTACTCGGCTGAAAACTGTGCTGCTGCCGGTTCCCGGCTGTCTGGGGGAGGGGAGACCGCCATCCTTGCCGGTCTGCCGCTTAAGCTGCCGGATGGTGACCAGCGGCAATTGACCATCGACCAGTTACTGGCATTCCTGGGTAACCCGGCTGGTGCTTTTCTCAAGAGGGCCGGAATCCGCATCGAAGGGGTAGAGCCGCCGGTGGAGGACCGGGAGCCGTTTGCTGCCAACGGACTGGACAGCTACAAGCTTTCTGCAGAGCTGGTGACCGAATATCTGGCCGGAAGAGATCCTGTCGATAAAATAGCCAGTTTCCTGGCCAGAGGGGTGCTCCCACCTGCCGGGCCGGGGCGGGCCGCATTGGCGGCGCTCAGGGAGAGGGCCGGTCATTTCGCCGCGGTTGTTGCCCCGTTTGCTGCCCTGCCGGCTCTGGAGCCCATTGAAATAGAGTGCGTCATTTCCGGGTGCCGCCTGACCGGCAGGCTGACCGGCATCAACCGGGACGGGCTGTTGCGCTACCGCTGCGCCAGGCTGAAGGCCAAGGACCAGCTTAGCTGTTGGGTTCACCATCTGTTCCTCAACCTTTGCGCCCCGGAAGGGTATCCGCGCCGGAGCCTGCTGGTGGCCAGTGACGGTCACCGGGAGTTTCCTCCCTGCGCCAATGCAGGGGAGCATCTGGCAACGCTGGTCGAGCTTTACCTGAAAGGGCTCTGCGAGCCGCTGCCGTTCTTCCCCGAGACCTCGTACGAAGTTGCCACCAACCCGGGAAAAAGCGAGAAACTGTTGTCGATATGGAACGGCTACCAGAGCGGCAAAATCAGACACAAGGGGGAGCGCGAACGGGAGCGAGCCTTTGACCTGTTCTTTGGCGCGCTGCCGCCGGAAGATCTGTTTGCCTCGCCCGGGTTCCGCGAGATTGCCCAGGCGGTTTACCAGCCGTTATTCGCTTCCCTGGCAAAGGAAAACCGTTGAGAGAGCTGGATCTGTTCATACCCCTCAGCGGGGGGACCACGGTGATCGAGGCAGCGGCCGGCACCGGCAAGACCTACTCTATTGCCGCGCTGTTCCTGCGTCTGGTGGTGGAAAACGAGGTCCCGGTTGATGGTATCCTGGTGGTGACCTTTACCGAGGCCGCTACCGAAGAGCTGCGCGACCGGATCAGGGAGCGGCTCTGCCGGGCAGTGGAGGCCTTTTCCGGGGAGCCGCCGGCCGATGAGTTCCTGGCTGAGCTGGTCCGGAGAAACCATGACCGGCTGCAGGCGCTGCAGTTGTTGGCTCTGGCGCTGGCCTCCTTTGACGGCGCCGCCATCCACACCATCCACGGCTTCTGCAGCAGGGTACTGCAGGAGCATGCCTTTGAATGCTCCGCCCTGTTCGACACCGAGCTGCTGGCCGATCAATCGCACCTGCTTCGGGAGATCGCCGAGGACGCCTGGCGCCGCAGGTTCTATGAGGCCGACGAGCTGTTCATCTGCTATAGCCAGAGAAACGGCTGCTCTGTAGATAGTTTCTTCACGCTGCTCAAGCAGACGGTTGCCCGTTTCGACCTGGAGATCCTTCCGGACGTGGTGGTTGTGGATCCGGCCCTACTCAAAGTGCAATGCCTGACTGCCTTTGCTGCTCTGCAAGTGGCGTGGGGCGGCGCCAGGGAACGGGTGGTGCAGCTGTTGACCGACGGTTCCGGGGTACTGAATCAGACCTCCTACAAGAAAACCAGTATTCAGGGGTGGGCCGATGAGATCGATAGCTTCCTGGCCGGCAGTGACCCGCTGAATTTTCCGGAAAAACTGGCAAAGTTCACTGATGCCTCGTTGCTTGCCGCAACCCGCAAAGGGATGGCCACTCCGCAAGATCCGTTGTTCGGTGTCTGCGAGCGTTTCCTGGAGCTGGCCATGGAGCTTGAGGATGCCTACCGGAACAATCTGCTCGCCATCCGGGCCGATCTCGCCAGGGTGGCTGGGGCAGAACTTCGCCGGAAGAAGGCGCAGCGCAATCTCCGTTCCTATGACGACCTGCTGGCAGCGCTTCATGAAGCGCTTACCGGCAGCTCCGGGCAACTGCTCAAGGAGCGGATCAGGACCCGCTTCAGGGGGGGGCTGATCGATGAGTTCCAGGACACCGACCCGGTACAGTACGCGATCTTTTCCGGGATTTTCGCGGGGAGCGGTTCACCACTGGTCTTTATCGGCGACCCGAAACAGGCGATCTACAGCTTCCGGGGCGCCGACCTGCACGCCTATCTGGCTGCGGTAAAGGGGCAGGAGGCAAGCAATTCGTTCACTCTCCTCAGAAACTGGCGCTCTACCCCGGAACTGCTCAACGCCTTTAACCTGCTGTTCAGCGGGGATTTGCCGTTTCTGCTCCCGGAAATCGCATACCGCGGGGTGACTGCCGGCAGGTATGGCGCTGGCGAAGGGTTGTTCCCCGGCGAGCCGCCGTTTGTAGTGCGCTATTATGGCAATCATGGTGAGAAGCCTCTTGCCAAAGGAAAGGCAGAGCAGCTTATTGCGACCGACGTTGCCCAGGAGGTGGCGGAGCTGCTCCGGGCCGGTAGCCGCGGCGCAGCGCTCATCGCCGGCAAGCCTCTTGTTGCCGGTGATATTGCCGTGCTGGTCAGGAAGAATCACCAGGGGCGAGTTGTCCAGGCTGCGCTCGGGGAGTTGGGTATTCCCAGCGTCATGCACGGCACGGAAAGCCTGTTTCGTTGCCGCGAGGTGCTGGAGCTGCACCGGTTGCTGGTTGCCGTTGTCGATCCTGGCAACATCGCCTGCCTCAAAGGAGGGCTGGTCACCGACATCCTCGGCTGGTCGCCCGGGGCGCTGGTAGCGATGTCCGGCGATTCCTCGCAATGGATCGATCTGCTCGAACGATTCAGGGCCTATCACGATAAATGGCTCAAGCACGGTTTCATGGTGATGGCCATGGAGCTGCTGTCCCTTGAAGGGGTCAGGCCGCGGCTGCTGGCATACCGTGACGGCGAACGCCGTCTGACCAATCTGCTCCATGCCATTGAGGTGCTGCACCGGGCAGAGCTCGAACTGGAGCTTGGGGCGGAAGGTCTGATCGCCTGGCTGGCAGAGCATATAACCGAGGCGCCGGATAGCGACGAATACCAGCTGCGGCTGGAGACGGACGAGAGCTGCGTCCAGCTGGTAACCATTCACCGGAGCAAGGGGCTCGAATACCCGGTGATCTTCTGTCCCTATGCCTGGGAAGGGGTCCGCCGGGAGAGCACCCCGGTTTTCCATCGCGGCGACCGGCTGTTTCTCGATATCGGTTCGGACCAGCTGGAGGAAAACCTGCGGCAGGCCAAGGAAGAACAGTTTGCCGAGGACCTGCGCCTGCTTTATGTTGCCCTGACCAGGGCGAAGTTCCGCTGCTACCTTACCTGGGGAAGATTCAAGCACTCCGGTTCGTCGGCCTTGGCCTATCTGCTCCACCGGCCGGCGCTTGACGAAGCTGCCGACCCGGTGGCTGTTACCACCAAGTTCATGGCCGGGCTGGATGAAGAGCTGGAAATCGCTGCGCTGCATCGCCTGGCAGAGCTTTCCAACGGTTCAATCAGGGTTGAGACCGGTGGCACCGCGGTTGCCCCGGTCTGCCCGGTCCCGGAACCGGCCGCGACGCTGGCGGCTCGCCCTTTCCACGGCGACATTGACAATGGCTGGCGGGTAACGAGCTTCACCGGGCTCACCTCATCAAAAGCCCATGGCAGCGAACTCCCTGACCGGGACGCCGATCACGCCCGCAGCGATGAGTCAGCGTCAACTGCCGAAGCCGCACCGGCCGGTATTTTTGCCTTTCCGCGGGGCGCCCAGGCCGGCACCTGTCTGCATGCCATTCTGGAGCGGGTTGATTTTGCCGCTCTATCACAAGATGGACTGCTGGCTCTGGCGGAAGAGCAACTTTTAGCCCACGGCTTTGCTCCGGAATGGACCGCAACTGTTGCCGCCATGGTAACCGATACGCTGGCAGCGCCGCTGACACTGGGCTCAGAGACGGTCACGCTTGGGCGGCTACTCCCCGGAAGCTGGCGACCGGAGCTGGAGTTCATGCTGCCGCTCGATTCCCTAGCTCCGGCAACGCTGGCTGCTGTCTTCCGGCGGCACGGCATTGGCGGGGCATTTCCGGAAAAACTGGCAGAGCTTGGTTTTTCAGAGGTCAAAGGGATGCTGCGCGGTTTTATCGACCTGGTGTTTAGGGTCGATGGCCGTTACTACCTGCTTGACTGGAAATCCAATCACCTGGGAAATCGTCGCTCCGACTATGCTGCCGGGCAACTGTCCGGGGTGATGGAGCGGGAATTCTATACCCTGCAGTATCATCTCTACAGCGTGGCGTTGCACCGGTTTCTCTCGGTGAAAATACCCGGTTACGACTATGATCGACAGTTCGGTGGGGTGTTCTACCTGTTTCTTCGCGGCATAGCCAGGGATGCGGTCGACACCGGGGTTTTTAGCGCGAGGCCCTGTAGGGAGCTGCTTCTGGAGCTTTCCGACCTTATATCCCTTTATGAGACAGACAAATTATGACAACTGACCGGTCCCTCATTGAACTGGCCGCTCTCGACAGGGTGTTTGCCGATTTTATCTGCCGCCTGGCGGGGCGCCGGCACCCCGGACTGTGGCTGGGAGCGGCCTTTGCCTCCAGCGCTGCCGGTAACGGCAGTATCTGCGCAGAACTTGGCTCGCTTGCCGGCGAGGTCGCCACTGCTGCCGCAACAGCGGCAGGGTTTGGCGAAGATCAGGCGAGTTGCCTGCTGGATGCGGCACAATGGGGCCGGGAGCTGGCACAATACGATGTAGTGACTGCGCCTGGGGGCTTTGCCCCGCTGGTGCTCGATGCCGGCAACCGGCTCTATCTCCATCGCTACTGGGGATACGAGCAGGCGCTTGCTGACCGGCTGTTGGCCATGGCAACTGAAAGCCGCGATGGTATTGACGATAAGCGGCTCCGTAACGAGCTGGCAGCGTTGTTCCCCAGCAGTCCGGATGCAACAGAGCCTGACTGGCAGCGTTTGGCAGCATTTACCGCTGTCAAGCGTTCGCTGACGGTGATTGCCGGAGGGCCGGGGACCGGCAAGACCACCACTGTGGTCAAAATGCTGGCTCTCCTGCTGGCGCTGCACCAGGGAAAGGAGCTGCGCATAGCCATGGCCGCTCCGACCGGCAAAGCAGCGGCCCGCCTGATGGAGGCGGTCGCCAGGGCCATGGAGAGTCTGTCGCTGCCAGAGGCAATCCGGCTGGCAATTCCACGGGAAGCTTACACCCTTCACCGGTTGCTGGGGTATCTGCCGGGGTCGGTCTCGTTCCGCCATACTGCCGAGAATCCGCTCCTGTTCGACGTGGTGGTGGTCGATGAGTCGTCGATGGTGGATCTGCCGTTGATGGCCAAGCTGGTTGCCGCAATCAAGCCGGCTAGCCGCCTGGTGCTGCTGGGTGACCGCGACCAGCTGGCTTCGGTGGAGCCGGGCGCGGTGCTGGGTGATATCTGCCACCCGTACCGGCAGAACCGCTTTTCTCCGGCCCTGCATGATGCCTATGCAGCGGTCTCCGGGATAACACTCCCTGATTATCCGGCCGGCCCGGTGCCGAAGCTGTGCGATTCGATTGTGACTCTGAAAAAGAGCCACCGCTTCACCGAGTCCAGCGGCATTGCCGCTGTCAGCAGGCTGGTGAACGAGGGACGGGGAGCTGAGGCGCTGGAGCTGATGAAGTCGGGTGATTTTGCCGATATCACCTGGCGGGAACTGCCGTCTCCCGATGAGCTGCCGTCGCAGCTCAGCACAGTGGCGGCGCAGGGCTATGGCGATTTTCTCCTGGCTGAAGATGCTGCCTCCTGTCTGGACCGGTTCGGAAGGTTCCGGATTCTCTCTCCGGTGCGCCAGGGTATTTACGGCGTGCAGCAGATCAACACCATTGCCGAGCGGGCGCTCGGTCTGAAGCTGCGTGGTGCCGACGGCCAGGATTGGTATCGTTACCGGCCAGTGCTGATCTCGCGTAATGACTACCAGCTGGGGCTTGCCAATGGCGATATCGGCATTACCCTGAACGCTGAAGCAGGGGAGGGGGTGCAGGTGTGGTTCCCGGCGCTGGAGGGGAACTGCCGGCGTTTTTCGCCGCTGGTGCTGAAGGGGTGCGATACCGTGTTTGCCATGACTGTGCACAAGAGCCAGGGATCGGAGTTCGATGCCCTGCTGGTCCTGCTCCCGCCGCTCCCCGGAGATGTCCTGACCCGCGAGCTGATTTACACCGCCATCACCAGAGGGCGGAAACGGGTGGAGCTTTGGGGGAGGGACCAGTCGTTTATCGAGGCAGTGAGCCGCCGGGTACAGCGGAGTTCCGGCCTCAGGGAGCGGCTCTGGGGGTAAGGTGACTTGCTGATAATATTGGAAAAGGCCCGCGATTATGCGGGCCTTTTCCGTTTCAGCTCGAACAACAGATCACCCTACTTGATCGTAATGTTTTCGACCGTGACCGTCCCCTGGGCGATGACCAGCTCCCCGGAGATGGTTGTCACCCCTTGGTTGGTGCTGTAGGCAGCGTCATAGCCGCCGCGTAGCGTTATGGCAACCGGACGGTCAAAGATAAGGGCTTCGGAGAACAGCAGATCCCTCAGATTGATGCTGCCGCCGTCGGGAACCGCGCCGAAGGCGGACTGGAGCGTGGCATAGCTGCCGGTGACTCCCGGAATCGTAAGGATCGCCTCGTTTACGGTAATGGTAATCCCTTTTTGGGTGGTCCGCGAATTACTGTCCATCACCCGTACATTTACACCGAAAATGCCGTTTACGGTCGGTGTTCCAGAGATGAGGCAGCTATTCGTGGTGGTTGCGAGGGTTAACCCGGCCGGAAGCGTACCTGCTATTACCGAACAGCTGTACGGCGCAGTTCCTCCGGTGAACGGCAGGGAAATGCTGCACGGTGATCCGATCGTGCAGACGGTTTGGGCCGGAACAGTCAGGGTCAGTTGCGGATCGATGGTGATGCAGAACGGGGCATCGCTGCTGATGCCGTTGGCATCGGTCACCCGCACCGTGAAACAGAAGGTGCCGAGAGCAGAGGGTATCCCGGTGATGGCTCCGGTTGCCGCGTTGAGAGACAATCCCGGCGGCAGGCTTCCGGATGCAATCGACCAGGAGTACGGAGTGCTGCCGCTGGTCGCGGCAATGGTGCTGCTGTAGGAACTACCTGTAGAGCCGCTCGGCACGGTAGTAGTCGTTATGGTCGGCGGTGCGCTGATGGTCAGGGTCAGTACCTTGACCACTACTGACGAGTAGGCATCGGTTACCCGGAAGTAGATCAAGTGACTCCCCGTCACCGTCGGGGTTCCGGAGACGGTCCCGGTGGAGCTGTCCAGGGTCAGCCCGGCAGGCAGCGACCCATAGTTGAGCGCCCAGGTATAGGGGGTTTTGCCGCCCACAGCAACAGGGGTGAAGCTGTAGGGCCGGCCGGAAGCTGCCGCTGGCATCGATGTGGAGGTTATGGCGAGCGGCAGCTCTGTTATGGCGATGGTGTAGTTTTTGGAGTTGGTGGCCGCATTCGCATCGGTCACCTTTACCGAAAAGCTGCTGCTCCCGGCCTGGGTCGGGGTGCCGGAAACCGTGCAATTGGCGCTGTCGAGAGTCACTCCTGCCGGCAGGTTGCCGGAGGTGACGGTGCAGTTGTACGGCGGATTCCCCCCCCAGGGTGAGAGAGCCATTGAGTACGCATTGCCGATCGACCCAACGGTCGAGAACGTCCCGCCGATATAGAGCGGGTTGTACAGGGTCAGGGTAAAGGCCTTGGTGGCAGTGGCGCCATTTACGTCCGTCACTTTGAAGGTCAGTTCAAATGATCCGGCTGTGTCGGAACTTCCGGTGACTACCCCGGTGGCACCGTTCATCATAAGGCCGCTGGGTAGGGTGCCGGAAATCAGTGACCATGAATATGGTGTCTGTCCACCGGTGGCGGCCAACTGGAAGTAGCCGCCTCGGCCGATGAACGGAGGGAGCGATGTGGTGGTCACTGTCAGAGTTGGATTGATAATGATCGACATGGCCCTGGAGACGAAAAGGGAAGCCGAATCGCTTGCTTTGAGGGTGAATGAGAACGTGCCCGGAGTCGAGGGGGTGCCGGAAATTACTCCTGTTGCACTGTCCAGATACAGGCCGTCCGGAAGAGCACCGGAGGTTATCTGCCATGTGTATGGTAATGCTATTCCCCCAGCTGTAACTGTCTGATTGTAAGGTGAACCTACTGCGCCCCCTGCCAGCCCGAGAGGCGAGATCCCTTTGGTTGTAATGGTGAAAGCCCTGGAGGCCTGGGTCGAGTTGGCGTCTATGACCCTGACGGTGAACGAGGATGTCCCCAAGCCTGCCGGGATTCCTGAGATTTGCCCGGTTGACATGTTGAGGGTCAATCCTTGAGGGAGTGTTCCGGCATCCTTTATCCAGGTATAGGGTGCCGGACCGCCGGATACGGTTAACGTCTGATCATAGACATAACCTATTTCAGCATCCGGGAGTAGTGCCGCTGTGAATCCCAGGATCGAGATCGCATAGGTGCCGGATGCGGTGTTGCTTGCCGAGTCGGTAATCCTGAACGTAACTGCCTCTGTCCCTGGAATGGTCGGTGTCCCGGATATCAGGCAGGATGTTTCGTTGAGGGAAAGCCCGGCAGGCAGGGTTCCTGCTGTGATTGTACAGCGGTAAGAAGGGTAGCCGCCCGCACCGGTAAGTGAAGCGCTGTACGGAGTTCCCGCAACTCCCTTGGCAAGGGACGGATTGGTAAAGCCGAGTACAGAAATCGTCAGCACTTTACTGTTTGAATTCGCGGTGGCATCGGTAACTTTAAGGGAGAAGTTGAATGTTCCTGCAGCCGTTGGCGTGCCGGATATTTCGCCGGTCGTCGGGTTGAGAGCCACGCCTGCCGGGAGCGCGCCGGACGTTATCCCCCATGAATATGGTGCAAAACCGCCATTTACGGTTGCCGTTTTACTGTATGCGGCATTTTTGCCGGCTATGGGGAAGTCACTAGTTACGGTGGTTAACTCTATTATAGATATGGGGAAGTATTTTGTAACGGCATAACCGGCGGCATCGACCACTTTCACTGTTGGTGCGAAATTAGCCCCATTTGACGGGGTCCCCGAAATTGTGCCGGTTGATGCGTTCAGCGAGAGCCCGTAAGGGATGGTACCGGAAGTAACCGACCAGGTGTATGGTGCTGTTCCTCCCGAAGCGGCAAGGCTATTGTTGTAAACAACGCCCTTTGCACCTCCTGGCATGGTTTGCGGGGTGAGCTCGAAAATCGGGATGGCACTGGTTTTGGTCCCGATTATGGTTGCAGTTGCGTTGTGCGTCAGTTGAACTGTAATGGTGTAAATTCCTGGACTGGTCGGGGTTCCTGAGACTGATCCTGTAGCCGGTTCCAGTACAACGCCTGGCGGCAGGCTCCCAGACGTGATTGACCAGGTAATGCCGTTGGTTCCATTTCCAGCAAGATACTGATAATAGGCAGTGCCCACTGCGCCGCCGATAACCTTGGCCGGTATCTCGATTACGCTGACGTTGGTCATGATTGATACGCTCTTGGAGGCAGCGTCAGTCAGGGTCAGAGGCAGATTGTAGCCTCCTGTAGCTGGCGATGCCACGGAAACAGTGCCGGTAGAGCTCAGGGTAAGGCCGGGTGTAGCCGAGTAAGTTGGCGTAACTGACCAGGTGTAAGGTGCTGTTCCACCGGATGCCGACAAGGTTTGGCTGTAGGGGGTCCCGGCAATGGCCGGAGGTAGAGGGAGAGGGTAGGGCGAGATGGAGAAAATCGTTACAGAATAATGCTTGAGGGCAGTCACTCCAAGGGAATCGGTTGCCTGGATGGTAAAGTTATAGCTCCCTTCAGTGGTGGGTGTTCCGTAGATTTGTCCATCGGGGCTGTTGATGGCCAACCCCGGGGGGAGAGTTCCTGAATTGATACTCCAGGTCAATGTCCCGCTCATTCCTGATGCCCAGGGAGCCTGGTTGTAGTTGACGCCTGTAATCCCGGAAGCCAGGGCTGACGGCTGAATGCCGTTGATGGCAAAGCTATAGGTTTTGTAAAGGGTAAAGCCGTTGGCGTCTACAACCCGGAATGACAAATATGCACCGGTAACACCTGTTGGAGTGCCGGAAACCAGTCCGGAAGACGGGTCAAGGGTGAGACCGGCCGGGAGTGTCCCGGAAACTAAGGACCAGGTGTAAGGAGCTGTTCCACCTGTTGCGGTCAGAGTCTGGCTGTATGGTACGCCGGTGGTGCCATTGGCAAATGTTGCCGGAGCGATATCAAATACGGCGATGGTAAAGCTTTTGGTTGAGGTCGCATTGGCCGAGTCAGTCACCTTGATTTCAAAGGTGAAAATTCCCGGCACTGTTGGTGCCCCTGAAATCTCGCCGGTAGCGGCGTTGAGGGTCAGACCGCCCGGGAGAGGGTCGGCAGGAAGTGACCATGAATAGGGTACTGTTCCGCCCGATGCCTGCAGGGTCTTGGTGTAGGTTGAACCGGTAAGACTATTGGGCAGAGCGGTATTGAGTATTTGCGGCTGCACGGCAGCAGGAATCAGCGCGATTGCCGTATCATTTACGGAAATCGCCGATATCCCGCTGATCTCAGGCGACTGGTTGGCGGTAGTGCCGTTGAGCAGCCAGAGAGTTCCGTCATCCTTGAGTGCCATTCCTTTGGTCAGGGCAACTATGCCGCTGCTGATGCCGCTTACCTGCTCCGGCGTAGCGCCCGTGGTCCAGAGGGTACCGTCGGCTTTCACGGCATATCCTCCCCCTGCAAGTACGACTCCTTCCAAACCATTGATCTTCGTTGCAGTTGTTGCATCAACCACCCATAAGGTTCCGTCCTCCTTGATGGCCAGAAATCTCTCGCTGGAAGTGTTGACCGTTATTGCAACCACATCAGTCAGTCCATTTACCTGCGGGAAATAGGAATCACTGTATGTTCCCCGCCAGACAGTCCCGTCTGTTTTGAGCGCCAGGCTGTAAACGCCGTTGGCGACAATAGATTTCACTCCATTCGGAGATGACAATGGCGTTGGCGATGAGCTGTAAGGGCCGATTCCCCACAAGGTACCGTCGGTCTTCAATAGGAGGGTCTGAGCAACGTTGGCGGCAACCGCCTTGACTCCTGTAAGCCCATCCACCTGGGCCGGAAGCCCGTCAAATCCATAGTGGCCGAGGGCGCTAAACATGTTGCTCCCCCAGGTCCAGACCGTTCCGTCAGACTTGAGTGCGACGTTGTGGTAATCACCGGCATCGGCGGAGATGATGCTGTTAAGCTCTGTTACCAGGCCCGGTAAAGTGGCATCTCCCGAACGCCCCGGGTAATTCCCCCAGGTCCAGACAGAGGCCGGAGTGACAAGAGCGTTGATTGTGATCTGGTTGCCTGTTTTGCGATTATTGGCTTCATTGGGGTCAAATATCTGCTGGCCGAGGCCTATTCCGGAGCATAAATAGTAGGTGCCCGGAACTATGTTGGCAGGCACCCGGACCGTTGTTGCTGCGGATGAACTGTTTTCAGGTGATAGGCCACTTATTGACCTGCTCCCCAGAACCCTGTATGGCGAATCGCAAGAGTCGTGCATGTCCAGATAAAGGGAAACACTGAATGCTGGAGTTGCATACCCTATTGAGCCGCCGGTGACAGAATCCTGAACGGAAATTTCAGCCCCGGGATCTGCACTGACCGGGCCACTGATGGCGGTAACTACAAGGTCTGCTGTGGCGATTGCAAGCACCGTAAGGGTGTAGCTTTTGCTGGCGGTAAGGTTATCCGCATCCGTAACCTGTATTGTGAAGGTGCTGTCGCCGGTGGCGGTCGGAGTGCCTGAAAGTATTCCGGTGGTGGTATTGAAGCTTATTCCAGCCGGGAGGCTTCCGCTGAGAGACAGGGCATAAGGGGGCCTGCCGCCTGCGGCCTTGATCTGCTGGCTGTAAGGTGCATTACGCACAGCAGGCTGAAGGGACGGATTGGCAATGACCAAGGTGGTCGCGATCTGGAATACCCCGCGGCCGTTGGTCCCTGCGTAAAGCATGGAACTGACCGGATCAATGGCCAGAGACTGAATGGTAAGGCTCCCAAGCCCTTCGTTGAAAGGGGCCCAGCTTGTGCCGCTGTTGGTTGATTTGAAGACCCCGCCGCCGCTGGTTGCGGCATAGACCGTAGTTGGCACATGGGGATCAACTGCGAGGGCGCTGATGTTCAGGTTGGTGAGTCCGCTGTTGCTAAGTGCCCAGGTGCCACCATCGAGCCTGTAAACCCCGTATCCGCTTCTGCCTGCATAGACAGTGGTTCCGTCAGGATCGGTTGCCAGGCTTGTGACATAAAAATTTGTGAGGGACGGAACAAGGCGGCTCCAGGTGCCGAATATCCCACGCTTGTAGACACCGGCATCGCTATCGCCGAAGTCATAGGAGCCTTGCCAGGCGGCATAGACTGTTGACGGGTTTGCCGCCGCCAAGGCCAGGGCTGGTATGGAAATGTATTCGTAGCCGGTAGGAAAGTTGGCAGTATCGGGCTGCCAGTTGTTGCCACCGTCGCTGGTCCGGTAAACTCCGGAATTGGTACCGACATAGATGATGTCGGGGTTTTGCGGATTGATGGCCAGCTTGTTGGCGTTGATCCCGTATGTCCCGCCAAGGCCTGTGTTGATAGCTGTCCAGGCAGAACCCCCTGTGCTCTTGTTTACGCCGCTATTGGTGGCATAGACTGTCGCTGAGGCTGGATTCAGAGCCAGGTCGTAGATATTGCCTGTAAGAGTACCGGTAGCGGCCTGGCTCCAGCTGCTGCCGCTATTTTGCAGAAGCTCAGCGCCGACTGCCGCCAGTACCGTGCCGTTTATGCTATTGATAGCCAAAGAGGAAACAGAAGAAGCTGTCAGGCCGTTGTTTGCCGGCTGCCAGGTGACACCGCTGTCAATTGTCTTGCGGAGTCCGCCGGTGGTGACAGAATAGAGAGTTGCCGCCGCATGGGGATCAACCTTAATCAGGCTGCCGGTCATTCCGGCATTTACCAGGCTCCAGTTGTCGCCGCTGTTGGTGCTGCGATAGAGACCTGCAGTGGTGGTTGCATAGAGCGTAGCCGGGGTTTGCGGATCGACAGCTACCCGATAGACATTTGCTGTCCCCAGGCCGGTGTTGGCAGCACTCCAGCTGTCGCCTCCGTTGACGGTCTTGTAAACGGTGCCGCTGGTGACGGTGTAGATCGTTGTGGGAGTTACCGGGTCAATGGCCAGGGAGCTTATGTAGATCTCGTAGAAGTCATAGCCAAAAGGCAGCCCGCTGTTTATCTGATTCCAGGTGGTGCCGCCGTTGCTGCTTCGGTAAATCCCGTTGCCGTTGGTGCCGGCATATAACTTTGTGGGGGTGACCGGATCGATTACCAGGTGTGAAGTATAGTATTGCGGTAACGACGACCAGGTTCCACCGCCATCGATGGTTTTGTAGAGATAGCCGGACGTTGCGGCGTACAGCGTTGAAGGGGTAACCGGATCAATCACAACCAGCTGAACCTGATCGTAACTGTTTAACCCGTTGCTGACCTGGCCCCAGACCTGCCCGCCATCCAGGCTCTTGAAGACCCCGGCGTTGGTGCCGGCATAGAGGGTGGCCGGAGATGAGGGATCAATGGTGAGTGACCGGACGAACAGGTTGGCCAGGTTATGATTGCCCGGCGACCAGCTGGCAGCGCTGTCACTGCTGCTGAAAACGCCGCCGCCGTAGGTGGCGACATGGAGTCTTCCTGGGGTGGCCGGATCAAAGACTGGTTCAGTGATGCTTCCGCCATCAGGGCCGATGCCGGTCCAGCGGTAGCCGGTGGCCGGTGCAGCGGTCGCGATGGCAATCGAAAATGCCTTGCTGGTCACGGCTGTCCCGTTTTCTGCCGCTTGCACCGTAAAACAGTAGGTGCCAGCCGTGGTAGGCATTCCCACTAACATACCGGTCAGCCGGTCCAGCAGGAGACCGGGCGGCAGACTGCCAGCCGTTACAGTCCAGGTGAAGGGTAGGGTGCCGCCGCTGTTTACGCTCAGGTTCTGGCTGTACGGCACACTCACCTGTCCGTTTGTCAGGGTTTGTGTCGCAATGCCGAGTACGAAGATGGGGAAGGTTTTAGATACCATTGTCCCGTTTTGATCGGTGAGTCTGAAGGTAACATAATAGGTGCCGGATGCTGTCGGGGTGCCGGATATGACCCTGGTGTTTGAATTGTAGGTCAGTCCAGGAGGCATGCCGGACCAGTAGTCCAGCGAGGAATAGGCTGTTCCGCCGGAGCTGGTCAGCGTGGCACTGTAAGCGGTACCAACGCCGCCATTGGGCAGTGATTCCGTTGTGATGGTCAGCGGGTCGTAAATATTGAGGGTGAATTCCTTTGAATCAGCAATCGACATATTGTCGACAGCCCGGAGCGTAAATCCATAGGGGCCTGGTGTGGATGGTGTCCCGGTTACCGAGCAGGTGCTTGCACCAAGGGACAGACCAGGTGGCAGTGCTCCGGCAGTCAATTCACAACTGTAGGGTTTGGTCCCGCCGCATACGGCAACCGGTTTGCTGTAGCTTACACCGGTTGTCCCAAATGGAAAGGCATCGGTAACCAGGGTCGTGGCAGTATGGGGGACAATTGCCATGTTTGCGTAATAATAATCCCTGCCAACCGTTGTTACCTGGCCGATGCCACTGACCGGGATCGGAGTAGTGCCACTTATATCCCAGACGTTACCGTCAGCGGTTACTGCAAACCCTTTGGCCAGAGCAACGACAACAGGTTCGGCCGGGATGGTTACCGGTACCGGCGTGGTACCGCTGATATCCCAGACGGTGCGGTCATTCTTCAATGCCAGCCCATCCGCCACAGTAATCACATCAGTCAGTCCGGCAATTTCTGTTGCTGTGGTGTTAATGGTTCTCCAGACCTTGCCCTCATCAGTCAACACCAGGAATTGGTCAAAGGTTTTGTCCCTGGCGATGGCAATTCCGTTCGTAGGAGCGTTGGTTACCTGGACCGGTTGGCTGTAACCCCTCATTTGCCAGACCCTGCCGTCCCCCTTCATGAAAAGGATAGCATCGCCGCCAGCCACCACTGCTGTAACATTATCCGCCCCGATAACCTGCTGTCCTTCCCAACTGGCCCAGCCGCCGAAATACCAGAGGGTCTTGCCGGGCTGCAGAATAACGGTCTGGTAGGTGCCGACCGCTATAGCAGTACCGGTGATCCCTTCGACTTTCCCCGGCACGCTGTAGCTGACAGTAAAGCTATTGCGCCCCATGTTGCCCCACATGTTGTCGCCCCAGGTCCAGACCGTGCCGTCCATCAGCAGGGCTGCAGAGTTGTAGCCACCGATGGCAACCTCTGTAACCCCTTCCAGATTGCTGATTTCTCCAGGCACTGTAAGATCGCCGCTCCTGCCGAGTATGTCCCGGTAACCGCCTCCCCAGCTCCAGAGCTTTCCGGGGAGTGTGGTAACGGTCAGGGTTACGTCTCTTGACTGGAGTGAACCTGTGGCATCTTCAACCTGCAGCGTAAACTCGGATTGACCGGCAGCCACCGGATAGCCGGATATTTCGCCGGTTGAGCTGTTCAGGGAGAGCCCTCGGGGCAGTTTGCCGGAGATAACTGACCAGGCAAGTGGGGTAAGCCCACCTGTTATCGGCACCGAAAAGCTGTAATGCTTTGCAACATGGCCCGTTGGCGCTGGCGTAGCCGGCAGTGCCATGGCTGGATGAATCGTGATAGTCAGCGAGTTCCAATTACTGGTCCCCCTGGCATCAGTAACGGTATACTGAACCGAGTAGGAGCCGGCAGTGGCAGGTGTGCCGGATATCACGCCAGAATTTGAGTTCAGAACCAGCCCTGGCGGCAGATTGCCGGTGTAGCTCCATGTGTAGGGGGGAAGCCCGCCGGTGGCTGTTAACTGAGGGTTACTGTAAGACCTCCCGATCACGCCGTCAGGCAGCGAAGCCGTTGAGATCGTGAGTATGTCATAGATGGTGATACTGAACTGCTTGACCGTTGTCTTGCCTATTGCGTCTGCGACCCTGATTGTGAAAAATGAAGTCCCGGCAGTAGTTGGCTGACCATGGACCTCCCCGGTGTCGCTAGCCAGGGCCAATCCGGCAGGCAATGAGCCGGCATCGACACCCCATGTATATGGAGCTGTTCCGCCGCTGGCTGCCAGGAAACGACTGTACCCGAGTTTGTCACCTGATGGCATGACTGCGTTGATGATGCGCGGAGTTGTCCCGGCCGGGATAATGAACTGGCCGTTCCTGACCCCCATTTCAACGACGCCGCTGACAACGGTAACCTGGCTGACCTTTAAACCTGTGGCGTTGTAATCGATATCCCAGGCAGTGCCGTCACGTTTAAGGGCCATGCCGTTGCCGGAAATCTCCACCACGCCGCTTAGCCCGGGCACCTGCACCGGTACAGGATTGGTCGGGTTCCATGCCCAGACCGTTCCGTCCGCTTTCAGTGCGAAAGAAGCATAGTTGTCTATTGCTACCTGGATTGCCTGGCTGATGCCGGTCACTTGAGCAGGCAGAGCCGGGTTGCAAGTATGGGGGATTCCTCCCTCTGTATTGTCTGGCCAGCTCCAGACGGTTCCGTCATTCTTTACTGCCAGCCCATGATACATCCCCTGTTCAATCGCCCGGATGTTGCTCAGGTTTTGCAGTTGAGATATGGCCCCGAGATTCGATCTCCAGACTGTGCCGTCACTCTTGAGCGCCAGGATATCGGCAAAGGTCGCGGTCCTGATGGCGGTCATATCCTGAAACTGGGAATGGTCGATCCGGGTCGGGGAATAACCTCCGTAATATCCCCAGACCCAGACTGAGCCGTCACCTGCCAGTGCTGCGGATTGGGCGCCAGCCGAGGCAATGGCCTTGGCCCCGGTCGGCCCTGATACCGGCCCTGGCACGTGAGGATCGCCACTGCGTCCCAGTTCTCCCCATGTATTGCCATCCCCCCAGCTCCAGACCGTCCCGTCGGCTTTCAATCCCAGCTGTTCGGTTCCACCAGAGCAGGCAATAACGTCACTGATGCCGGCAGTCATAATGCCGCTGCTGCTCCACAGATTGCCCGACAAAGCAGGGAAGGCTATCTCGTTTACCGCCAGGTAATTGGCGGTTTGTGCACCGTCATCGCCGCCGATGGCATAGAGCACGTTATTCAGGATAGTTACGGCCGCACCGTATCGCGAGGTAAGCATCTCGCCGATGATGCGCCAGGAATCGGTCGCAGGATCATATTCCTGAACCAGCTTGCTCCAGGCTGTAGTCGTACCGGCGCTTGTTTCCCCGCCAACTATGTAGATCCGGCCGTTATGGTAAACGGCTCCTTTCCCGGCAGCTGCAACCGGCATGGCTGCTTTTTCCATAAGGCTGTTGTTGGCAGGGTCATATTCCCAGCAGGAATTGGCAGCTAGCCCGTTTTCATCCAGGCCGCCGATGATGTAGATCATGCTTCCCACAGCCACGGCACCAGCACCACGGCGCTTGCCCGGCAAGGTGGTCTTGGAGGCGCTGGTACGACTGGAGAGATTGAACTCCTCGATGGAGTCGAAGCCTGAGGTAACACCACCGATTATGTAGAGGTTATTGTTGAACAGAGCTGCGGACGGGTTTGAGCGGGCCTTTATCAAGCTACCGAGCGATTCAGTCGTTCCAGTGGCGGTGTCATAGGAAATTACCGAGTTTGCCGCATCTGCAGAGCCTTCGCCACCGGCCAGGTATATTGTGCCTCCCTGAATTGCCGTACCGGCTGAAGCTCGCTGCGTGGCGAGGGGGGGCACGCTCTGCCAGGTATCGGCGGCGGGGTCATACACGCTGACTGCCGCTGAAACCCCGGATGCCGTCTTTCCTCCAAGGATATAGATCTTCTCACCGGTATTACCTATACCGGCCCGTGCTCCGGCATTTGACAACGGCGCCATTGTGCTCCATGTTAATTGCCGCGCCTCTGCAAAAGTGTTGATAGCGAACAGTAACAGGAAACAAACGAATCCAGACCACCATCTGACGTTACGTGTGCCCAATGCAGCGTATTTTAGAAGATTTGGCTGATTCATGTTCCCCCCTGGATCGGAAATTAAATAGGTAACAATTTAAATTTGCAGTGTTTTGTGCGAATGGATTTTGTGTGGGGTGTGTTTGTAAGATTAAGAATATTAATTGTAAACACTAATGTGTGATATCCAATTAATAAATTATTTCTAAAATGTCAAGGACGGATATCAATTTCTCTACTCTCAGCGCAAGAAAAGTCTCTATGGACATGCCGGATTAGAGTGTTACATTTGTAAAGATAATTAGAGATATGTAATTAGCTGTCCGGGAATCGGCAGTCGAATAGAGGTTATCTATGCAATGCACTGAAAAACTGGGCAAAACCGGCGGTTTTTGCCTTATGTTGTGCCTGATCTGGACCGCAGTCATTGTGGCAATAACCGGCGTGACCCTTGTGGCCCATCATCGGAGCGTCATTCTTGAAGCAGAAAATGAGGCGCGCGATTATTTTCGGTTGAACTACTATTATCGCGCCTGGGGTGCCAGGCTAGGTGGGGTCTACGCTGCTGCCGACAAGATTGAACCAAACCCTTACCTCACCATCCCCAACCGTGACGTGACAACCACTGACGGCAAGCAGCTCACCCTGGTAAACCCGGCATACATGACCAGGATGGTTTTTAGCGATATCAGAAAATCATCGGCCGACCCGGTGGTCAGCAAGCTTACCAGTCTGAAGCCGACCAACCCGGAAAATACGCCGGACAGTTGGGAGCGCGAGGCGCTTACGGCATTTGAAGGCAAGGTGATAAAAGAAAAATCACAAGTTAAGGAGATTGACGGCAAGCCTTATCTGCGGCTCATCTCAAGATTCGTCACCGAACAGCCCTGCCTGAAATGCCATGCCCAGCATGGCTACAAGCTGGACGATATCAGGGGGGGCATCAGCATCGCCATTCCGCTCAAAGAGTATCTTGAGGGAGAAAAAAGGGTCCGGGCGTACATTTCATCCGGTTACCTGTTTTTGTGGGTGCTCGGCTGCGGCGGGATTGTCTTTGCTACCCGCAGGCGGGCTGTTTACGAGAAGCAGCTGGTGCACAGTGAAGAAAAATTCCGCACCATGTGCGATTGGACCCAGGATTGGGAGTACTGGACGGACCCTTCCGGGACCATGATGTATGTATCTCCTTCCTGCGAGCAGATTACCGGCTACACCCCCGATGAGTTCATTCGGGACAGGGAGCTGGTGACCAGGCTGGTCCATCCTGATGACCGGGATTACTATGAAAAACACCACATGACGGCACTCTCAGAGATTCATGGATCGGAAGAGCTTCAATTCCGCATCATCAAGCGTGACGGCAGTATCCGCTGGGTTCAACATCTATGCCGGCCGGTTGACCTGGGTAACAACAACAAGGGGAGGAGGGTCTCCAACCGGGATATTTCGGAGCAGAAACGCCAGGCAGAGGAACGTCGTCAACTGGAATTGCAGATGATGCACACCCAGAAGCTGGAGAGCCTTGGGGTAATGGCCGGAGGGATAGCCCATGATTTCAATAATATCCTGACCTCGATCGTGGGCAATGCTGATATTGCCATGATGCGCACCTCTCCGGAGTCGGTCATCATCGAGAATTTAAAGAAGATCGAAGAAGGGGCCATGCGGGCCACCGATCTTGCCAAGCAGCTGCTGGCCTATTCAGGCAAGGGGAAGTTCGTTGTCGAACCGCTTGATCTCAACCGGCTGATCGAGGACATGGTGCACCTGCTGCAGGTATCGATCTCGAAAAAGGCACTGCTGCGGTTTCACTTCAGCGACAACCTGCCGAGCGTCGAGGGGGATGCCACCCAGCTGCGCCAGGTTATCATGAATGTCGTCATCAATGCCTCTGACGCCATTGGCAATAAGAGCGGCGTCATCGCCATCAGTACCGGCTGCATCGAGTGTGACCGGACCTATCTGAAAGGGGTATGGATGGAGGAGAATATCCCCGAAGGACTGTATGTCTACCTGGAGATTGCCGATTCCGGCTGCGGCATGGATAAGGAAACGGTGGCAAAGATATTCGACCCGTTCTTCACCACCAAGTTCACCGGTCGCGGCTTGGGGATGGCGGCGGTACTCGGCATTATCAGAGGGCACCGCGGGGCGATCAAGGTTTACAGCGAACCGGGCAAAGGGACGACATTCAAGGTGCTGTTGCCTGCCGGTGAGCGTCCGGCAAAGATCTTCAATGTTGATGCAGTTGATCCCGAGTGGCGTGGGGAAGGTACGGTGCTGCTGGTGGACGATGAAGATACGGTCTGCGCCATTGGCAGTGAAATGCTGAAAATGCTCGGGTTTGAGGCTGTTACCGCGGCTGATGGCTGTGAGGCGCTGGAAAAATACAAAGAGGCCAAGGGGGTCAGGTGTATCATTCTCGATCTGACCATGCCGCACATGGATGGCGAACAGACGTTCCGCGAGTTGCGCAAGCTTGACCCCGAAGTCAAAGTCATCATGAGCAGCGGCTACAACGAACACGAAATCAACCAGAAGTTTGCCGGCAAGGGGTTGGCCGGTTTCATTCAAAAGCCGTACAAGCTGTCAACGCTGAAGGAGGTTATCATGAAGGCGTTGGCTGAAAAATAGCCGGAATGTACGGGAGACTCCGAACCTATGGGCATCCAGGGAGAGTCCAGTTGAGCACCACCAGTAGCCGCACAGCGCCTGAAGAGCAGCTGCAGAAGAATGACCGGCTGCTCTACCATATCCTGCAAACAACTCTGGAAGGCTTCTGGATTGTCGATCTCCAGGGGCGTTTCATCGATGTGAACGATGCGTATTGCAATATGATCGGCTACCGCCGCGATGAATTGCTGGGCATGGCCATATCCGATGTCGAGGCACTGGAAAATCCCTGCGACGTAGTGCAGCGCATTCAGGACATCGTTGCCAAAGGCAACCACCGCTTTGAAAGCAAGCACCGCTGCAAGGACGGGCGGACTATTGATCTCGATATCAGTGCCAATTACCTGCCGAGCGAAGCCGGAATTTTCACGTTTCTGCGCGATATCTCGGAACGGAAACAGTCGGAGAATGCTCTCCGGTCGGCATCCGTCTATACCCGCACCCTTATAGAGGCCAGCCTGGACCCGCTGGTCACCATCAGTGCCGACGGCAAAATCACCGATGTGAACGAGGCTTCGGTGAGGGTGACCGGCATAGCCAGAGACCAGCTGATCGGCACCGACTTCTCTTCCTACTTCACAGATCCCGATAAAGCCCGAGAAGGATACCTCAAGGTATTCTCCGACGGTTTTGTGCATGACTACCCGCTAGCCCTCAGGCATGTCTCCGGTTTGATTACGGAGGTTCTGTACAATGCCAGTGTTTACAAGGATGAATTCGGTGCAGTGCAGGGTGTTTTCGCCGCTGCCAGGGATGTTACCGAGCGGAACAGGGCGTTACAAGCTCTGAAACAGGCCCACGACGAACTGGAGGCACGAGTGGCCGAGAGGACCGCGGCACTTTTAGATGCCAATGAACAGATGAAAAAGGTGTCTTTCGAACTGGTCTGGGCTGAAGAAAAGGAGCGGGAACGTATTGCCGGGGAACTGCACGACCAGGTGGGGCAGTCTCTCCTTCTGGCAAAAATGAAACTCGATGCGCTGCTTGCAAACATCAACTCTGATGCACTCTTTATGCAAGCAGAGGAGGCAGCATCCCTTCTTGCCAACTCAATACAGGATATCCGGTCGCTTACCTTCCGGATGCGGCCGCCAATTCTGGACACCTCCGGCATTGAGACCGCTTTGGAGTGGCTCTGCTCGTCAATCAAAAGTGATTACGCCCTGCAGATTGATTTTGCCGATGACGGTCACCCCAAACCTTTGCCTGCCGAGGTCCGTTATTCGCTGTACCATGCCGTTCGGGAGCTGTTGCTGAATGTTGCCAAGCATGCGGGGATAGATAAAGCGCAACTCTCCCTGAAAGCGAATAATCACACCCTTGAAGTCAACGTTATTGACCACGGCATCGGTTTTAGCCATCCCGATGCTCATTTAAAGCATATCAAAAATGGCGGTTACGGTCTGTACAACGTCCAGCAGCGGATTGAACAGATCGG
This sequence comes from Geoanaerobacter pelophilus, assembly GCF_018476885.1. Lineage (NCBI taxonomy): Bacteria > Pseudomonadati > Thermodesulfobacteriota > Desulfuromonadia > Geobacterales > Geobacteraceae > Geoanaerobacter > Geoanaerobacter pelophilus. The sequence continues at coordinate 308,293 of NZ_JAHCVJ010000006.1, forward strand.
CGGCCGGGTGGTGATCGAATCGGCGGCCGGCAGCGGCACCTCGGTGACATTGACCGTGCCGCTGGAGGGAAGCAGATAAGCTGCCAGGAGGATGCATGCCAACAACAATCCTGCTTGTCGATGACCATCCCATTTTTCGCGAAGGGTTGCGGGCGCTGATTGAAAAAGTCGATGCAACGGCGGTGGTTGGAGAGGCTGGTGATGGCGCCGAGGCGGTGCGTCTTGCCGGGCAGCTGAAGCCTGATATGGTGATCATGGATCTGACCATGCCGGTCATGAACGGCATTGATGCCACCCGCGAGATCAAGAAGCAGCTCCCTGCTACCAAAATCCTGGCCCTTTCCATGGAAAGCGACCGTTTCTTCGTGGTCGAAGTGCTGAAAGCCGGGGCAACCGGGTATCTACTCAAGGATACCGCCTTTGCCGAGCTTAGCGATGCCATAACGACCGTTGCTGCCGGCGAGACCTACCTGCCGCGTAAGGTTTCAACCCTGCTGGTCCAAGAGTTCCTGCAATGTATCCCCGAAGAGATGAGTGCTCTCTTTCAGAACCTTTCCCCCCGGGAACGTGAGATCCTCCAACTGATTGCCGCCGGCAAAAGCATGAAGGAGATCGCCTATGATCTCGGCATTAGCAATAAGACCGTGGAAAACCAGCGCCAGATGATCATGAAGAAACTCAATCTCTTCTCTGTGGCCGAACTGACCAAATACGCGGTACGGCACGGATTGTCCCCTCTCAAAAAGTAGTTCCCGCACGGCAGCACCACTCCTCAATCAGCAGCAAAGGTTTTTCGCAACAGTAACTGCGAAATGCCCCATGGACTTCATTTATTGGTAGGCAATAATAAACTGAGCGATTCTCACTGCTGGAGATGGGTGAGCAACGGAAAGGAGTCCATGCATGTTGACTGACAAGCGAGGCGTTACCGGACAATTGATGCCGTTAAACACTGCTCTGCCGCACCCCGGCTGTCGCATCAGCAGACATGACTGCAGGACCAGAAGCATTGTCGGAGATTTCTATCTCTGCCAGAACAATCGAGCCGAATGCGAGCATGCCTTCCAATTTGGCATCAGTTACTTGTGCCGGTCTCCGCACCGTTGTGACTATGCGAAACCACCTTCTTGAAACAAATACGAGGGAGAGACGTATGATAATCAGCATGGAAGGACCAGTGGTGTATCTGAAGGGCGATTGGACTATCAACGGTGTAACCAAAGGCAAAATTGATTCACTGGCTTGTGCCTTACAGCATATCAGTGAAAGTTTAGATACAGGGCTGCTGGTTGACTGCAGTCATATTACCTCCATCGACACCACCGGTCACCAGCTCATCTACATATGGGTCCAATGTGCCCGGCTCCGAGGGATGGAACCTGAGCTGGTCAACCTGCCCGATAGCCTGCGGCAAAGACTGCAAAACCTGGGGGAGTGCTACGGCCATAGGCGGACCTTCCCGAAAGCGGTTGGAGAAAACATGAGTTCATGTCTGAACAGCTCATTCTTTAAATGTCAGCAGCTGTGACCTATTGGATGGTGAGATGGGGAACACGGAACCGAAAATAAAGACAGATCGCTGTTTCCCTTGCAGGGTACTCTGGTTCGTCATTTGGTGCCTGCTGGCAGCCTATTTTCTACAATTCCCACCATCGGCAGATAGCTACACCTCACAGTCGCCTAAGCGAACGGTGCTCGTCCTTTACGGCGGCAGCACCAAGCTTCCGGCACATACGCTTTTTAATAATGGACTGCTGCCGGTTCTGAAGGCCGCAGGAGTGGAAGATTCTGACCTCCACCAGGAATACCTGGATCTGCAACATGCTCAAGGCAGGGAATACCGGCATTACCTGGTCGAATACCTCCGGACAAAATACGCTGACCATCGTTTCGATGCCATCATCCTCTTTCAACCGGATGCTTTGGATTTGATGTTGCAAGAGGGGAAAGAGCTGTTTAACGGCACGCCGATTATTGCGGCCGTTCCCCAGGAGATTCGCAAAGACACAAGCGCCAGGAAACTCGTTCAGTTTGTTTACGGTTTCGATGCTCTCACTACGCTTCGCTATGCCTTGGCGCTGCTCCCCGGCACGAAGGAGATCATCGTCATATCCGGTCCGTCAGCCGATGACTGTCAACATCTTAAATATGCCATGGATGCAGTTAAGCAGTTTGAGGGGAAACTGACCGTTACCTTTCTCACCAATCATCCCCTGCCCGAGATCCTCAGGGAGGTCGCCAAGGAGCGCGACCATGCGATCATCCTGTATACTCGCTTGTCGAGCGATTCCAGAGGAAAGCAGTATACCCCACGGGATGTTTTGACAGAAATATCCAGAGCAGCGAAATCTCCGGTTTTCGGTCTTCATGACAGTCTCCTCGGTGCCGGTATTGTTGGCGGTAATCTCCTTTCGTTTAAGGAGCTGGGGAGCGCGATTGCCCGTTTTTCGGTTGATCTAATAAACGCCAAGCCAGCGCCCCAGCTATCAAAGGTAATATTTCAGAAGCATGTTGCGATGTTCGACTGGGCTGAGATGCAACGCTGGGGACTGGACAAGTCCAGGCTGCCGAAGGACAGGGTTCTGATCAATTATCATTCCGGTTTCTGGGAACAATACTGGGGGTATGCAGTTATTGCCCTGTTGTTCCTTGTGGCGGAGGCGTCTCTTATAGGCTATCTGATCTGGAGCCGGAGAAGGTTGAAAAAGGCAGAAACAGCTTTGCGGGCATCATCAAGCTATGCTCGCAGCCTGATCGAGGCCAGCCTGGACCCGCTGGTTACCATCAGCAAAGACGGCAAGATTATGGATGTCAACCGGGCCACTATTGAGGCAACGGGCGTGCCGCGGGAGCGGTTGATCGGCACCGATTTCTCCGATTACTTCACCGACCCCGAATGTGCCAGGATTGGTTACAAAACTGTCTGGCGCAACGGCATGGTCAGGGATTATCCCCTTTCCTTACGCCATGTGTCCGGGCGGATCATGGATGTACTCTACAATGCGGCTCTTTATCGGGATCAGTATGGGGAGGTTTTGGGAGTCTTTGCCGCTGCCCGCGACATCAGCCAACAAAAGCAGGCAGAGGCGGCGCTCAGGGAAAGCGAGCTGCGTTACCGCACGGTCGCGGAATTTACTTCAGACTGGGAATACTGGGTTCTGCCGGACGGCACGCTCCGCTATATGTCACCCTCTTGTGAACAGGTCAGCGGTTACACTCTGGATGAATTCTATGCCGATCCGGAGTTGTTGACCCGGATCATCCATCCTGATGATCTGCACATCTACGTAGACCATAGTCATGCCCAATCCACCGATACCGGGCCTGAGCATTTGGATTTCCGGATCGTCACCAAAAAAGGGGAGCATCGTTGGATATTTCATACCTGTCAGAGTGTGCATGGCCCTGACGGGGCACCGCTCGGGCAACGTGTCAGCAATCGCGACATCACCAAGCGCAAGCTGGCAGAAGAGAAAGCCGCACGTCTCAATGACGAGCTGGAGAGCCGAGTCAGAGAGCGGACCGCCGAGCTGGAGCGGGTGATCAGAGAGTTGGAAGGTTTTTGTTATGCGCTTTCCCACGAATTCCGGGCGCCCCTTGCCCGGCTTGAAGGGTTCGGCACCATGATGCTCGACATCATAGGGGAAGGTGGCGATGAGCAGATAATTCACTGTGCCCAGCGCATTGTGGCTGCCAGCGACCGGCTCAGAACGGTGATCGACTCGCTTCTTGCCATGAACCGGATATCTGTTGCCGAAATGCATCAACAGAATCTCAATCTGTCGGAAATGGCGATGCGGATCGTTTCAGGACTTGTAGAAAATGTTGGCACGCGCCGGGTCCATATCTCGATCGCTCCGGATGTAACTGCCACTGGCGATCTGCTGATGATGGAAACATGCCTGAAGAACCTGCTAGGCAACGCCGTCAAGTACAGTGCAAAAAGCCCTGAAGCCGCTATCGAGTTCGGACAACGAGTTATTGGTACGGACACGGTTTATTTTGTCAGGGACAACGGCGTTGGCTTTGATATGGCGTTTATCAAAAACATTTTTCAGCCGTTCTGCCGACTGCATCATCAGGAAGAGTTCGAGGGGACCGGCGTCGGACTGGCAACTGTCCACCGGATTATCGAAAAGCACCATGGCCACATCTGGGTAGAGGCAAAACCGGGAGAAGGGGCGACCTTCTTTTTTACCCTAGGGACGGGCGGAGAGGATGCATGAAAAAGCTCTCTGTGCTGCTGGTCGAAGATGACAGCGATGATGCCGAAATCGCGGTCTGGACCCTGAAAAAGATCGGCCTGGAAAACATTGTTGTTGCCCAGGATGGGTTGGAGGCGGTTCGCATGTTGTTTGGCGATGAGGCTTCAGCGGCAGGGGCGATGAGCCGCCCGGATATCATCATTCTGGATATGAGACTGCCGAGGATCGACGGACTTGATGTGCTGCGGAGAATCCGTGCTGATGAGCGGACAAGAGAGATCAGGGTGTATGCGCTGACATCGTCTACCGACCCTTACGATAGGCAGGTATGCGCCGAACTGGGGGTCAGGGCTTTTTTCTCGAAACCGTTGAAAGAAAAGGCGATATTGAACCTGGGAGAGTTTTGAGTCACGGTAGAATGATTTTTGGTCACGCTGGGGGCAGGATTGGAGCCCCCATTAACGAAGCCCCACAGAACCTTGTCTGTGGGGCTTTCATCATCTTTGCTGCCTCTGTTGCCTAGCGTTACATCTGATCAGGCGCACTCGCTGTAGCCGCAGGAGCGGCAGACGGCGCAGCCGCCTTCGTGCTCGACAGTACCGCCGCACTCGGGGCAGGCGCCCCGCTCGGGGGCCTGTTTCTGGAGTCCGGTGTCCAGGCCGGAGGCGGCCATGTGGGCCTGAATCGCCTTGGCAACGGCATCGGCGCACGAGGTTACCTTGTTTTCCCCGAACCCTGAAGGGCAGTGGCAGGAGATTCCCATCAACTGCTTGATGACCTGTCGTGCCTGGACTCCGCTGCGCCAGGCAAGTGAGACCAGCCGCCCCATCGCCTCTGCCTGGGAGGCGGCACAGCCGCCGGCCTTGCCCATGGTGGTGAACAGTTCGAACAGTCCCGACTTGTCCTCGTTGACTGTTACGTAGAGCGGGCCGCAACCGGTCTGCATCTGGTAGGTCCAACCCTTGAGCGCCTTAGGCCGCTCGCGTTTGTAAACCTGCTTGTCATCCGCAACCGCTGCCGGCGCCTCTTTTTCCTCTTTTTTCCCGGTGGAGAGTACCTGTTCGTCGCGGGAGCCGTCACGGTAGATCGTCACTCCTTTGCAGCCGGACTGATACGCCAGCCGGTATACCTTTTCCACGTCTTCGATTGATGCATCATTGGGGAAGTTAACGGTCTTGGATACGGCATTGTCCGTATATTTCTGGAATGCCGACTGCATTTTTATATGGTATTCGGGGGTGATGTCATGGGCGGTCACGAAAACATCCCTTACGTCAGCAGGGATTTCGACGATGTCGTGCAGCGTGCCGTGCTCGGCGATCTTCTCCATCAACTCTGCGGAGTAGAAACCGCGCTCCTTGGCAACTTCTTCAAAGAGCGGATTTACCTCGATCATCTTGGTGTTGTCCATGACGTTACGCACGAAAGACACGGCAAACAGCGGCTCTACACCGGATGAGGCGTTGGCGATTATGGAGATGGTTCCGGTCGGCGCAATGGTCGTAACCGTTGCGTTGCGGATTGCTCCCTTGCCGGGACGGTCATAGATCGATCCTTTGAAGTTGGGGAATGAACCCCGCTTTGCTGCCAGTTCTCGGGAGGCGCTATGGCCTTCGTCGTTGATGAACTTCATCACTTTTTCGCCCAGTTTTATCGCCTTGTCGGAGCAGTAGGGAATGCCGAGCAGGATCAACATATCGGCCCAGCCCATGACCCCCAGGCCGATCTTCCGGTTAGACCTGGTCATCTCGTCTATCTGCGGTAGCGGGTATTTGTTGACCTCGATGACGTTGTCCAGGAAATGGACGGCAAGGATCACCACCTCTTTCAGCCGCTCCCAGTCCACATCGCCATTTTTCACCATCTTGCCGAGGTTGATCGAACCCAGGTTGCATGATTCGTAGGGGAGCAGCGGTTGCTCGCCGCAAGGGTTGGTAGATTCGATCTCGCCGACGAGCGGGGTGGGGTTGTCCCGATTGAGGCGGTCCAGGAAGATGATCCCCGGTTCACCGTTCTCCCAGGCCTGCTTGACGATACGGTTGAACACCTTGCGCGCATTGAGAGCTCCACACGGTTCGCCGTTTCTGGGGTTAATCAGGGTGTAGTCCCGGTCTTCCTCTACTGCCTGCATGAAATCCTCGGTAAGACCGACCGAGATATTGAAGTTGTTCAGGTGCTTCTGGTCTGCCTTGCACATGATGAAGTTCATGACGTCCGGGTGATCGACCCGCAGGATCCCCATGTTGGCGCCGCGGCGGGTGCCTCCCTGCTTGATCGTCTCGGTTGCTACGTCGAAGACCCTCATGAACGAGAGCGGACCGCTGGAGATGCCGGTGGTGGACATGACCACATCTTGTGCCGGACGGAGACGGGAGAAGGAAAACCCGGTGCCGCCGCCGGATTTATGAATCAGCGCGGTATGTTTAACCGACTCGAAAATCTCCTCCATCGAGTCGCCGACCGGCAGGACGAAGCAGGCCGAGAGCTGCCCCAGCTCACGCCCGGCATTCATCAGGGTCGGAGAGTTGGGGAGGAATTCAAAACTGGTCATTATTTTATAGAATTCATCGGAAAGGCCCTTGACATCGGCCTTGTTGTCCAGAAATTTGTCGGCAGCGGCAATGGTGTCCGCAACCCTGCGAAACATGTCGACAGGCCCCTCCAAAGGCTTTCCGCTCAGGTCACGCTTCAGATACCGCTTTTCCAGAACGGTCAGCGCGTTAGGGGTGAGACCCGGGATCTTGTCTTTGTTTTTGTCAGGGGTTGCCTTTGCCATTTACCGTTCTCCTTGATTTTATTGAAATATTAAATTACCACTACATTTTGTATGACGAAGAGGAATTAAACACAACATCTATGGCCTGTCAAGAGGCTTGTGTCAAAAAAATGTAACATCCCGATTCTCCGAGAAAAGTTTTAGAGGCTTGGCAAGAGCTGCCTGGCGATTTACATAAGTGACATTTTATGCTACAACCGCACCTGCTTTGTTCGTGCTTTGTTGCAATTTTTTTAAGGAGATAGGATGACTCTCATTTTTTATAGAATAGCCTTGCTGCTTGCTTTGACTGGTGCCGTCACCGGGTGCAGCCTTGATTCGATGATAACCGCAACTCCCCGGTTGACCCCTGCGCCGCAGAAAGCGACCGTTGATCCGGTGCCGCTACCTGTTGCCAAGAGTGCTGTGGTTCAGCCCCAAGTAAAGCAAGCGGCACCGGTTGTTGAAGCGGAAAAGATCGTACCTAAGGTTGCACCACCGGTGCCGGCTGTTTCTCTGACCGCAGCTTCTGACGCTGGGCAGAAGAATGAGCGGCTTGTCAATACCTCTGTTTCTGCAGACCTGGCATATGAGAATGATACCCTCAGGGAAGATGCGGTCTGGCACGGTGAGGTTCATGTTACCGGCTGGTTGACGGTACCGCCGCAGGTCACACTTACCATTGAGCCCGGGACAGTGGTCAGGTTCAGCCCTGCTGCAAGTGGCGACAGTGGTGGTGCCGGGCTGTTGGTCCAGGGGCGGCTGGTTGCGGCCGGAGCTGCTGACAAACAGATACTGTTTACCGGTCGCTATGTGCAGCCGGCGACCGGTGACTGGCAAGGGATGGTACTGCTTGCCACCGACAAGAAGAATCTGCTCGACCAGTGCCGTTTTGAAGGGGCAGCTGTAGCCCTGGACGTTTTTTATTCACAGGTTACCTTGCGGGATTTACAGGTTTCTTCAAGTGCTACGGCGATTCGTTTGAAAGATTCCTATGCCAACGTTGCTGGTGGGGGAGTAAGCAGTTGCGGTATCGGTATTAAATCCGTTGATAGCGAGCTTGAACTGCGGGACATGAATATCTCCAGTAATAATAGTGGCATGCAGGTCTCAGGCGGCTCATTTTATCTGACCGGCGCTACTTTTTATAGTAACAGCCAGGCGGCGCTGGTTGCTGAAAACAGCAAACTTAAGGTGACCGGTTGCAGCTTTACTGTGAACGGAACCGGAGTTGACCTGACCGGCTCGGAAGGGGCGGTTTCTTTCAATAAGGTCCTGAGCAACCGCAAGGCCGGCATCAATCTGGCGCATTCCCGCATCAGGATAAATGGCAACAATATCAGCCAGAACGGCGAGACCGGCCTCAAAATTTCCGGTAGCGGCAATGTTGCCTGGGGTAATGTTATCGCTGCCAACAATAGCCATGACCTTGAGTATTCAGGCGATGGTGACCTCGCGGTCATGGGCAACTGGTGGGGTGGCATTGCGCCGGAACGCATTTCTTCAAGAATCCATACCAATGATGCAGCCGGCAGGGTTTTGTACCTTCCTGTTCTCCGGAACCGTCCGCAATCCGTAATGTAACCCTCGCATGACCTATCTTTTCTTGGGAAGATGCGGTTGCCAACCACGGCATCGCATGTTACTGTTTTGACAATGCCAATATATCTGGACAATGCAGCAACTTCATATCCGAAGCCTGAAGAAGTGTACCAAGCGGTTGACACGGCCCTGCGCGAAGGGGCCGGCAGTCCCGGCAGAGGTGGTCATCGCGGAGGGATTTCCGCTGCCAGGTTAGTGCTCGAAGCGCGCGAGACATTGGCGCATCTTTTTGGGGTGGCGGATTCGAGTCGCCTGGTGTTTACCCATAGTGCGACAGAATCACTGAACCTGGCGTTGCACGGCTTGTTGAATCCCGGCGATCACGTGGTGACCACCAGCATGGAGCACAATTCCATGGCCAGACCTCTGCACCTGGCATCCAGGCGCGGGGTGGAAGTGACCTGGGTTGAAGCCGGAACTGACGGTTTTGTCAGCCCCGAAGATCTTGCGGCAGCGGTTCGTCCCAACACAGCGCTTATCGCAGTGAGTCACTGCTCAAATGTTACCGGCACCATCCAGGCTGTTTCGCTGATCGGCGAGATCGCACGCAATGCCGGGATCCCATTCCTGGTCGATGCCGCCCAGAGCGCCGGCTGTATTCCGATAGATGTTGGGTCAATGCATATCGATATGCTGGCTGCGCCTGGGCATAAGGGTTTGATGGGTCCACCGGGCACCGGCTTTCTTTATATCGCTGATGGTGTCTCTCTACAGCCGTTGTTGGTCGGTGGCACCGGCACCTCCTCTGCCAGTCTCGACCAGCCGGAGACTCTCCCGGAACGCTTTGAAAGTGGCACGCAGAACACGCCGGCCATTGCCGGACTGCTCGCCGGAGCCGGATTCGTCAGCAGTGTCGGTGTGGCCAACATTGCCGCGCATGAGGCGGCGCTGGTCGTGCCTTTAATGGAAGGGCTGCGCTTGATTCCCGGTTTGAAGGTATATGGACCGGACCCGTCGCTGCCGCGCGGCAGCGTGGTATCATTCGCCATCGACGGGATGGACCCGAGCCAGGTCGGATTTGTCCTCGACCATGACTACGAAATTGCCGTAAGAACAGGTCTCCACTGTGCGCCGAATGCTCACAGATCCATAGGTACCTACCCATCCGGCACCATAAGGGTCAGCCCCGGATGGTTCAACACCGGTTCAGAAATCGCCACGTTCTTGGACGCGATCGACCGGATTGCAAGGAGGAAGAGATGAGCCGGATAAAGTTGGTTGCCTGTATCGCCCTGCTGGTTGCAGTTGCTGGTTGCTCACTGCCGCCGATCAGACCATATACCAGGCAGGACATCTTCAAGACGAACATCTTCAGCTACTTTACCATCAAGGAGTCTCCCGATGCTGTCCTGGCACAGCTGAACAAGGATGGAGAGGTGGTGATGGAAGGGGTTGACAAGAAGAACAAGACCTATTTCATCAAGCTGATATCTGCAGGCAAAGAACTGAAGACCATTTATACCGAGAAATAATCGCTGCCGGGTAATCATCCGGTAAGACAGTGGCCGAAGATTAACGGCTTACGGAAAGGGATCAATGAAGACTTTCATTCTGGATACCAATGTCCTTCTTTACGACCCGCATGCACTCTACCGATTTGAGGACAACAACATCATTATCCCGATCACGGTAATTGAGGAAATCGACCGGTTCAAGAAAGACATGAACGAAACCGGGCGCAATGCCAGGCATATCTCGCGCCTGGTGGACCAGTTGCGCAAGGACGGTTCCCTTACCAAGGGGATAGCCCTGGAAAACGGCGGCACCGTCAGGGTTGAAATTTACGAAGAAAAAGTCCTGAAACGGCTTCCCCCGGAACTCCGGGTGGACCGGGGTGACAACCGGATTCTGGCTGTCGCGGTTGACCTGCTGGAGCGGGACGGGAAGAACCCGGTAATCCTGGTGACCAAGGATACCAATCTGAGAATCAAGGCTGACGCCCTTGGGCTGGTGGCAGAGGATTATGAATCAGACAAGGTCGATATTGAGGAACTCTATCCAGGCTATGTCGAGATGGAAGTGGATCCGCTGATCATCGACCGGGTGCATGGGCAAGGGTTTGCAGAAGCGGAAGGGGAGTTCTACCCCAACCAGTTCGTAACCCTCAAGGACCAGCTCAATCCGTCACACAGCGCGATCTGTCGTTTCGATGCCAGTCAGAGGCGCCTGGTACCGCTGAAAAAAGCGGGCAAGGAAGGGGTCTGGAGCATCCATCCCCGCAACCGCGAACAGTCTTTTGCCCTGGATGCGCTCCTGGACGACAATGTCAAGCTGGTAACTCTCGTGGGTAAGGCCGGTACCGGCAAGACCTTGCTGGCGATTGCGGCCGGCCTGCATAAAGTTGCCGAAGAAAATGTCTACAACCGCCTGCTGGTATCGCGACCGGTCTTTCCCATGGGAAAGGATCTCGGCTTTCTTCCTGGCGATATCGAGGAAAAGCTGACACCGTGGATGCAGCCGATCTTCGATAATGTGGAACTGCTGCTGTCCGGGCATGAGGCTGAAAAGCGCCACAGCAAGGGGTACAAGGAGCTGATGGCCATGGGGATTCTTGACATCGAGCCCTTGACCTATATTCGTGGCCGCTCCATACCGAACCAGTACATGATTGTCGATGAGGCCCAGAACCTGACGCCTCACGAGATCAAGACCATCATAACCAGGGCCGGAGAAGGGACCAAGATCGTGCTTACCGGCGATCCCTACCAGATAGACAACCCATACGTGGATGCCTCAAGCAACGGTCTTACCTATGTGGTCGAGCGGTTCAAGGAACAGGCGATTGCCGGGCATATAACGATGACTAAGGGGGAGAGGTCGGAGTTGGCTGAACTGGCCGCCAACCTTCTTTAGGAGTGCACCTTTTGAGCGATATCTGCGTAAGTCTTCGCGGTCCCTTGTGCGACGTAGCGCTGCTACGTCTCCGCGAAACCGCTCGACAGCCTTGATCTCACTCAAAAATCGCACTCCTTTTGGAACAATCGTAGAAGAACTCTGTTTATAGGGGCGTGTCGAACGCCCCGCAGTTTTTTTGAGGAGATGCTGTTTCATGTTGGTACTGGCAATCGAGAGCTCATGTGACGAGACAGCAGCTGCAGTGGTGCGGGACGGCAGGACGGTGCTCTCAAGCATTGTGGCATCCCAGGTGGCGATTCATGCGGAATACGGCGGAGTCGTGCCGGAGATCGCCTCGCGCCGGCATCTGGAGAGTGTTGCCCCGGTAGTGATCGAGGCCCTGAAAACTGCCGGAGTGACCCTGGATGAGATTAAGGGCATTGCCGTTACCCAGGGACCTGGACTGGTCGGCGCTCTTCTGGTCGGCATTGCCGCAGCCAGGGGGATTGCCGCTGCCTGTTCCATTCCGGTAACCGGGGTTAATCATATCGAGGCCCACCTGCTGGCGCCGTTCCTCGAACAGGAGATTGCCTTCCCCTATTTGGCACTGGTGGTTTCCGGTGGTCATACCCATCTCTATAAGGTTGACGGGATCGGGCATTATACGATACTCGGACAAACTCTTGATGATGCCGCCGGAGAGGCGTTTGACAAGGTGGCCAAGCTTGTCGGGCTCCCTTACCCCGGCGGGGCGCTGATTGACCGGCTCGCTGCCGAAGGTGACCCGGTAGCGGTCAAGCTCCCCAGGCCATTGCTCCATGACGGCAGCTGCAATTTCAGTTTCAGCGGCTTGAAGACGGCAGTGCTCAACTGGACCCAGAAGAATCCCGAAGGGAAATCAGGACAGCTATTGAATGATCTCTGCGCCTCGTTTCAGGCGGCAGTCTGCGAGGTGCTCACCGTCAAGACCTGGAGTGCCCTTGAAAAAACCGGCATCACCAGGCTGGTGATTGCCGGTGGCGTTGCCTGCAACAGCGGTCTGCGCCGCGAAATGTCCCGGCTGGCGGCAACAAGAGGCATCGACCTGTATATCCCGTCTCCGGCGCTCTGCGCCGACAATGCGGCAATGGTGGCAGTGCCCGGTGAGTTTTACCTGTCCCGCAGGATAGCTACCATCAACGGCTTCGATGCGTTGCCGTCGTGGCCACTTGACCGGATCAAAGCCAGATTCGCGGAGGCTACCTGATGTTGCCGCGTCCGAAAAAGGCTCTTGGCCAGAACTTCCTGGTGGACAAAGGGGTGCTGGGCCGCATCGTTGATGCCGTGGCGCTTGTTCCCGGCGACCGGGTCCTGGAGGTCGGCCCGGGCCGTGGCGCCTTGACCCGCCTTCTGGCTGAAGCCGCAGCAGAGGTGCTGGCTGTCGAACTTGACAAGCAGCTGGTGCCGGTTCTCATGGCTGAATTCTCAGGGGCAAGCAATGTCGAGGTGCTGCAGTCCGACATCCTTCGGGTGGACCTGGAAGAGCTGCTGCAGAGCCGGGGTGAGGGGAGCTGGAAGGTTGCGGCCAACCTGCCGTACAATATTTCGTCGCAGGTGCTGTTCAAGTTTCATGACAGCCGGAAGCTGTTCAGCCGGTTGGTGCTGATGCTGCAGCGCGAGGTTGGCGAGCGGCTGGTTGCCGGGGCCGGAGGCAAGGATTACGGTATTCTTTCGGTCCTGTTCCAGATGTTTTTCGCCATCAAAAAAGAGGTTATCGTCAGGCCCGGTGCATTTTTCCCGGTGCCCAAGGTCGATTCCATCGTGCTTTCGTTTGTGCCACTTAGCGAGCCGCGGTTCCCCATCGGCGACGAGCGGCTGTTCAAACAGTTGGTGAAGTCTTCGTTTGCCCAGCGGCGGAAAACCCTCTGGAACTGCCTCAAGGGTGGCGATTATGCCCCGAGTGATGAACGGTTGAAAGAGCTGCTGGCTGACTGTGGCATCGATCCCTCACGTCGCGGCGAGACCCTCTCGCTGCAAGAGTTTGCAGCACTCAGCAATAGCATCGCCATGGCTAGAACCTGTTGAAAAATGTGGCTTTGTTTTAGTCGTTTGTGATATAAAATCCGCTTGATTTGACACCGGGAGGTTGAGATGAAAATTTGCGTTTTTGGTGCCGGTTACGTTGGTCTTGTGGCAGCAGCCTGTTTTGCCGAAAGCGGCAATAATGTTATTACGGTTGATGTCGACCAGGCAAAGATTGAAGGACTCAAGCAGGGTATTATCCCGATTTATGAACCCGGTCTCAAAGAGCTGGTTATCCGTAATCAGTCTGAAGGACGGCTTTCCTTTACCACAGATATCGAAGCTGCGGTAAAGGCATCTCTGATAAGCTTTATCGCGGTCGGCACTCCACCGGGCGAGGACGGTTCCGCTGATTTGCAATATGTTCTGGCTGTGGGCAGGAGCATCGGCCAGCATATGCAGGGTTACAAGATTATCGTCGATAAATCCACGGTACCGGTCGGCACTGCCGACAAGGTCAGGGCTGCGGTGCAGGCTGAACTGGACAGCAGGGGCGTCGGCTTCGAGTTTGATGTTGTCTCCAATCCAGAGTTTCTCAAGGAAGGGGCGGCTATCGACGACTTCATGAAGCCCGACCGGGTAGTGATCGGTACGGACAACGTCAGGACGGCCGAGATAATGAAGGAGCTGTACGAGCCGTTCATGCGCAAGCATAACCGGATGATCATCATGGACATCCGCAGCGCTGAGATGACCAAATACGCGGCGAATGCGATGCTGGCAACCAGGATATCGTTCATGAACCAGATCGCCAACCTCTGCGAACGTATGAACGCCGATGTGGCGGCGGTTCGCGAAGGGATCGGCTCTGATTCCCGTATTGGCTATGATTTTCTTTTTCCCGGCCCAGGTTACGGCGGTTCATGCTTTCCCAAGGATGTGAAGGCGCTGATCAGGACTGCAGACGAGTGCGGTTACGAGATGCTCCTGCTGAACGCTGTTGAAGAGGTCAACGAGCTGCAGAAACATGTGCTGGCCCGGAAGGTGCTGGACCTGCTAGGTGATAGCGGAGCAGACAAGCCGCTTGCCGGCAAAACAGTCGCCTGCTGGGGGCTTTCGTTCAAGCCCCGTACTGATGATATGCGGGAGGCCCCGTCACTGACCATCATTGAGGAGCTGCTGGCCAACGGCGCCCAGGTGCGTGCTCACGATCCGGAGGCCATCAAGGAAGCGCGCAAGACATTCGGGGACCGGATCTCCTACAGCACCAACCAGTACGAGATTCTTAGCGGAGCTGATGCCCTGGTGATAATCACGGACTGGAGCGAGTATCGCAATCCCGATTTCGAACGGATCATGGCTGACCTGAAAGAGCCTCTGATCGTAGACGGTCGCAATCTTTACAAGCCTGACCGGATGCAGCTGGCAGGGTTCCGTTATATCCCGCTCGGTCGGAATGGTTCCGGCATCTCCGCTGGTGGGAAATAGCAGATGCGGATACTGGTAACAGGTGGCGCAGGGTTCATCGGGTCGCATCTCTGCGAGCGGCTGGTTGGAGAGGGGCATGATGTCATCTGCCTCGACAATTTTTTCACCGGCAGCAAGAGAAATATCGAACCTCTACTCGACTCTCACCGGTTCGAACTGATCCGCCACGATATCGTCGAGCCGATTTTGCTGGAAGTTGACCAGGTCTACAACCTTGCCTGTCCTGCCTCCCCGATACATTATCAGTACAATCCGGTCAAAACCGTGAAGACCAGTGTCATGGGTACCATCAATATGCTGGGGTTGGCCAAGCGGGTCAGGGCGAGAATTCTTCAGGCCTCCACTTCAGAGGTTTACGGAGACCCGAAGATCCACCCGCAGACTGAAGATTACTGGGGCAATGTCAATCCGATCGGCATCCGCAGCTGCTACGATGAGGGGAAGCGGGTCGCCGAAACCCTGATGATGGATTACCATCGCCAGAATGGCGTTGACGTGCGGATAATCAGGATTTTCAATACCTATGGACCGCGGATGGCTGAAAATGACGGCAGGGTGGTTTCCAACTTTATCATTCAGGCCTTGAAGGGCGAGGATATAACTGTTTACGGCGAGGGACAGCAGACCCGCTCCTTCTGTTATGTCTCGGACCTGGTGGATGGCATGGTCCGGATGATGAACTGCCAGGGATTTATCGGCCCGGTCAATATCGGAAACCCTACGGAAACCACCATCCTTGAGTTTGCCGAGCGGATCATCTCGCTTACCGGCTCGAAGTCCAGGATAGTGTTCAAGCCGCTCCCGGCAGACGATCCGCAGCAGCGGCAGCCGAACATCGGCCTTGCCATAGATAAGCTGGGGTGGCAGCCTCATGTCGCTGTCGAAGACGGGCTCAGAAAGACTATCGAGTATTTCGCTGCAATTATTAAAAACAACTGACGTCAATAGAGGTTCCCATGCGCAGTCGGCTCTACCTGATACCGGCCGCGGTCATTCTGTTTCTTCTCTTCTTCACTGTGTTTGGTGAACGCGGACTTTTACGGATTTATGAGCTGAACCGGGAAAAGCAGGAGATAGCCCGGCGCAGCGAGGCGTTACGAGTTGAGAACGACAACCTGAAACGCGAGATCGAAGCGCTCAAAAGCGACCGGCGCTACCTGGAAAGCATCGCCCGCAAGGACTTCGGCCTGGTACGGCCCAACGAAATCGTTTACCAGTTCCATCAATACTCGTCGGTAAAGAAGCGCTGAGACAATGGAGACGGTATGAGTAATGACGGCAAATTGCAATGTTGCGTGGTCTGTGCCTGGCGGGCCAACTGCGCCAAGAAGTTTTCTGTTCCGGACGGTGGTGCTCGTTGCGCGGATTTTTCGCGCGACGTCTCCATAAAGGACACAAGTGCCGCCGAATCTGAAAAGAGCGAAGGGAAGGGTGAATGAAGCGGAGAATAGCAGATATTGTCAGGGGTGCCCTTGCGGATTGCCGGGCTGACGGGAGTATTTCCGTTGGTGAAGATCCGGCATTTGTTATCGAAAGGCCCTCCCAGCCAGAGCATGGTGACTTTGCAACCAATCTTGCCATGCTGCTTGCCAAGCCCGAAAAGAAGGCGCCACGGGCGATCGCCGAAATTTTGGCTGCCAAGTTGCGCTCAAAAACCGGGCTGATCAGTCGGGTGGACATTGCGGGACCGGGGTTCATAAACTTTTTCATTGCCCGTGAGGCCTGGCAACAGGCGTTGCTGGAAATTGAAGCTGCCGGCGATAGCTTTGGAAAAAGCACTTCAGGTGAAGGGAAAAAACTGCAGGTAGAGTTCGTGAGTGCCAATCCGACCGGGCCTCTGCATATCGGCCATGGACGTGGAGCGGCAATAGGCGACACCCTCTGCCGCCTTTTTGAAGCCACCGGCTGGGATGTAACCAGGGAGTTTTATTACAATGATGCCGGCGCCCAGATAGCAAATCTTGCCCTTTCAGTCCAGTCGCGCTGTCTCGGTATCGAGCCGGGGGATCCCCGGTGGCCTGCGGACGGCTACCAGGGCGAATACATCAAGGATGTGGCAAAATCGTATCTGGCCTGTGAAACCGTGGATGCCGGCGATCAGCATGTCAATGCCGGCGGTGATCCGAACGACCTGGATGCGATCCGCCGCTTTGCGGTGGCATATCTGCGGCGAGAGCAGGATCAGGATTTGACGGCGTTTGATGTCAGTTTCGATCATTATTTCCTCGAATCGAGTCTTTACAGTGAAGGCCGCGTTGATGCTGCCGTAAAACAGATCAGCGAAAAAGGTCACAGCTACGAGCAGGATGGCGCACTCTGGCTGCGTACCACCGACTTTGGCGACGACAAGGATCGGGTAATGCGCAAAACAGACGGCAGCTATACCTATTTTGTGCCGGACGTCGCCTACCATCTCTCCAAGTGGCAACGTGGCTTCACGCGGGTCATCAACGAGCAGGGGGCAGACCATCACAGCACCATCACCAGGGTGAGGGCCGGGTTGCAAGCCTTGGAAGCCGATATTCCCAAGGGGTGGCCGGAGTATGTCCTGCATCAGATGGTGACAGTCATGAGAGGTGGCGAGGAGGTCAAGATCTCCAAGCGTGCCGGCAGCTATGTGACGCTGCGTGACCTGATCGACGAAGTAGGCCGTGATGCTACCAGGTTCTTTTTTGTGATGCGCAAACCGGATTCGCAGCTGGTGTTCGATATCGATCTGGCCAAGCAGCAGTCGCTCGATAATCCGGTTTATTATGTCCAGTATGCTCATGCGCGGATCTGCAGCATTTTCGAGACAGCGGCAAAGAACGGGGTTGTCCCGGACTTTACCCAATGTCGGCTGGAGCTTCTGGCAAATGACGAGGAGTCGGCGATTATCAGGACACTGCTCTCCTTTCCGGAAGTGGTGGAAGGCGCTGCCGCAGCGTTTGAACCGCATCGGATTGTCTATTACCTGCAGGAGCTGGCAGGGGAGTTCCACAGCTACTACAATCGCAACCGGGTGGTGACCGAAGAGCTTGACTTGACCACGGCACGGCTTTTTCTCCTCAAATGTATCGCCAGAACCATCCGCAATGCCCTGTCGCTTCTCGGGGTATCTGCGCCTGAGCGTATGTGAGGATGGCAGTCGATGGCAATTGATTATCGTGAACGTAGTTTTGCCAGCAAGAACAAGCCACGCCGTCCGCCGGTGGGGAAGTATGTGGCCGGAATTTTGGTAGCCGTTCTGTTGGTGTTTGCGGCAGGTTTCATCGGCGGCTGGTCGCTCTGCTGGTACAAGATGAAAAAAACGGTTTCTGTCCAGCAGCAGGCGCTAAGCACACCGGTAGCTTCGCCGGTACAGCCGCCGCTTCCGGCTGTGCCCAAAGGTCAACAAACCCCGCTTACCTTTTATGAAACATTGCCCGGAGGAAAGACTGTAATTGGCAGCGGCATCAACGCCGGCCTTACCGAGCATCAACCAGCACCTGCAGCAAAGCCGTCCATTCAGCCGCAAGCAACTCCGCCTGCCGCTTCGGTAAAACCCTCACCGGTTCCTCAGCCCGCTGCCAAGCCACAGGCGCCGGTTGCTCCCGAGAAACCGGTAGCGCCGCAACCGGTTGTCGAGAAGAAGTTTGCGGTGCAGGTGGCTTCGGTAAAGGACAAGGCCGAAGCGGAATCGCTCAGAAGCAAGCTTGCCGCAAAAGGTCTGAACCCGACCATCTATGAAGTGAAGGTTCCGGAGAAAGGGATCGTATTCCGGGTCAGGGCCGGGCGCCACCTGTCCCAGAGTGAGGCAAAAGAGCTTGCCGCAAAGCTCGGTTCCGGAGCGATTGTTATCGCCGAGTAAAAAATATTCGATTCTTGGAATTTAGTTGTTGACTCAGTCTGAAGCTCTGTGCTAATAATCTGGTTTCAATGACGCGGGGTGGAGCAGTCTGGTAGCTCGTCGGGCTCATAACCCGAAGGTCACAGGTTCAAATCCTGTCCCCGCAACCAAGCATTTACAGGGACTTGCGTAACTCGCAAGTCCCTTTTTTTGTGCTTTGTACCCTAAAATGTACCCTACGTTTCGATCGATTTTCAAAATAAATCGAAAAAAATGGGGCAAAAGGGTTGCCACACGGAACAAAGAGACTTGCGGAGGACAAGTTCCATGGCAAGTCTCTACAAGCGTGGCAAAACCTGGTACGTGCAGTACTGTGACCAGACACATGCTAGGCATAATACCGGGATAAAGTGGGATTAAACGGGAATCAGCGGGACGGCTTATCTAGTGCGGAGTTGAGCAAAAAATCGTGAAAAAAAATTTCCGTCCGATGGACACATGGGTTTTTTCAGTTTCAGCGTATTGGACACATGGTTTACTTAATTAATTGCTAGTGCTGGGACAAGAATAGTCTCCGCCTCCTTTTCTCTTGTAAACGCGATCTATCTGGTCAATTTGTTCCCGACATTGTTTCACTTTATTAAAGTATGAATCAGGTCGTCGTGAGAGGGAATATGATTCTTTTGACATTTCATTTATATTATTATCAGCTTCAACCAGATATTTGCACCATAATTCACTTAATTCCTTGAGATCCATATCCTTAAGTTCAAGATAATCTATCTTATTGCAATCAGCATGTGCTATCGAAGTTAAAGACAATACTAATAAAATTAACAATAACCTCATTATTAATCCTCCTTAGATAGTTCAATTTTTTCCTTCAATAGCGTCCAAAACCTCATCATTTCCACCTCACTCAACCTATGCCAATCCCTTACAAAAGCATCATCTAGCGGATCCCTTGCAATATATTCCTCGTGCTGCTCCTTAGTCACATGGTTATGCACATCGATATGAATCTCTTCAGCATCAACATGATGCCCCTGTAAAATCCCATTCCCATTTGCGGCCTGTGAAAGATGGTCAAGCTTTCCAGTCATGATCCAGTCTGTATTTGATGCAAAAGCTTGAGCAACCTTGTAAGCCCACTCTAACGGGAACTTACCACGCTTCTTTACTCCAGATATGGACTGCGACGTTGATCCGACGAACGTGGCCAGATCTTTATAGTCACCCCATCCAGAGACGCTCTTAACTCTTTCCCAAGCGTCATCGAAATGAGTTGAGTTCATTTCGGAGTTCATAAGGCAAACTCCGAAATGAACTCCGAAATTTTATAAATATTTCGGAGTTCCATAACACACCGTAATTACAAAGTTTATTTGCGCTTAATTCTAAAATTGAGAAAATGTAACTCCGAAATGTAATTTTGCATTTGACATGGTTAATTTCAAAGTGTAATCTCCTTTACATGTCAAGGCACACGATACCAAAAAAACCCGAGCAGCGTCGGGAGTGGATTAAGTATCAATTGCGGCTTAATGGTTCGTCGTTTTCGGCAATAGCCAAAGAGCGCGGAGTTAGTCGACAGGCTGTGCAGCTGGTCAACTACTGTCCCTCTCCAAAATGGGAGGGGATCATTGCTCAAAAGATCGGAACAACTCCTGAACAGATATGGCCAGAGCGCTACGCTGCATAAAAAATAGTATGCAGAAAACATACTGATTATTTAACTGAAATATAAACCACCTTTAACCGGGCCGCAATGACTAAATCACATAAAAAATCAGTCACAAACCCCGCCCAACTGTCCCTTCTTGACCTTCTGAAACAGGAGCAGGTCGAACGGGCAGCAACTCGGCCAGGTCGGCTCAATATCACAGCCCAGATTCAAGCTGCCATAAAAAACGCTATCAGCAATGCCCCAAAATCACGAGAGATAATTGCCGATGAAATGACCGCACTGCTCGGCATCGAAATTACCACCGACAAACTCTACAACTGGACCGCAGGCAGCCATCCACACCGGATGCCTGGAGAATACTATTCTGCATTTTGCGTTGCCACCGGCGATATCGAACTGATTCGGATCCAGGCCGAGGCCGCAGGAGTATATACCCTTCCTGGCCCTGATGCCTTGCGGGCTGAAATCCAGAAACAGGACGAACTGATAAAAGACTTGCAGGCCCAGAAGCGCAAGAGCCAGGTATTTCTAGCTGAACTGGAGGGCAAACGGTGACAGTCACTCGGACGCACTACACTGCACGAGATCTAGCCGGCCTGCCCGGTATGCCCAGCACCGAAAGAGCCGTGCAATTCCGTGCCGACCGTGAAAACTGGTCCTCCCGTAAGCGCGCTGGCCGCGGCGGTGGAAAAGAGTACTGTATCACCACCCTCCCACCAGAAACCCGCAAAGCCTTGACTATCCAAAACACCAAGGTTGGTTACCGTGACGTATTAGAGATGGACATCGCCTTCGTCGCCGAACTCCAACAAACCGAAGCTCAAAAAGAAGCCCAACGCCTCGAAGCCCGGCAACAAAGCGCCTCCCAGTTTGCGGCCCTCCCGGCCTGGCAGAAACGGGCAGCGGCCGCCAAACTGGAGATCATTAAAGCCTGCACCAGGTATATCAACGACTGCGGCCTCGCCAAAATAGAGGGCCAGAACTCCTTTGCCCACGAATACGCCCTTGGCAGGATAGATGTCGCACCCTGGGTGCGCTCCGAGATCCGGCAGTTCCACCCGCAAACCCTGCGCGACTGGATCAAGACCGAGTACGAACTCGGCTCCATGGGCCTCGTAGATATGTACGGCAACCGCAAAGACCAGAGCAAGATTGAGACCTTTTCTCCGGACGGCAAAACCCAGCCGATGGTCGATATCTTGGTAGCCCTGGTTCTCAAACACCCGCGCATTCGCGAGAAAAAAGCCAACGAGGCACTCCGCGGTATTCTGCTGGAGCGCGGCATTCATGATGCACCGCTGGTCAGCGACAAATCGGTCATGCGGTTTCTGAATAAATGGAAGAGCCAGAACCGCGACCAGTACGAAATCGCCTGCAACCCTGACAACTACAAGAATAATCGCCAACCTGCCTTTGGCTCGCGGTCGGAAGGGATCACCGGACCAAATCAGCTCTGGGAGATCGATGCCACTCCTGCCGATCTACTGCTCACCGACGGCCAGCGTTACAAAATCATCGGCGTCACCGATGTCGGTACCGCCCGCCTTAAATACTACGTCAATGTAACTGAAAAAGCGCGGGATAACGCCTGGGCCATTCGCAACTGCATCCTCGACTGGGGTGTGCCTTGCCATGGCACCCTGGTCACCGATAACGGATCCCCTTATATCGGCGGACACTTCACCCGGATCCTGCACGACCTCGACATTGATCACCATGTCTGCAAACCGTTCTCAGGAGATGAAAAACCGCATATCGAGCGGAGTTTCCGCACCTTCAGCCATGACCTGATCGAGCTGACTCCTGGCTATTGCGGCCATAGTGTTGCCGATCGCAAAGAGATTGAATCGCGCAAATCCTTTGCCCAGCGCCTCATGAAACCGGATGAGGTTATCGAAGTATCAGTAAGTGCCGCCCAGCTGCAGCAGTTCATCGACCGTTGGACCGCTGCCTATCACAACTCCAAACATGAACGCCTCGGCAAAACACCCAACCAAGCGCTTGCTGAGTGGCCACATGCCATACACAGGATCAGCGACGAACGCGCCCTGGATATGCTCATGGCCGAAGCCGTCCGCCGGGGTAACCGGCTGCCAACCATCGGCAAAAAAGGGATCCGCGTCAATGGTGGTGTGTATATCCACCCTGCCCTCGGTATCCATGTCGGCAAAAAGTGCCGCGCTTTCCAGGATCCTGCCGACCTCGGTCGCATCATAGTCCATCTGATGAACGAGCATGGTGTCTGGGAATTCCTCTGCATCGCCGAAGATCCGAACCGCACCGGTATCTCCATGGCCGAAGTCGCCAGAGTCACCCGAGCACTGCATACCCAGCACAAAAAAGAGATTGCCCGGCTTAATCGTGAGGCCAAAAAGGCCATTAAGGGAGTTGATATCGTTGATGCGGTACTCACCTACCGCGAACAGGAAAACGCCCAGGAGCAAGGGAACGTCACCTATTTCCCTCGCCCGAGCGTCGAGTACTCCACGCCGGGCCTCCAGGCCGCAGCCGATGCCAGGGCCGCACTGGACGGCACACTTAAGCCTGTAACCCCGGCATTAACTCCCGATCAGCAGGCCATGAAAGACCGGATAAGGTCCGAACTGAAAGCCAAACCAACTACGAACATCCGGAATCTCGAAACCGAATCTGCCCGCGCCAAATACAAGCGGATGAAAGGTCTACGGGACGTACTCACGATAGGTGGCACCATATCAGAAGACGAATATAAGAGCCTTGTCATCTACGAGCAGAGCAATGAATACCTGGTATTAAAGGGAATGGAAGAAGAATCGGCGTCAGCCGTGAAATAGAAACGGCCGGAACTCGCGATCCCGACCGTTTCAATACAACTTAAAGGAGGCTTCATAATGTCACAACCCTCATCATCAGTCAAGAGTGGCGTCGCAGCACTCAACAACGTCATCCTGGCCTCAACCTGTATGGAACGCCTGGTCAACGCCAGCAGTCACCTGCCTAAAATCGGTGCCCTGTATGGCCGGGCCGGGCTTGGCAAATCATCCGCCGCCACCTACCTGATGAACCGCTACAACGCTGTCCGCATCGAATGCAAAAGCGTCTGGAACCGTAAAACCGTACTTACTGAAATACTTAAAAGGTTCCTTATCACCCCGGCCAAAACCATGCCCGACATGCTTGACCAGGTCTGTACCCAGCTACAACTGTCCGGCCGACCGCTCATTATAGACGAAATGGATCACCTGGTAAAAAAGAACGCTGTAGAGATTATCCGCGATATATACGACGGCAGCCAGGCCCCGGTGCTGCTGATCGGCGAAGAGAACTTTCCCACCGAGCTCATGAAATGGGAACGTGTCCATAGCCGCGTGCTCGACTGGTCGCCAGTCCAACCACTAGACATGGAAGATACCCTCCTTCTGGCCGATCATTACTGCCGCAAGGTAAAAGTGTACGACGATCTCCTTGCTCACATCCACGCCAAATCAGGTGGGTCCGCCCGCCGGATCTGCGTCAACCTCGAACTGGTCGAAGAGATGACACTGCGCATGGGGCGTGACGAAATCGACCTGGACACCTGGGGCAATCAGCCACTCTACACCGGGTCGGCCCCTGCCGGAGGGGGGCGTAAATGAGCCGCAAACCCATCGACAAAACTCAGCCGACCGAATGTCGCCAGGCTATATGGGATGAAATCAGAAACCGCGGCGAAGCGGCACTGTTTTCTATTACCGAAATTGCCAAATGCGTACTCCTGGAACAGTCCAGCGTCCATGAATACATGACCGGCCTGATCAACGCCGGATATCTAGGGATTCATACCCTGCGCAGTAGCGCTAAAGGCGGCAACATTCTGTTTCTTAAGAAAAACACCGGGATAGAAGCCCCTCGTGTCCGTAAGGACGGCACACAGGTCACTATGGGCCAGGGCCGGCGCCAGATGTGGAACGCCATGCAAGTACTCAAAGAGTTTAGCCCCCGCGATCTTGCCTTCAATGCCAGCACAGAACTGCACACAGTGGCCGAATCAGAGGCTAAAACCTACTGCGCTGCTCTCTGTGCTGCCGGTTATCTGGTAGGCCGAGCCGGTGGCCGCTACAACTTGATAACCTCAATGTGGACCGGGCCGTACCCTCCCCAGATCCAGCGCACCAAACAAGTATATGATCCGAACCTGCGCAAGATCGTCTGGCGGCGCATAGAAGGTGGTGCCGAATGACCGACAACGATCTGAGAAAGATTCTGGAGCAAGCCATAACCGAGCGCAACGATAAGCACGGCAAAGGCGGTGCGGCAAAGGTGGCGATAATCCTCGGTATGTCGCAATCACAGCTTTCCTGGTTTCGTAAGGGCACCTATCCCAACCCTGAGCCGATCCTGGAGAAGATCCGCGAAGTATTCGGCCAGGAAGTCATCTTCTGCCCGGAAATTGGCGCCATACCCTTTGCGGATTGTGCCGCCCATAAAAAGCGGCTGCCCACGACAGACAGCTTTTACGCCCGCATGTACCGGGCATGCAAATGCTGCCCGAACAACGGAGGTAAGCCATGACCGCCGAATACCGCTGCAGTAGATGCGAAACGCTTCTGGATGTAACACCGGACAACATGCACACCGACGGCTTCACCGTCGAGCCATGCCCCCGCTGCATAACCTGTGATGGGTGCATATACCAAGAGGAGGATTAAACCATGCTTAAACGCATCTTAAAGCACCTGGCCGCTCGACGTGAATGGAACCGGACGAAGCGATTATTAAACAACCGCGCCCGCAGCCGCTGCCTGGTCAGCCTGCTCTACACCAATGGCGTTCTGCGCCAGATATAACTCAATCAAACACAGATAGGAGATAACAGTGGATTTCTACAGCTACTCACCAGCATTCGGCATGGAATACCATCCAAGTAAAGAGGCCGCCATAGAGGCCGCCACCGAGGGGATGAAACTTACCCACCTTGATCAAGCAAATCAAGTGACCTGGGGCGAGGTCACCGAACGCGGCGTCGACACGACAGCAGGGGCCGTCCTTAAACGTCAGGACCGGCTCACTTACGAAGCGGCATATCCCCAGGTTGTCAATGGCCGTATGGAGGATGCTGCAGGGAGCCTGGTACTTTTGAAAAACATCCGTGAGACCGACCTCCTGGAGCACGATTTGGTGCTCTCCATCGCGGCGATCTGGAAAGGGCTGGCCGGCAAGATAGCGCGGTTCAAGGAACATAACTTCAGTGACGTTACCACCTTTGTTGATTTGCTCTTTGAGAAACACAACACCAAGCGAGGCGGCACCCAGGGGAATATGACCTTTGGCACCTTCGATCGCAAGTTCAAGCTTGTAATCGCCATCCAGAAGACTCTCGACTTCGGTCCAGAGATCGAGGTTGCTAAGGCCAAGATGCTGCAGGCTGCCAGAGAGATGGGGAACGGCAGCCAGCTTGAAGGCATTGTGACTGCCAGTCTTACTCAGGTTGACGGTAAACTGCGTGTCGCCGAGGTTCTGCGCCTCTGTCGGCATAAGGTCGACAATGACACCTGGAATGAGGGCGTAGCTATCATTAAAGACGCCATCAATGTCGTTAACAGTAAAAAACAGGTCCGGATGTATGAGCGAAACGATCAAGGTGCTTACGTTGCCATCCCGCTTGATATAGCGGCGATATAAGGGGGAAGCCATGGAAGAGCAGCTGCAATGCCCTGCATGCCAGGGCACTAACATCGAAGAAGACCGGGAAATCCCCGGTCTCGTATTTAAAGTTTGCGCCTGCTGCGGTGAAACCATCGCTATGAAAAGCGAGCGGATTAAAACCCTGGCCGATGCCGTGCGGGAGCATAGCCGCCTATATAGGATCAAGGAGGCCGCGTAATGTTGATGCGTAATAAAGAGATCGATCACATTGAAACTATCGGGGATCTGCGAGCAGCCATAGCTGATGTGCCGGACGATACTCCGCTTGAGGATTGCATGAATGCCGGGATGTGTCTCATTTATCACGATGGCAAAACACGTCCCGGAGAGCCTGATTCTCCGGCGTATGTCGAATATCGGTAAAACAGTTTGATCATTGAAAGTAGGGGCGCATCGCCATGCGCCCTCTCTTTGAGGGATCAAGCAAGAGCCAAAGGAAACCCGCGTGCAAAAACCAGTTAAAAAAACAAAAAAGCGCCAAAACTGCACGCACATGACCGGCGCAGAATTAAAGCAGCTGCGCCGTGAAATAGGCATTGGCACCTGCGATATGTACCGCCTGCTCGGCCTACCGCGTCGCACCTACCAGGACTACGAAGCTGGCAAACGCGGCATTCCAGAGAGTGTGGCGATAGCAGCCAAAGAGGCCCATCGCCGCGACCGCGAATTCTTTGCCACTCTGCCTGACCGGATCGATGCCAGGATCCTGGAGCAGTTCCCGGACGGGCTTATAAAGTAAGGGAGTAGATACATGCCAAAAATGAAAGAACACCCAAGATACAACATCATCAGCACCAGGATCGATGATCACCTTCATGCCGATGTGGTAGCCGCTGCCGGAGATAACCTCTCCAACTATTTACGGCTCGCCCTGGAGGAGAAGATCATCCGAGATCAGCAGCGTGCCTTGGACGCACACCTTGCCGATTGCTGATTATGACTATATCGAGCGGGTGGGAATCATGGAGTACTGCGGCCGGCTTAATCGACGTGACGCCGAGCGGCTGGCCTGTGAGCGACCGTGGGACAGTGACAGCAGTTGGGGCATACCGAAACCTCGACAAATGAGTCTTGGTGAAGGGACACCTGCAGAAGATTTTTTCAGGATGTCGTGGAGTAAGTAATGGTACGCATCGATGACAGCGGATGGTGGCAGCTAGAGCTGGATGACGCCGAAATCGAGGGGGGGGGGGTGCCTTCATGACCGACAAGCAGGGCGCAAAATACTGGCCTCAGATATATGTTGCAATGAAACGGGGTGCAGTGCTGGTCAAGCATAATGAGTTGATTTATTACACCCGCTGCCTTGAGGCAAACGATCCTTATAACTGTCTCGGTATTTCCGCTGAAATTGTTGATTTCCAGGTGGCTCATGGGGCACTGGTACGGATCAATAATGAGACTGTCGGTTTAAAAGCAGCCTATCAAGAGCAGGTTGAAGTGCAACAGTCACTATTTTAACGGGTTTACGAATGACCGGCAACAGGGGGATAAAATGGCACTAGGAAACAAGATATGTAAAGACGATTACGACTCATTGCAGGATGGTTCGGTCGATTCGTCTGGTTATCTGGATTGCGCTTGCTCAAACTGGTGTCGTGCCAATCCACAACCAATCACGGATAAGCATCACATGAACTGCCCTCATTACAACGATACAATCAAGGTGGTGAAGATCACCTTGGAAGGCCACGGTAGCTACTGTGATACTGATATTACCGAGGCATTGCAATCTCTCGCTGATGGTGGGGACTACTGCTATCAGGTGGAGATTATGGACATGCTTGTGAGTGAATACGAAGCATTGCCGGAACATACCGGGTTTTAACCCAGATAACGGCTGTGCCTTGTGCTGCTGGGCTTTTACAGCCAGCACCAAGGCGTGGTTATATGACCGCTGTTGGCAGTACATTTTTATTTTAAATAATGCAAAATAAATTATTGACAACGTAACTAGCTATGTTATACTTGGTTCAAATGATGGGCAAACCAAGGAGGTACAAAATGAAAGCATTCGTGGCAGTATCCAAAGACGGCACGACCACCACACTCTCCCGCCAGTTCACGACAGACACCCACTGGGTTATGATTGAGACGTACTGCGAAAATACAAATTTCAGGACTCCACACATACGGCACGAAGTCTGGCTTGATGCCACTGCAACCGATTTCATCCAGAGAACCCGCAACAGCGAATTTTATGTGACCGAGCAATGCTGAAATTATCAATTGCACAATCAACCCTGCTGCGTGTGATTGCCGCAGCAGGGACGCTGACCGGAAAGCCCGATGGTCAACAATTGGCGTGGTACGCTAGGGGTGATGCAACGGTTGAAGATAGGCAGTTGATGTTTTCTGCTCAAACGGCAGGACGCCCCATACAAGCGTTGATTCAGAAAGGGCTGGTTTTACCGTACCCTAAACTTGGCCCGTATAGTTGCATCATTACAGCGGCAGGGATGAAGCAGGCCGAACTAGAGAGAGGGAAACCCCTTACATTTATTTCACCTTTTGACCAACAGGTTTTAAGACTTCGGCAAGGGGAGGAATAGTTATGACAAAAGAGCAACTGCGGGAATTGATCGAGGGTTTGACAGACGACGATCTGCGAACCCTCCGCGCAATCATTAACGGTAAACTCGGCAAACGGGAGATCACACCAGAGCAGCAAGCCAAGATGCAAGAGGCTCGTAAGTGAAAGGTCATATAACGGCTTGAATTAAGCGGCGGGCCTCACCAGCCCGCTTGAATGTTTGGTTAGAATCATCTTGGCGCGGGGCGCAGCCCCTGCCCGGAGGGCATTGGATGTGTAAAAAGTGTGGTTGTGAAAATCCGTGGAGAGGTCGAGGCGAAAAGCCGGTTGCCTCTTGTCAATGTGGCTGGAAGGGAGCGCCGGAAGATCGACGTACACAATGGGGCAGACGGGCATACTGCCCGATTTGTGGATGTGAAGCACCAATACGGGGGAGCCTATGAAAACGGCAGACGAATTGACTGGGCATGAGCAGGGCTGTGATTGTGGTGTATGCGACGACATTACATTTCGCAGGTCGTTGCAAAAGGGCTTTATGAGCATCGCAGAAGTAAACGAGCACGAAAAGTTGCTCCGCGATGAACTTGACGAAGCACTTGGAAAAATAGCACGGCTGCAAGTAGACCTGCATCAAACAGTTGCCCCACATGACAAGTACAAAGAAGCGCTGAAAAAGATTGCGCGTGGTGTGCTGGAACCGGGGCATGTGTACGAGCAAGCTGTGATGATGCAAGACATAGCAATCAAGGTTTTGCAGGAAGAACACGGCTGCACTGTCATGGGCGCGAAAGTCTGTTTTGCCTGCGGAGAATGCGACCCGCTGACAACTGCTGATCTTGCTTGTGGAGGGAAGGTATGAGCGAGAATTATCAGTATGCCGAATGTAAACACTGCGGTCAAAACATCATGGAAGGCCAAATTCACAACTGCCGGAAGATGCTGCTGGCTGAAATAGCTGACTGTCACGCGACAATGCTGAGACAGGGTGAAAAAATTGTCAGGCTGGAAAAGGCATTGCACACAATCGCGCATTGGTATGATGGCGGAGACCGCTATTTCTGCGATTCGACCGTTACCGGCTTCGCGCTGGAAGCACTGGCCGACAGGCCATAAGCCAAGATGATCATAACGGGCCGCTGATGTGCCGCTTGGCGGCACCAGCAGCTTGTTATCTCAAGGAGGCTGATTTGAAGGAAAACGCTCAAATATTAGACGCTTGCTGCGGCTCTCGGATGTTCTGGTTTGACCGGCAGAACCCGGACGCTATTTTCGTGGACAAGCGCCGGGAAACTCACGTGTTGCCTGATGTGTCCAGCGCCGGCGGTAGCCGCACACTCGTTGTTGACCCGGATATGGTCGCCGACTTTACCGCGCTGCCGTTCGGGGACAACCGCTTTGCCCTCGTGGTATTCGACCCGCCACACCTGATACGGAACGGCCGCAAGGGGTGGCTGGCAAAGAAGTACGGGAAGCTTGAAGGCGACTGGCGGGAAGAACTTCGTCAGGGCTTCGCGGAATGCTTTCGGGTGCTGCGGCCGGAAGGAACGCTCATTTTCAAGTGGAACGAGCATGAAGTGCCGGTAGCGCAAATTTTGGCGCTGACGCCTGAGCAACCACTTTTCGGCAATCGGTGCGGGAAAACGGCAAAGTCTCACTGGCTCGTGTTTTTAAAGAGATAACGAGGATTAAACCATGACTAAAACAGCCCTTAAAAGTGATAAATCTCCCCGCCTTAAGCTCTATGGTCGCATTCATAGCCTTATGGCCGAGGGGAATATCTCAGATGAAATATACCGGGATATCCTCTTCGTAAACTTCGACGGCGCTGAGTCAAAATCCAGCTTAACTGAGCGCCAGCTCCTGCAGCTCGTCCAGCACCTGGAGGCTCTGGTACCAGGTAAACAGCGCCGCTCATACCCAGGCCGTCCGCACAACATGAATCGCCCTGGTCAAAGCCGCACTGATCAGCTGGAGAAGATCGAGGCCCTGCTTACCATCGGCAAGCTACCCTGGAGCTATGCCGATTCAATTGCCAAACAGATGCGCCTGGCAGACAAAGTCGCCTGGGTAAAGACGGAAGATCTCTATAAAATCACCACCGCCCTGCGTAAACGGGCACAAAAAGAAGGCTGGGATCTCTCAGGAGAAACAAAATGACAAAATGGCATGAGTACATCAAGATTGAAGATCTGCCCGAAGATTACCAGTTAATGGCCGGATCTATAGGGCTGGAGAACGTCATTAAACTCACTAACGACCTGCCCAAGGTCTATATATACCTGAAAGGTGCCGATAAACTGTTTCTTCCTGCCAAACGTCAATACATCCTGGATGCGTTTGCCCAGGCCGGCCCCGACAATAAGTTCAGGCCGCGTAAGGTTGCTCTCGAAACCGGATTGTCTGTAGATTACGTCTACAAGCTGCTCAACGAAAGCAGCGGCCCCAAGCCAAAACAGGATGAATTTAATTTTGATTGACAGTCGCAACCGTTTGGCAGTATAGAGGCGAAATACCCCGCAACCCCGCTATCCATGCGGGGTTTTTTTATTTTAAATAAATGATCCCCTCGCGATTACTCCGTACTATCCCCCTCAATTGAATTACAACCGACCGCCGGCATCCCCGTTGCCGACACCAGGCGGAACAGGCGTCGCGGATACGCCTGAACCGCCGCGGTCCATTCCTGGGGGGAACTATGATAAGCGTCGAGCAATTCGTAAAGCTTTTCCCGCAAAACAAACACCCGCAAGCCTGGACCGATGCCCTTAACGCAATACTCCCTAAATACGGCATTAACACCCGCCTGCGAATCATGGCGTTTCTCGCCCAATGCGGTCACGAAAGCAACGGTTTCACCGATGTTATCGAAAACCTCAACTATAGCGCCGAAGCGCTAACCCTTACTTGGCCTAAACGCTTCCCGCAAGGCGTTGCCGAGGAATACGCCCGTCAACCCGAACGGATCGCTAACCGCGCCTACGCCGACCGTATGGGCAACGGCCCGGAATCATCTGGTGACGGTTGGAAACACCGTGGCCGCGGCGTTATTCAGATCACAGGTAAAGACAAATATCTCGAATTCGCAAAAGCCGCCGGTAAATCGTACGACGACGTATTTGCCTACCTCGAAACCAAAGAAGGTGCAATTGAAAGCGCCTGCTGGTTCTGGGTCAATAACGGCTGTAACGCCCTGGCTGATGCAGATAAGTTTATCGCCCTCACCAAGCGGATCAATGGTGGCACTAACGGCATTGACGACCGGATGGCGCGTTACGAACTAGCGACAAAACTGTTTATGTAGAAGGCTTTAGAGCCTGACAAACTAACTGGAGGAATCTTATGTCAAAGAAAAAGCTCACCACTCGAATCAAAGAAAGCAGCTGGAAAACCACGCTGGCCGGAATCCTTACCCTTGCAGCTACCGGTGCCCAGGCATACGGCGCAGTCAGCGGTGACGCAGTCGCCAGCAGTGTACCATGGACGCAGGTAGCGGCCATGATCGGACAGGCCCTTGTCGGTGGCGGCCTGATCGTTGCCAAGGATGCCGGCAAATGATCAAGCTGTACGCGCCCGACAGTTATGTCGCCGCCTCTGCTGCGGTCCGTTGCCAGGTTGTTAATGGCTGCGGACCGGGCGGCTGGAAGGTAGACCTCATCCCTGACACCATGTGGGGATTGAGCGTTGCCCCGGCCTGCGACATCCACGATTGGATGTACGCCACCGGTCAGACTATAGCCGACAAAGACGAGGCTGACCGAACCTTCCTCAACAACGTGCTGCGCCTCATCGATGGCGCCGACGGATGGTTCAATCAGCTCTGGCTGGTTAAAAAACTCAGGCGGCTTCGAGCTCGGGAATATTACGAGGCAGTCCATCTGTTTGGCGGCCCGGCGTTCTGGGTAGGTAAGAACCCGGATACTCACCTGATTGCCGCTGGTGAGGCTAGCGCCCGTGCCTGACGACATGGACCTCTGCCAGCAGATCAACCAGGAGCGGATTGACGACGCCCTCGCCGACCATTACCGCCGGAGAGTAACCGGCACCAGTCTTACTCACTGTGTTGATTGTGGCGATCCTATTCCGGCGAAACGGCAAATATATTCACCAGGCTGCTGCCGGTGCGTGGCGTGTCAAACTGACTTTGAAAACGGCTTTAAAGGGTGATTTGAATGAGATTAATCATCATTGCCATCCTGCTTATGATCGCTATTCCGGCTCAGGCGCTAGATCCCGGCCAGTTCGACATCACGGTCTATGCCAATGAGGATTACCGTCTCAACCTTACCCACACCGCCAATGGTGTGCCGGTCAATCTCACCGGATATTCATTCAAGCTGCAGGCTCAGGCCAAAAAAGGGCCGGGCGCAGCGGTCCTGGTCAACTTCTCCAGTGCCGTTACCGATGCGGCTGCCGGACAAACCAGCCATTGGCTCAGTCGCCGGGCAACGGCAGCCAACTCCAACGCTGCCGGCATTTATGACCTGATGCAGACTGCGCCAGACGGCACCGTAACCTATCGCATGCGCGGGGCCATCAAGTTCCTGGAGACTGTAACCAGATGAAACATTTTCTCGCCGCCATAATACTGCTGTGCCTCCCGGCGCTGTGCGCTGCCGAACGAATCGGCATTACCATCACCGGCCCCAGCCAGCAGTTGAATGTCGAGAAAAAAAGCACGGTCATCACGCCCGAAACAGTCACGGTCAATGCCCAGGTCAATGTTACCGGCACCGAAATTATCACCATTGCCGTACCCGGCCCCCAGGGGATCCCCGGCAGCGGGTCCGGCGGTGGCCCGGTGCAGTGGGCTGATGTCCAGAGCAAACCAAGCACCTTTGCACCGTCCGCCCATACCCAGGCGGCAAGCACTATCACCGGCCTGGCCACGGTTGCCGTCAGTAACAGCTATGGCGATTTGAGCAATAAACCGACTATCCCCAGTGGCGCCGAGCAGATCGCCTACAATGCCGGCACGGTCAAGGATGCCCTTGATCAGCTGCTCTATGTGCCGATCGGTATCAACTCATTTACCCTAGACAGCGGCGGCAACATTACCCGCGAGATCGGCAGCTCATACACGGTCGGCACTCTGGCCTGGAGCACCAACAAAACCGCCACCAGTCAGACCATAAACGGCACGCCGCGCACCAGCCCGTACAGCGTCAACGCCACGGTTTCAACCAACCAGACATATGCGCTTCAGGTTGGCGACGGTCAGACCACGGCTACCAGCAGCCGCACGGTGACATTCACACATCAGCGCTATTGGGGCGCAAGCTCTGCCGCGACAATCGACGATGCCGGCATCATTGCGCTCAGCAAAGAGTTCAGTACGTCCCGCGGCCAAACCCGCACCGTTGCGCCGGTCGATCAGTACATATACGTCGCCTATCTCGCCACCGGCGGCGATGCAGCATTTACGGTCAACGGTTTCTTAGATGACTCCTGGGTACTTACTCAGCGCCAGTTCGTCAATGCCTCCGGCTACTCGGCCGAGTTCCGCATCTACCGGAGCGCCAACAAGCTCACTGGCACGTTTACTGTGGTGGTGTCATGAAACGCTGGAGAGAGCTAATCTTCCTATCGATTTTCCTGCCGCTCTGTGCTGTTTGGGTGGCGTATGCAGCCGGGGTGATCGTTCCAAATACCGTCCGACCAGGCGGTAATTTCCCGATTGTGGACTCCAACGAGGTTAAAGGCGGACCGATGTTTGTCCGTTATTCATCAGAGTTGCGGTTGATTCCGGAGTCGCGGAAACAACGCTGGATGCAAGTGCATGTTCATGAACTAGGGGAGTGGTTCGAGGCGTACAGCACAAACGGACATTTCTGGCAACGGCGCCCCGGCGGTACCGGCGGCGGAGTAACGGTGCATAACAATCTCACTGGTCGGGATGCGGCCAATGCCCATCCGACCTCTGCGATTACCGGCCTAGATAATCTATTGTCCCAGGCAAAAACCAAAGCCGAGTTTGATTCCTGGACGGCCAATTTCCGCAAATCCGTGCCGCTTGGTCGTCGCGGTTTTGACGGTCGCGATGCACCGCCGCCGCTTGAGTGCATCATCTTTAACGAAGGCAACGACGGGGCCAGCTACGATGAAACCGGCGGCAATCCGACTCCGCAAACCATCGGGCCTCTGTCGATCTGGGCTTATGAACACAGCACGCTTAAGCAGATCACCGGCGCATCCTGGACCATGCCTGCTGTCGACACCCAGTTGGTACCGCCGCCGCTGGAGTTGGACGGCCAGCAGCAAAAACGCCAGGTCCTGGAGTTGTCGATACTGCCCAGGTATTCAAGCCAGCGTACCAATAACAAGGTCAAAGGCTTCGCCTGGATCACCAGCTCCAGATATCCCTACAAGCGCAACTGTTCGGCCAGCTACACCTTTGCTTTCACCCGGCGCGGACCTATCGGCCAAAAGGGTGACCCTGGCGATATCACCCAGCTAACCAGAGATGAAATCGTTGCCAAGATTGCCCAACCTAGCAACAACCCGGTAACTGTGCGGCCAGCCACGCCAGGACTGCAGACGTTACTTGATTTTCAAAACTATAGCGGCAATACCGTCGCGTGGGTCGATAGCCTTGGTTATCTCAATTTTATGGCTGCCAACGGCTTTCCCATTGCCCGCATCCAGACCGACGGACTGATCGCGCTGCTCTACAACGATATGATGCGCCTCCGGATGAAGAATGACGGCTCTATCACCTCATACAATTCCAATGGCACCACAGCCTGGTCATTGAGTAACACTGCGATACCAATCGTTGATCCAGGCGCAGTTGCCGTTGATGGTCTTTGCTTAAAGAAGCGCATCAATAACACCTATTTTTTTGAGAACTGCGCCACAGGCGTAGTCGCCACAGCTGCCGGTAGCCTCAACTATGTCCAGTACCGCGGTAGTGACGGTTATCTAGCTGCCAAAAGTAACCTGATATTCGATCCTGTTACCAATACTCTGACCTTGACCGGTCCCATGGTGATCAAATGATAAAAAAGACCTTGATAGCGCTGGTAATCCTGTGGCT
The DNA here is from genome assembly GCF_018476885.1 of Geoanaerobacter pelophilus. Lineage (NCBI taxonomy): Bacteria > Pseudomonadati > Thermodesulfobacteriota > Desulfuromonadia > Geobacterales > Geobacteraceae > Geoanaerobacter > Geoanaerobacter pelophilus. The sequence goes on from NZ_JAHCVJ010000006.1 coordinate 343,904, forward strand.
GGCAGTTATGGCGCTCTTTGCCCGCATTGCCTGTAGTGCCGATTTGAAAGTCAAGTGGGCTCCCAACAGCGAGCCGGATCTGGCTGGCTACCGCATCCATTGGAGCAATCAACCGACACCACCATTCGCCAACCACAGCAGCGTTGGTAATGTCACTACTGCGGTACTTAAAGGGGTAACAAACCCCACTTATATTGCCATTACCGCAATTAATAGCAGCGGGTTGGAAAGCGGTTACAGTGCGATCGTGTCGAGCATGATCGCTCCTCCAAGCGGGGTAAGAACAGTAATTATCGGCGGCCTGGAAATACAATGAACTTGCCGGGACGGTTCGTAATGCCGGGACTCTTCTCAATTTAGCGTAAAGGATCGGTTAACCGGTGGGTGTTGAGGGTTTGCCCGGTACCCTTGATTCCTGGCAAGTTCAAGGAGGTTCTTAGTGTGGAGAATATCGATACCAATTGTTTGTCTCTTTGTGGGGTGGCTAGTACTGGCATTCAGTTGCGATCGATCAACCAAACCACGCCAGGGCGTAATCTGGAATTACTTGAACGCTTCTACCGGGCCAACTTGGAACTATTATAACGGTTCCATTTATCAGCCGATCTGGAATCCGAGCAACCCAAGCTATACACCGTGCAGCAGCTATACAGGCCCGGACCTGCCTCCGGAGGGAACCGTAATGAACTATTTGCCGCTCACGGCGATTACCCGGGTAAACCCGACCTGCTCAACATGTCATGGCGACTGGGGTCTTTGGGCTTTTGGTAATGCCACTACCGCCTTGGCCCACGGCAACGGCAATCCGGTTACGTTCGGAGAATGATTTGCGCAACAGAGGGCATCAATGGCTTATCGCAATCACCATGCTGCTGCTGGCAGCTTCTGCCCACGCTATCACAGTCACAGTCGAGAAGCGCGGAACCGGCACAGCCATCATCACCGGCAGCACTACCTGCAGCAGCACTTCGCCCCGCTGCACGTTCGAGGCGGCAGCCGGGCAGGTGCTCACCTTCGATATCATTCGCGACTCCAGCAACGCCGATCTGCTTGGCTGGGGCGGGTTGTGCGCACAATTCGAGAATCAACGGCCATGCACCGTAACGCTCGACGATATCGCAGCCAGGCGCTACCGCGGGTCGTATCCGGTAATCGCGGCCCTCGGTTACTACCAGGATGGCGTCTGCCGCGCACCGGGCGGCAGCCTCGATTACCTGTATTTTGCCGATCTACCGACCGCATACAACGCGGTCAAGGCGGCAGTCGCCTCAAATCCTATCGACTGCACCGCCAATGGGATACTTACTGTAGGCAATATTGATACCCCGCTGGTCATCAGCGGCGGCTGGCCGGATTTCACGCCGAACAGTCAACCGACCGACCAGACCAGTACCATAGCGGAAACGATCACTGTAACCACAGGCAGCTTAACCATCACCGGAGGCGGCATCACCATCGCCTGCGGTTATAAACGAGTAACCGGCCCGTATGTAGTCACCGAGCCGCTGGTAATAGGAGCAACACCATGCGATTTTGGCTTAATTGTGCGCTGATCATAGTTGCCCTGGCAAGCGTAGCGCGGGCCGAAGATCCACCGCAAAAACCGTATATAGGTAAGCGAGCCTGCGGCGGTACACCGCTGCCGGTAATTAACGATAATGTCTGCATCCCGACCGACCTCTACGACACCCCAGGCCAGTTTTATACCGAGCCGAGCCAGTGGAGCGACTATATCCAGGGACGGCTCCAGGGCGTATTGGCCCCGGCCGTTCACAGCCATGCCGCTGCCACCAGCAGCGCCGCCGGCTTTCAAAGCGCCGCAGATAAAGCCGCCATCGACAATTACCTGGCCATTGCGCCCATTACGTCAAAACATGAAGGCGCATACGGCGACGGCACATGGCATAGCTTGGCCTCACAGGGGTTCACCGTTCCCGGCGTCCAGGTGCGCTGGCCGTATCTCACTACAGACGGCACTTTATCCGGCACCCATCTTATCCAGACCAGTGCCGACCTGGATAATTACGGCATTGACTGGAGCGCTATCCAGCACGGCGTCAACAAGGCAGTCGCGATTGGCAGCTATGAGTTTTTCCTGTCCGGACTCAATCATAACCTGGAGCGGCCAGTCTCGATCTCATCTTTGCGGTTTACCTTTACTGGCAACCGCAGCAGCAGCCGACTGACACCGCGGGACGGCTCATTCTCTACAACAGCCGCATTGATAGAGATTACCAATAGCGGCTACCGAGCCTTAACCCGGCCGGTGGTTAACGGCGTGATCTTCGAGGAACCGAGCCGGGGTGTGAACTATGCGGACCCTGGCGGCGGAGGAGCTGGCTCACTTGGTATTTATACGGCAATCAAAATCAACAGCGGAGCAACAGCAGCGGTAACTTACAATACCTGCAACTTTGCGGGCACATGTATCCGGCTAGTTAATGGGTCGAATAACGTGATTTTCAGCAACAATAATACCTGGGACACCCTGCGCCCTGTGTATTTTGATGCAATCGCGGAATCTACAAACAAGGCCCACCAAAGCCCTACGATAACCAGCAATCAATTCATGATGCATTACAAGCCTAGTAGTGGCTCAGGGCCGGTTGTCACATCATCCGGTGGATTTAGCATTAACGGCTTACGATTAGCTGACAACGAGGCTGAAAACCATGCCGGTTGGCTCTATCACACCGGTGTGGCCAGCGAAGAAGTTAACTTCTGGGACGTCTCGCGGAACCGCACCAACAACTACCATGACGCCGATGGGGTCGTAAAACTCACCGACATTCAGTTCGGCTGGGGCAATAAGTTCTCCGGTAATATGTTCTACCAATACCTGACCTCTGCTGCAGCACCGACGATTTTCAATATCATAGGTGGCTCTGGGTCGCTCCGCATAGATGGTACAACCACAGGCCATAATACCGGCTGCCTAGTCAAATATACTCCTAGCAACAACTCCGAATACATCCTTAACCTGATCGGTAATCAGTTTGCGGCGTATGGCATGGGCAGCGATTGGGGCAAGCTGGTTTGTGTCTCCGGCCTAAATTACACAAATTTCCTAAGCATCTTCACCAGCGGCAATTATGCCTATAAAGGCTCCGGTGCACCGGTCATAGACCCGGCGCAATTTGCGACTACTGACGGCAATATTCGGCTGTCGCTGACGGGTGAAATTAACCGGACGTATTCGACAGCAGGCGGACTATTACCTTATGACGCTCACCAGATCTATGTGACAGGCACAACCAGTAATGTACTGCTACCGACCCAGCGCTGGAATATGCCGACCCTCAACTACCGCATTACCAATCGCGCAACAGGAACAGCAACGGTGGCTGTCGACATCGCGCCGAACTCCTGGATCCGCGATATCAATGGCAACAACGTGTCATCACTCACTATCGCACCAGGTGCCAGCAAGTCCTTTTACGCTGTTTCCAGCATGCCCTGGTACTGGCAGGAGGAGTTACCGTAATGACCTACACCATCCGCATACGTGAGCAGATAGCCCCGAAATATATCGTCTGTCGTGGACCGTCTGGGCCGGTAAATCGGTTAAATATAGTGCCAGTGCCACCGCCGCCATCGCCTGCAGCCACTCTTATCTGGAGCGATCTTTCCGGTATCTATGAGGCCGACCCGACCAAGCGTGTTGAGCTTTGGGAAGATCCTGCAGGAGTAATGACCGATGCTGAAGTACTGGCACAGTTGCCGGAGCTATGCAGTTATTACTCCGCTATTATCAGGGCCGGAGCAGCAAAAGCCTTAGCAAAGATAGCTGCCCCGTATTTGCCTGAAGAACGCGAGAGCTGGTTTCGGCAATACGCTGAGGCCGTTGCCTGGGAACAAGACAAAGCTCTGTCGACTCCATACTGCGACCGGCTGCTGGTACCGGGCGAAGCCCGAGAGGCGCTGCTGCAGGCAATCCTTGATAACACCAGGCGTTTCGAGGCGGCATCGACAGCCATCCTGCAATACCAGCGCACTTTGATCGCGCAGATCTGGGCAGCGACGACAGTTAATGAGTTAGTGGCAATAGTTTGGCCGCAAGAAATATTACTTAGCAAACAGGAGGTTTTGTGAACGTCACGTTATGGCAGGTTGTCCTTATCTTAATTTCTTTTTTCGGTGCCGTGTTCACCGGGGCAAAGCTGCTGTTGTCTCAAATGGATCGTCGTCTCGATGATCGCTTCAATTCCCTTAAGGAAGCTGCCAAGGCCGGTGACGATGCTATTCATGAAACCTTGAAACAGCATATCAACGAGGAATCAAAAAATAGCGGCCAGCTGATCGAGCTGGAACGGCAGCTGCTTAAATGGGAAGCCAGACTCCCGATTGATTACGTCCGGAGAGAGGATTTCATTCGCAACCAAACCGTCATTGAATCCAAGTTGGACGGCCTGGCTTTAAGGCTCGAAAACACACAAAACAAGGGAGGTGGTCATGCATAACGATGCCAAGCTACGCCGGGAATTCCTACGGTGGATCATTCTATTGACACTTAATAACGCCCGTCCATCCGGCTGTTACGAGGAATTGGTATTAATGACCGCGCAGGGTTATTACCAGGACGCCACCGCCCTTGAGCTGCGCCGTGAACTTGACTACCTGTTCGACCGCAAGCTGGCCGAGTTGAGGAAAGAGCCATCTGGCCGCTGGTTTTGTGATCTGACCCGTTATGGCGTCGACGTGGTTGAATACACGGTTGACTGTGATCCTGGCATTGCCCGGCCGGTGAACTACTGCCATGGCTAACCGGAGCTCAGTAAATAAACTCCCTGGGGAGATTAAATCCTGGCTGGACAAGTCCCTAATGGAAGGGAACTTCAGCGGCTATGAACTCCTGGAAGCGGCACTTAAGGAGCGTGGCTTCCAGATTGGGAAAAGTTCGATTCATCGGTATGGCTCCAAACTGGAACGGCGTCTGGCGACCGTCCGCGCTGCAACTGAGTCTGCCCGCATTATCGCCGAAGGGGCTGCCGACGAAAAAGACGATCGTTCGGCGGCTGTTATCGCCATGGTACAGAGCGATATTTTCGAGGCCATGCTGTCATTCCAGGAAGCTGAAGAGGAGCAGGATCAGGGTGCCCGGTTGAAGCTGCTGGCCCAAGCCGCTAAGGGGATCGCCGACGTTACCCGCGCCAGTGTAACGCAAAAGAAGTTTGCCAACGAGATCCGGAAGCAGACGATCGAGGATGCGGTTACTGAAGTTAAGAAGAAAGCCCATGACGGCACCTTCCAGTTTGATCCGGAAGCGGTTGAATACATTGCGGGGGCGCTCTATGGTCTCAAGATATAATCTGCATCCCCTACGCTTGCTGCTCTATACGGTCGTTGCCTTTTTCCTCTGTGCGGCGATTCGTCCTGATGCTCTCTTTGCAGCAGAGAAAGCGCAGCAGACCCCACAGCACATGCCGTCTAAAGAGCCGAAGTTTGCTCCTCTGCCGGATGGCTATAGCCCCATAGTTCCGCTTACTCTTTACCAAAAACGGTGGATTGAGGATAACTCTCGGCTCAAAATCGGGATGTTTACCAGGCAAGGGGGTAAGTCCTTCGGCACTGCCCTGGAAGCGGTAATTGATTGTTTCCAGCATAAGACCACCTGGGTGTTTTTATCCGCTGGTGAGCGCCAGTCCAAGGAACTCATGAATAAGGCGGCAATGCACGCCAAAGCCATGAATCTGGCGATTCTGGAGGTGTCTGAGTCGTTTAAGGATGAAACCGGGACTCGTACCGAATACAAGCAGTTAGAAATTATTTTTCCAAACGGCAGCCGGATTATCGGCCTTCCAGCAAATCCAGCCACTGCTCGCGGTCATTCCGCCAATATCCTTCTCGATGAGTTTGCCCTGCATAAAGACAGCCGGGCCATCTGGACCGCCCTTTACCCTTCAATCACGCGTGGCTACAAGATCCGGATTATCAGTACCCCGCTTGGCAAGAAAAACAAGTTTTACGAGTTGTGGACCGGTCGCACTCTGCAGATCTGGGATGGCCAGGAATACAAATACGTCGGTGAGCGTGGTGGTTATAGCAAACATAAGGTTACCATTGAGGACGCAGTCGAGCTAGGCCTCAAGCTATATGATGACGAAGGTGAACCATGTGAGGTGGAGGATCTGCGCCTCGGTCTTGCTGATGATGAAGCCTGGCACCAGGAATTCCTCTGCGAGTTCGTTGATGAACAGACTGCTTTCCTTACCTACGACCTGATTGAGAGCTGCGAGGATTGCACCCTCGACTATATGCCTCACTGGGCCGAACAGCTCCTCTTTGCCGCCATTGAGCATCACAATAAGCATAAGGGCGAAGAAAGCCCGCCGCATTTCGATGTGAGACATATTGTTAATGACATTCTTTTTCCCGGAGAGCTGTATCTCGGCTTTGACGTGGCTCGCACCCGCGACCTTTCAGTGATCTGGCTCGATGAAGAAATTAACGGTGTCGGTCGTGCCCGTGCTGTCATCGCCATGAAAAACCTGCCATTTGAAGTGCAGAAACTTGTCCTTTGGAGTCTGATTAAGCTGCCGCAGTTCCGCCGGGGCTGTATCGACCGCTCTGGTCTAGGTATGCAGTTGGCAGAGCAGGCGGAAACTCTTTGGCCTAGCAAGATTGAAGGGGTTACCTTTAACAACGCTTCAAAAGAGGCCCTGGCTGTTGGGCTGAAAAAGAACCTGGAAGATAAGAAAGAAGCGTTACCACCAGATACCACCATCAGGCAGAGCCTCCATGCCATCAAGAAGGTGGCCACTAGCGCCGGAAACTTCCGCTATGACGCCGACCGGGATGAGAAGATCGGCCATGCAGACCATTTCTGGGCCAAGGCTCTTTCGGTTCAGGCTCGCGGCGGTTATGCCGGTCCTGTCTGGGCCGCCTCCCGCGGCAAGCGCCAGAGCAACAACATGCTGAAAGGATTCGACCATGCCGCGTAATGGAATATATCTCCCGGACGGCTCTATTTTGAAGTTTTCCGAATCTAAATCTCCACAGGAGATCGCTACCCGCTCTAAGAGCCTGGACGGTTTTGCCTTTGGCAACATGTACCTCCCAAACCCGGACCCGGTGCTGAAGAAACAGGGAAAGGATATCGAGGTTTATACCGACCTGATCACTGACGATCGCGTTGGGGGATCCATGATTAACCGGATCAATGCTACCCTGGCCCTCGACTGGGAGATCGACCGTGGCAAGAGCACAAAATCCCGTAAGGCGAAATTTATCCAGGAAGTGTTTAGTAAACTTCCTCTTAATACCATCTTTGAGCAGTTAATCCGTAATTCCCGCGGCTTTGGTTATGGCCCTGCAGAGACACTATGGCACCGGCGCAGTGACAATCTTAACGCTCCGCACGCTGTCCTATTTAAGCCGCAACGATGGTTTGTGTTTAGTCCGGAGAATGAGCTGCGCTTCCTCACGAAAAGCAATATGCTCTCCGGCGAAGAATTGCCGTTGCGTCGTTTCCTCTGCCCTACCAATGAATCCAGTTATGACAACCCCTATGGCCTTGGTCTTAATAGCCGCTGTTTTTGGCCTGTGGTCTTTAAGCGGGGCGGCTGGCGCTTCCGGATCAAGTTTGCCGAGAAGTATGGCGCGGTGTGGCCGGTCGGCAAGCTACCCAGGAGCGCAACCCAAACACAGATCGATGATTTTTTAGGAATCCTGGAGGACATGGTTAACGATGGCGTGGCCGTTATTCCGGATGATGGCAGTGTCGACTTTTTAGAGAGCGGCTCCAAGGGGAGCACCTCTGATATGTACCATGCGATTATTGCAGACGTAGATAGTGCAATATCCACTGTCTGGCTCGGCCATGCCGGCGCCGGGCAGTCCACATCCGGCGAACTGGGTGGGAAGGATGTGGCAGCCGAAGTCCGTAAGGATCTGCGCGACTCAGATAAGACCCTGGTCGAACAGGCTATGAACCAGCTGATCGACTGGATATGTGAAGAGAATTGGGGGACCAGTACTGACGCCCCGCGCTTCTGTCTCTGGGAAGAAGAGGATGTCGACCTTGACCAGGCTAAACGCGATACTGAGCTCTCTACTTCCCTGGAAAAGAGCGGGCTTAAACTTTCTCGCGGCTACTACCTCCGCACCTATAACCTGGAAGAGGGCGATATCGAGGTCGCTAAAAAGAGCACAGAACCGCCGATTGCGCCGCGTCCTGAATTCAGCGAAGCCGGTTCTTTCCCCGATCAGGCCGCCGTTGACGCCCTAGCCCACATGATCACTCCGGAAACGATGCAGGGCCAAATGCAGGCCGTGCTGTCGCCTGTCATTAAGGGGCTGCTGGAATCCGGTAATCCTGATGATGCCATGGCCAGTCTGCTGGCGGCATTTCCGGAAATGGACACTACCGCCCTGGAAAAGATGCTTGCTAACCTGATGTTTCTCGCTGGTCTGATCGGCCGGTTATCGGCCAATAACGAGGCATAGATGGCTGATCTCGAACTATCAAACATTGCGTTTCTCTTTGGGATGCCTCCGGAGAAAGCGATCGAGTATCTGCAGACCAAAGGCTTCCAGATCATTTTTGATTGGCACGAGCTTCGCGATAGCGGACATGCTCAGGCATTTACCGTTGCTAAGGCTATGAACCTCGACGTGCTGCAGAGCATCAAGTCCGCCCTGGTCCAGGCTCTGGAGAAAGGAGAGAGCTTCCGCACTTTCCAGCAGCAGCTCACGCCGAAACTGCAGGCGCTGGGGTGGTGGGGTAAGGAAGAGATTCTCAACCCTGCGACCGGCGAATTGCGGGTTGCCCAGCTTGGTAGCCCGTACCGCCTCCGCACCATCTACGAGGCCAATTTGCAGAGCGCCTACCAGGCAGGCCGCTGGCAAAGCCAATGGGATAACCGAGCTGCCCGGCCATACCTCATGTATGTCGCAGTTCTGGATAGCCGCACCCGTCCGGCGCACCGGGCGTTGCACGGCACCATTGCCCCGATCGATTCCCCGTTCTGGCGTTACTTCTACCCGCCCAACGGCTGGCGCTGCCGCTGCCGAGTCCGCTCGCTTACCAAACAGCAGGCGATCACCATGGTCAAGAATGGTCAGGGTGTCTGGGTTGCCGAGGATGGCCTGGGCAGCAAGCAAATCGAGATCCCGCATAGCGGCGGCGAAATGGGCACAGTTACGGTATATCGTGGTACTGATGCTCTTGGCCAGTCGTTTACTATCTCCCCGGATCTCGGCTGGAACAGCAACTCCGGCATGGCCAAGTGGCAGCCAGATTTAGCTAAATACGATGCTGATGTGAGGGCGTTATGGCCGCGATAAGCAAGGTCGAACTCCAGGGCACTGCTGCCCTGCGGCAACGGCTGCACACTATGATTACCCGCGGCGCTGATCCGCAGCCGTTACTGCGGCAGATCGCCGGGATCATGGACGATGAGGTCCAGCAGAATTTTGAGGCCGGCGGCCGGGATCCCAAGTGGCCGGAATCGAAACGTGTCAAGAAGAGCGGCGGCCAGACCCTGATCAAGTCGGCGCAGCTGGTCAACTCCATCCAGCAGTTTGTCACGGCCAATGCTGCCGGGCTCTCCACCAACAAGGAATACGCCGCCATTCACAATTTCGGTGGCGAGATCAAGCGCGGACCGCATTACTCTACCGTCCGGCTGCGGACCGATGCCAGAGGCAATCTGCTGCGCCAGAGCACGGAAGGGTTGAAGGCCAACCTGGCAGTGTTTGCCAAGGCCAGCCACAAACGAACCGTCACCCGGTTCCGCTTCAATAACGGCTATACGATCAATATGCCCCAGCGCGAATACTTTAAAATCAGCCCCACCGGCCTGGAAAACATCAAATGGGCTGCAGTGCAGTTTGTCTTCGGACCATGAAAACTCCAAATTTCGATTTTAAGCGCCGATCTCACTCCGCCCCCTGACTACCCCCTGTAAAAATCTTTTTAAGCCAGCTCAACAAAATTTAAAGAATGTTTTAACGCGGTTCCACTCTTAGTCCGCCCTCCCCTTTTTATTCCATCTAAAAGATTTCCCCGTCCCCCTGTTGTACGGTGCAGTTGCACCGGACAACAGGGGAGGAGAATGCAATGGGATCGTGGATTGAAGGTTTTAAACCGGGGAAGCATATCGACACCGCCGGCATTGCTCACACATTTACCGAGACGGATTGTCGGGAGTTGGCGGAGGGGTATAGCCCAGATCTGCATGAGGCACCAATTGTTGCCGGTCATCCTAAGCATGATGATCCGGCAATGGGATGGGTCGGCGCGGTGCGGTTCAATGAGCAGACAAAACGGGTTGAATACACAGAGGACGATGTTGCGCCGGAGTTTGCTGAAATGCTGTCTCGCAAGCTTTTTAAAAAACGCTCTCTGGCACTTTACAGTCGCGATGACCCGAGAAATCCAACGCCAGGGAAACTGTATCTGCGGCATGTCGGTTATTTAGGTGCTATGCCGCCAGCAATTAAAGGGTTGAAGGATCGCCCAGCCTTTAAAGAGGCTGAAGGTGCTGGCTGTATCACATTTGAGTTTGGAGATTGGAATGACCGGCTAATTGCCCGCCTGTTTCGTAGCCTTAAAAACTTTCTTACTGGGGAGTTCGGCCAGGAGAAGGCGGATAAAGTTCTTGACGAGTGGGATCTGCAATCGCTTACCGAAGAGGCAGTCAGGCCAGAAACCGATGAATCATTACTTCAAAGCAGTTATCACGAACAAAAGGAGTCAGACATGACAAAGGAAGAAGTCCAGGCCGTGGTTAAGGAAAGCTTGGCAGGCGTAACCCAGCAGTTACAGCAGTTCGCTGAGACGCTGAAACCGATCGGCGAGCAAATTAAGACGCTCAGTGAGCAGAATACCGCCCTGGCCCGCCAGTTTGCCGAAGGTGAGGATGCTCAGACCCGCCGCGAGTTCACCGCGTTTTGTGAGTCGCTCCCGACTCGCATTATCCCCGGTGAGATCCCTACTCTGGTCGACCAGATGATGAACCTCCGCAAGGCGCCGGCTGTTCAATTTGGGGAGGGAGAACAGAAAAAAGATATAAGCGCGGTTGAAGATTTTCAGCTGAAACTGAAAAGTCGTGCAGAGACTATTCAGTTTGGTGAGTTTGCTGGCAAGGGCCGCGCAGGCGGTGGGAATTTTAATGCAGGATCCGGAGAGTTTTCTGATGTAGCTGTCGATGAAGATCGTCTGGCACTCCATAATGAAGTATTGGCGTATCAGGAAGCCCACTCTGGAACTTCCTATGAAACGGCGCTAACTGCCGTAATGAACAAGAAAGGGGGAAACTGACCCATGGGAAGAAATGAATTTGCTGATCAGCTCTCCGCGCTCCGTGTTGTTGACCCGGTATTAACCAACCTTGCGCGGGGTTACAGTAACGCCGAAGCTGTTGCCGAACTCCTTTTCCCAGTCGTAGGCAATCTGACTAAGGAAAGTGGCAAGTACATGACCTTTGGTAAAGAGGCATTTCGGCTTTACAGCACTGAGAGGGCACTCCGCGCCAACTCCAACCGAATTGCTCCGGGTAAACCGTCCAGTGATGATTTCAGCATGACTGAGCATGATCTGGAATACCCGATTGACTACCGCGAGGATGAAGAGGCCAATTTCCCGCTGCAGCAGTATGCCACCAATCTGACCACTGCCGGCATTCAGGTCCGCCGCGAAAAACTTGCGGCTGATTTGGCTTGTAACCCCGCTAATTATGGGAATAGCAATAAATTGGCCCTGGCAGGTGACGACTGTTTTTCTGAGCCCGGCTCTGACCCGGTCGGCGTTGTCCAGGATGGCGACGAAGCGCTCCGGTCACAGATAGCCAAGCGTGGCAATGGATTGGTTATTGGTGCATCCACTTTCGCTCTCTGGAAGAAACATCCCCAGTTCATGGAGAGAATCAAAGCCACTGAGAATAAGGTTGTCACTAAGCAGATCATGGAAGAAGTCCTGGAGAAACCGATCATTGTCGGCGAGATGATTTATGTAGACGATGCTGGCATTTCTTACGACATCTGGCCCGACATGATGCTTCTCTTTTACCAGCCACCGGCAATCAAAGGTCAGGAACGGACCATGTATGAGCCCTCCTTCGGCTACACCTTCCGTAAAAAAAATAAGCCGGTGGTCGATACTTACGTTACCAATGGCGGCAAAATCCAGCTTGTCCGTACAACCGACATGTTTGACGTGAAGATCGTCGGTGCCGATGCCGGGTACCTGGTTACCAATACCAAGAAGTAAAGGGGGGATGAAACGTGAGCAATGAAGAAAAAACAGCATACCTGGTCAAAGGGACTAGCATCCGCCTGAACCGTAAAACCTACGGCATCGGTAGGCGCATCAGTCTAACCGATGAAGATGCGATTAGGTTGAAAGCCTTTATTGAGCCGCTCCAGGACGATGCTACTGCCAGGGATGGTGATGAAGATGTCTTGGCGCAGCAGCGGCAGCTCGACGACCTCATTCTCCAACGCAATGACCTGGCAGGAGAACTGAGGAAGCATCAGGAAGCCATGGCAACCCTGCTCGATGAACATAAAGCAGATCTCCAGGACCGGGATAAGACGATCGCGGACCTGCAGACGGAGCTCGATGCAAGCGACGAAGCCAATAGAATCCTTACTGAGTCACTCGCTGATCGTGACAATACCATTACCCTCCGGAGCGAGACCATCTCCGATCTCAATAAACAGCTCATCAAGCTCAACGAAGCTCTGGCTAAGAAAGAAGGAGGTAAGAAGTGAAAACCCAGATCATTACCGGAACATGTTCTATTACAGCCAAAACCGCTGACCTGGTTCAGCAAAGGTTCGTCGGTTACGACGGCGCCAAGTGCGCTGCTGGTGCCGCGGCCCTTGGAATCTGCGATGCCGATACTGCAGTTGGAGCTCAGGCACCGCTCAATTTCTCAGGCATCTTATTGGTCGAAGCCGGTGGCGTTATTGCTGCCGACGTTGATGTTGATTCTGACGCTGATGGTAGGGCAGTTACCCATGCCGCCGGTGTAGTCAACGGCCACACTCTCGATGCCGCTACAGCAGCCGGCGAAATCATCCGCGTTAGGCGATAGGAGGGAGGATCTTTTATGTTACCAACAAAAACGTCAATTATCGCTGTGACATTTCTGCTGATTGGTATAGCAACCAGCGCTATGGCCGCCGGCAAACTCCAGTATGACAAGTCAGGCTCTAAAACTCCAATCCAGAACCTGCAAGGAATTTCTCCAGACCCAACTAAATCACGATGTGACCGTGTCGCAGCCAAAACAAAAGGGGTGCTTAAATCATACTCTTCCGCCGGTTATCGCGGCTTTGCCTACTCAGTTACCGACGACGCTGGAGCGGCCCTTCCGGTTAAGCGCCGCCCTGGTAATAAGGCTGCCGGATTAATCAAGAGCGCTGACACCATTACTGTCAACGACGATAACAACCCGGTTGTGTTTGATGCCATAAGTTCAAACACTCCTGGAAAAAATTACAACATTTGTATTGAACGGCAATAAACCCTTACTAAAGCGATATTGAAGGGGCGGTTAACCCGCCCTTTTATTGAAGGTGAATTATGCCTTACTGCACTATTGACGACATCAAGAGCAAGCGGATCCCCGAACAGACCCTGATCCAGTTGACCGACGATCAGGGTCTGGGACAGATCGATACGGCTGTGGTCGACGGGATTATCTCCGATGCCGACGAACTGATCGACGGCTATATCAGGGAGAGGTATGAACTTCCTCTGGCGAATGTACCTGGCATGCTTAAAACCTTGTCGGTCGATATCTCGGTGTACAACCTCTATGGCCGCCGTCCAGAGTTTGAGACACCGAAGGCAGTTAATGACAAGCATGGTGTTGCCTTGAAGATTCTCATGTCCATCCAGAAGGGCGAAATCAAGCTAGGTATTGCCGGAGCGGTGTCCCCGGCTTCGACATCCTCACCCGCCAGAGCTAAAGCCTCTACCCCGACTAGGATATTCACGGACGATAATTTAAATCGGTATTAAAGGGACGTTAAATGCTCTCCGAAAGCCTGACAACCTTAATCACTGCCCTTAAAGAAATGCCGGAGTATAAGACTGTCGACATTTGGGAAGGCGATGTTGAGTCGTTGATCAATAAACCGCAGACGTTGCCTTCGGCGCACCTGATCCTGAGTAAATGCGGTTTTAGTGAGCCGAATGTAATCGGCGGCACTACCGCTCCGGCCGGAATTATCTGGTCACTGATCATCATGAGTAAAAACCTGCGGTCGAAATCAGACGGGGCAGTCGAAAGCCTGGCATTGATCGAGGCCACTGCTGCCAAGCTGTTTCGGCTCAATACCGGCTTTGGCTTTATACAGCCAGATGAAGCCCAATTGGTTGGCGTCCAGAATGGCGTCGCCAGCTACGGTATGTATCTCACCCAGGAATATAACCCTTAATAGAGGAGAATCACGATGCCACAAGCAAAAGGATCATTAGCCCAGCTGTTGATGCTGATGGAGCCGACTTTTAATACGGCACCAACAGGCGCAATCGTGGGTAAATCAAAGAAAGTATATATAAGTTCAACTTCCCTTGCCTACAGCCGGGGGAATGAGCAGTCTAAAATACTGCGCGGTGGATCACGCCACCCGACTCGTGGTTTGGCCGGCTCAGCAGATGTTGGTGGTAGCATACCCACCGAGCTGCAGGCCACTATGGCATTACTGTACGCAGCCATGGGGAGTGTCAGTATTACTGCCACTGGCGTTACCCTTGGCGCTGCTCTAACCACGCCTACTTTTGCTTATGACTGGGTCAACCAGGTTGTCACAGTTACTTGTGGAGCTACTCATAGTCTGGCAATCGGCGATACGGTGGAAATTGTTGCTACCGCCCCAACAATCATGAACGGAACATTCTATTACCCGGTTATTGATGTCACTTCGACCACCGCATTTAAAATCAGAGTACCGATGGGCGGCACCGGCACTATCACTATGACCAGCGTTAAGAAGTGCACAGCCGGCACCTTTACTTATGTATATAAAGCAGGCGGAGCACTCCCTTCATATATAGCCGAAGTGGGCTATCCGGACATCGGCAAATATTTCAAATACACCGGTGTAACTAACTCTAAATTTGGCATGACTATTAATCCAACAGGGGTTGTTGATGTATCAAGCGACTGGATGGGCGCATCTGAGACAACTGCATCCAACAGCTTTGAGACCGGTACTCCAATCGATAATACAAAAATCACTTTTGACAGTTCCATGCTTGCAGCTGCCGACATGAAAGAAGGCGGTGCCGCCACGGCGCTGATAAAGAGCGTGTCATTCAACCTGGATAACATTCTGGATGGTGACACTTTCGTTGTCGGCGGTGGTGGAGTTCGCGGCGGGATCAATCCTGGTGTTTACCAGATTACCGGCAACATCACGACTATTTTCACTGATCTTGCGCTGTATGACAAAGCGAAAGGCTCTACTGAATCATCTCTGGATGCAACGTTTAAAAAAGGATCCGGAGATGGGACATCCGGGAACGAATCAATCCAGATCGTTACTCCAGAACTTGTTTTTACGCCAAAAGCACCTGGCGTTCCCGGTTCTGGCGGTGTTACCGCAACTTATGATTTTACTGGCGACTACACTGACAACGCCGACGCCACCGCCTTTAAAATCATTGTTAAATGCACCCAGCTACCCGGCAACGTAATCTGATTTGCATGGCGGGGCCTCCGGTTCGCTCCTGTTGGAGGCCGGGGGCCTGGCCAGCCCCCTTGCCGCCGATTTTATCGGCTAAAACACACTTTAAGGAGTCTTGAAATGAACTTGAAAAACTTGTGCACCGAAGAAGTAGCAGACCGCGGCATCGACATCGAACTGTTTCACCCTGGCACCGGCATGTCCCTGGGGATCGTGATTACCATGCTTGGTTCCGATTCCCTCGCGTACATCGAAGCCGATCGCAAGATCCGCGGCCGCCAGCTGGAGCAGTCGAAACGCAAGCGGGACTTTACCGTCGGCATGGAGCCGGAGCAGATCGAGGCAGGCCTGGTCGAGCGCATGACCGCCTGTTTTGTCAGTTGGAAACAGCGCCAGGATGACGGCAGATTCAAAGATACCCTTTCTTTTGATGAAGGGGTTGAACTGGCGTCAACCAAGGAAGAGTTCAAGAAGATCATCTCCCGGCGTGGCTTTTTCTGGTTACGGCAGCAGGTGCAGGACGGCATGGACAAGGTGAGCAATTTTTTGCCCAGCTCGGCGACGCCCTCCGCGCCGCAGCCGGGTACAAGTTCCGCTACTGCACCCCAGGCAAAAACGGAGTAACCGAGGGTGAAGAGCTGGAGGCACTGGAGAAACGCAGCAACGGTAAAAAGCTGCTGCCTGACGAGCCTCCCATGCCGGCGGAAGTTGAGCACATCTGGACATGGTTCCAGGAGCTGAGTGCAACCAGGGGCGGCGGCTTCGGCCCCGCCCCGATCACATACCAGGAAATAGAGGCATGGTCCCGCCTCACCGGCAACCGGCCGACTCCCTGGGAAGTAACCCAAATCAAGATGCTCGATGCAGAGTATTTTGCCTGGCAGGACGAGAAGGCCGAGAAGGAAACCTCAAGTGGGCAATGAATCGGCAAAATTAAAACTGATCATGGAGATTGATGGCGAGCGGGTTGTCGTCAACGGTCTCCAACAGGTTGATGCTGCCGTCGATCGCACCGCCCAGACCACCAATAAGATGGGGGCAGCCACCGGCAGGATGGCCCAGGAGATGGAAGGGGCTTCCGGTCGCATGGCTGCCGCCACTGGCCGCATGACCTCCGGCATGGGTAATGTCTCGGTTGTTATTGGCGACATAACCATGGCATCGGGCCGGATGGCCGCTTCCCATGAAAACAACATGTCCCGCATGGCCGAAGCCAGCAAACGTGCTCAGGGCGGCATGTCCGGTTTCGAGAAAGGGCTGTGGGATATTCAGATGCGAATTATGAATATCACCATGGCGCTGGCTCTGCTTACTGCTGCCATTGTCATGCCTTTTAAAGCTGGAATCGATATTGTTGATGATTTCCAGGTTGCGACTATATCCATAGCCGCTCAATTGACTCAGATGCAGGGTCCGAAGGATGTGGCCAAGCATTATCAGCAAAGTCTTGCTTATGCCGGCGCTCTTGCTGAAAAACTGCAAGAAGTCGACGCCAATTCCCTAGCCAACAATAAAGGCCTCACGGCCATGCTACAAACCATGACCATGCAGGGCGTGGTTCTGGACATTAACAATAAAAAACAAGTCGATGGTTTTACCTCTCTGTCGAATGCCATCGCCATGTTTACCAAAGGACAGGATCAGCAGCTGCAGATGTATCAGGAAACTCGCGCCATAATGTCTGGCGTGCCTGATCAGCATGCCCAGGTATCAAAAGCCCTTGACCAGGCAATCAAAGCCCAGGGCATCTATAAAGGTGGACTTAAAGAGGTTGTAGCGCTCGGCAAACAGCATGGCGACACCCTGGAACGGTTGCAACCGTATCTGGTTGGCATAAACATGGCCACTGGCGATATTAATAAGACCTGGTCCGCTGCCACCTCATCCATGCAAACATCGATCAGTGCCGTGGTTAGAGCAGGCTTTGGGGACATCGTCAAGGATATGGTTGGTTGGCTCCAGATCGCCAATGGCTATCTGAAGGAACACGCTGGAGAGATCGGTGGACGGATCCGGGAGGGATGGGAAGCTACCAAAAAGCTTATTGAGATCACTGCTGTAGTTTTACAGGGGGTTGGTGCGGTACTACAGACCACCATTTCCCCAGCGGTCCAATCAATTTTTTTCATACTTAGAGATACAGTAACTGTTATTGAGGCGATCCCTTCTTTATTGAGTTCAGCTCCTGGCGTTCTTACAGCAATTGGTGTGGCGGCCTTTTCTGCTGTTGGTGGTATAGCAGGGTTAACAGCGGCATACACTTCATTGACAACGGCAATTGCGGCCTCCGTGGCGGCCAATCCTGTTGCGTGGGCTGTGGGAATAGGCGTTGCATTTGGTTACGCTACACAGCCGTGGATTAAAGCACTAGATGAGATTATCTATAAGTACACCCAAGTTAATCTAACCGGCGAAGCAATGTATAACGCCGAGATGAAGCGGGCGGCAGATGCTGACAAAGCATGGGAACAACAAAAGCAAAAAGCGCTGTTTATGTATAAAGAAGGTGGGATCCCTCTTTCTCCTACAATGAAATCAGCACTTGGCCCCCAGG
Source organism: Geoanaerobacter pelophilus (assembly GCF_018476885.1). Classification (NCBI taxonomy): domain Bacteria; kingdom Pseudomonadati; phylum Thermodesulfobacteriota; class Desulfuromonadia; order Geobacterales; family Geobacteraceae; genus Geoanaerobacter; species Geoanaerobacter pelophilus. The sequence goes on from NZ_JAHCVJ010000006.1 coordinate 362,100, forward strand.
TTCCAGAAATCCCACCGCCGGGTCCGTCTGCAGACGACCTGAAAAAAGCTGAAGAGATGCGGAAAGTTTTGGCTGATTTCAAGACCGAAGTTGCCAACTCTACACCGTTTATAAGTAAGTACGATCAGGAAATAAACAAGATTAACAATCATTATGATGATGCGATTGCTAAAACTCCATCCTTAAGGGAAGAATTAGAGTTATTACGGAAAAAGCATATTGATAACATAACAATCCAGCAGCAATACAAAGAATCCCTTGAGCTTGGCAGCCGCGCACAAGAAGATGCCGCCGAAGCGGATCGACGTCGAGCCGCCGGCTTGGAAGCCATGGGAAAGCATTATCAGACTGTTTGGAAGACTATGGATGTCGAGAAAGAGTCATCCATGCTTAATGTTGAATCGTCTGGCGGTGATACTGAAAAAGCCAAGCTGCGCCAGTCGTATGAAGACCGAATTGAAATGGCGCGGCGGGCCAATGTCGAGATCGCCATGCTCGGTGCCAAAGCCAGCCAGGAACAACTGGACCAAGAAGCTGCCAATAGTAAGTTAATTATTGACTTGGCGCATGCCAAAATCGTTGCTCTCGGCCAGCTCGATGCCGAACGCGCTGAAAATTTCCGCAAATCGCTGGACGACATGGTGTCGGCCACTGCTGATATCCGCATCTCTACTATTCAAGACCCGTATGAGCAGCAGCTGGCCGGGATTAAGAAGCACTACGCCGATCAACGCAAAGAGCTGTCCGATCATCTGAAAGCCCAGCTCGGCATGAACGGCCAGAGCGAAAAAGACCGCTTTAAGCTCCTTAGTGAATCTATTAAGAAGTTACGGGCATATGAAGAGGCAGAAACCAGCGAAACGGAACAGGCCAAATGGGGTATGTGGCAACAAAGCCTCGGATTTTATGGCGGCGTTCTTAGCCAGATGGGCGACATGATCGACCAGTCGTCTCGCGATGGGTTCGAGGCCAATAAAGCGTTTGCTATTGGCGCTACCATCATGAATACCGCTTCGTCGATCATGGCCCAGACTGCCGGTCCCGATGGTTGGACTCCGGCTGCCTGGGGTAGAGCAGTAGCAGTTGGATTGATCGGTGCCATGCAGGTTGCCAAGATTGCTTCCACCAGTTATGGCAGTGGCGGGTCAGTCGGTGGCGTATCAGCCGGATCTTTCTCTGGTGGTTCTGCCGGTGCCGGCGGTTCGGTTGGTGGGTCTATTGGGGCCCCCACAACCTCAACTCGTGACGGCCTGTCGTATGAACAGCTGCAGAGCATTGCCAATAGTATGGAAAACGCTTCCATGGCTATTGGTAAGGTGGCTGACGGTTTAACTAAAATCAGCGATCTCTTTGCTGATGGCAGTTTCCTGTCAATGATAGGTGGGGCCCTTACATCTAATGCTTTGCCTGAAGAAAAAGGGTTCTTGTCTAAAGCCTGGATGAATGGTCGGCCAAATGTAGTCATGGATGGCTTAGATAGCTTCTGGCGGGCACAGGGAGCGCTATCTACCTTCGATTTTAGTAGAGCAGCAGACCAACTGCAAAATATGACAGATATTGCCGGCCAGATATCGACTCTCGGACTATTTGGCAGTGTTTTTGGCGGTGGCCGATCGATTGAGGGTTCTGGTATTGCGTTGGGATTAAACCAAGGAAGTGTTACGGCCAAAAAT